>CAMLIL010000003.1 GCA_946480015.1 uncultured Oxalobacteraceae bacterium | reverse complement strand
CCTCATTGCGTTCCAGCTCTCCCCAGAAATGAAACCTCGATATGTCCTTGTCCATCCGCGTTTCCTGTATGATTTTGTGGCCCGGGGCAGGGCGTGGTGCCTCGAACCATGCGACAAAGTAATAGACTGACTCACTGGCGCTTGGGAACGCTGATCGCTAGCGCGCGACCGTACAATCACTTAATAACATGGAAAGTTTATCAATTTATTATGTATCCTGTCGAGCACGCAGCGCGCACCTTCGGCAACGTATGCGGTGACTGGGAACGCGGCGCGCGAACCTGCGGCCGGTGCGCGTCTATCGCAAGCATGGTTATGCCGAGGTAGGGCCGTATTGGACGCAGCCGAACCGATCAGCCATGCCGGAACGCGCGAAAGGGGCGCCATAATTTCATACCGCGCAGTATTGTTAACGGTTGCACAATCCACTAAGCTATGACCTTTGCAATCGGAGCGGACATGACGATCAATAAAGTTAATACGAAGGCGGTTTCTGGACAGCGCCCCGGCACCTCGGGGCTGCGCAAGAAAGTCACCGAATTTCAGCGTCCGGGCTATCTCGAAAACTTCGTTCAGTCGATCTTTAACACCCTCGGCGACTGCTCCGGCCAGACCCTGGTGCTGGGCGGCGACGGTCGCTTCTACAACCGCATCGCGATCCAGACCATTCTGCGCATGGCGGCGGCGCACGGCTTTGCCAGGGTACTGGTGGGGCAGGGCGGCATTCTGTCCACGCCCGCGGTCAGCTGCGTGATCCGCAAGCGCGGCGCGATGGGCGGCATCGTGCTGTCGGCCAGCCATAACCCGGGCGGACCCGATGGCGACTTCGGCATCAAGTACAACATCGCCAACGGCGGCCCGGCGCCGGAGAAAATCACCGAAACCATTTACGCCCACACCCAGTCGATCACCCAGTACAGCATCAGCGATGCGGCCGCGCCGAACCTGGATGTATTGGGCACGTGCACCATCGAGCAGATGACGGTGGAGGTCATCGATTCGGTTTCCGACTACGCCGGGCTGATGGCCAGCCTGTTCGACTTTGCCGCCATCAAGGCGCTGTTCGCGCGCGGCTTCAGCATGCGCTTCGACGGCATGCATGCGGTGTCGGGCCCGTACGCCAAGGCCATTCTCGAAGGCATGCTGGGCGCGCCAGTGGGCACCGTGATCAATGGCGTGCCGCTGGAAGACTTCGGCAACGGCCACCCGGACCCTAACCCGGTCAATGCGGCCGAGCTGATCGGCCTGATGTCCGGTCCAAACGCGCCCGACTTCGGCGCGGCATCGGACGGCGACGGCGACCGCAATATGATCGTCGGGCGCGGCATCGACGTCACCCCGTCGGACAGCCTGGCCATCATCGCCGCCAACGCGGCCGTGGCACCGGGCTACCGCGGCGGCATCAAGGGCATCGCCCGTTCGATGCCGACGTCGACCGCCTCCGACCGTGTGGCAAAGGCGCTCGGCGTGCCCGCCTTCGAAACCCCGACCGGCTGGAAATTCTTCGGCAACCTGCTTGACGCCGGCATGGCGACGCTGTGCGGTGAAGAGAGCTATGGCACCGGGTCGAACCACATCCGCGAGAAGGATGGCTTGTGGGCCGTGCTGTACTGGCTTAATCTGCTGGCCGCGAGCGGCAAAGGGGTGGAGCAGATCGTGCGCGAACACTGGACGCGCTTCGGCCGCAACTACTACTCGCGCCATGACTACGAAGCCGTCGACAGCGCCGCCGCCGAATCCATCATGACCAGCCTGCGTGCGCAGCTGCCGCAACTGGCGGGCCGCCAGATGGGCGGCTTCCGCGTCGCTTTGGCCGACGATTTCGCGTACACCGATCCGGTCGATCATTCGGTGTCGACCAGACAGGGTATCCGGATCGTCATGGACGATGGCTCGCGCATCGTGTTCCGCCTTTCGGGGACCGGTACCGAAGGCGCCACCATCCGCCTGTACCTGGAAAAGTACGAGGCCGATCCAGGCCGCCACGACGTACCGACCCAGCAGGCATTGGCCGGCCTGATTGCGATCGCTCACGAGCTGGCCCAGATCGAGCAGCGCACCGGCCGTACCGCACCGACCGTCGTCACCTGATAGTAACCGGTGGCGATGACCGAGATATCCGAATCCGAACAAAAATATAGCCGTACGGCCTACGCAGACGGGCCTCGTCTGCTAGCCGACATCGGTGCCACCCACGCACGTTTTGCGCTGGAAACCGCACCGGGAGTGGTGCGCTCGGTGCGCGTGCTCCAATGCGACGATTACAGCGGCATCGTGCCGCTGCTGCGTGCCTATCTGGCCGATCATGAAGGCGTGCGGCTGCATCATGCGGCCTTCGCGCTGGCCAATCCGATCGACGGCGACTTCATCCGCATGACCAACCGCGACTGGCAGTTCTCGACCGACGAGCTGCGCCGCGCGCTGGGACTGAGCACTCTGCTGATCGTGAACGACTTCACGGCGCTGGCGATGTCGCTGCCGAACCTGCCGCCATCCGGTCTGGTGCAGGTGGGCGGGGGCAAAGCCGCGGCCAACGCCGTCATCGGGGTGCTGGGGCCGGGCACCGGTCTTGGCTGCTCGGGGGTGATCCCGACCATCGACGGCTTCGTCACCTTGGGCTCGGAGGGCGGCCACGCCAATTTCGCACCTGCCGATGAGCGCGAGTTCGCCATTCTCCAGTATGCGTGGAAGGAGTGGCCGCACGTATCGAACGAGCGCCTCATCTCCGGTCCCGGCATGGAAATCGTCTACCGCGCGCTCGCGTTGCGCAACGGGCAGGATGTGGCGCCATTGACCTCGCCCGAGATCATCGCCGGCGCGCTTGAGAAGAAGGATGCGCTGTGCCTGGAAGTGCTCGACTGCTTCTGCGGCATGCTCGGTGGCGCCGCAGCCAACCTGGCGGTGACGCTGGGCGCGATCGGCGGCATATTCGTGGGCGGCGGCATCGTGCCGCGCCTGGGCGAATGGTTCGCCACTTCGTCGTTTCGCAAGCGCTTCGAAGCCAAGGGCCGTTTTACATCCTATCTGGCCGAAATTCCGACCTTCGTGATCATGACGCCGAACCCGGCGTTTCATGGGCTGGCGTCGATCCTGTCCGAGCACCTGCGCGGGCGTACCGGCGCCAACACCCTGATGGAGCGGGTGCAGCAACTGCAGCATGAACTCTCGCCGGCCGAGCAGCGCGTGGCGACTCTGGTGATCGACCATCCGCGCAAGGTGCTCGGCGAACCGATTGCAGAAATCGCGCGGCTGGCCGATGTGAGCCAGCCGACCGTGATCCGCTTTTGCCGCTCGCTCGGTTTTCTCGGCCTGGCTGATTTCAAACTGAAATTCGCCTCCAGCCTGACCGGAACCATTCCGGTGCGTCACAGCCAGGTGCGCGTGTCGGACAGCACGCATGACCTGTCGGCCAAGGTGATCGACAATACCGTGTCGGCGATCCTCAGGTTTCGCGACCAGCTCGACGTGCAATCGATCGACCGCGCCATCGCGCTGCTGCGCAAGGCCAGACGGGTCGAGTTCTATGCGATGGGCGCCTCGCGCGTGGTGGCGCTCGATGGCCAGCACAAGTTCTTCCGCTTCCGCATTCCGACGTCGTCGTATGGCGACTCGCATCTGTTTACGCTGGCGGCCGGGCTGCTCAATCCGGGCGATGTGGTGGTGGCGATTTCGTCGTCAGGCCGCTTGCCGGAGTTGCTGGCGGCGGTCGATACGGCGCTCGCGTCGGGCGCTGAAGTCATCGCGATCACCAGCAGCAAGTCGCCGTTGGCCAGGAAGGCCACCGTGTGCCTGGCGGTCGATCACAGCGAGGACAGCACCACTTTTCTGTCGATGATTTCGCGAATTCTGCAGCTGCTGCTGATCGATATTATGTCGGTCGGAATTTCGCTGGGCCGCGAGCAGGAGGGTGCCGATGCCGATGCCACGCGCTTGATGATTTCGCATCTGGACATTTAGAACGGCTAACAAAACCTGATCGCAACGGCTGGCCTTGAAAGTTTGCAAACTTTCTCAACATGAGATCGATGACAGGAATTGGCCTGTCAGACGCTCGGAACTCGACCGAGACTCAAGGATAAAATGAAAGTATTGCAAGCTATGGTGACCGCCATCGTTGTTTCCGCCCTGGCCTGCTTGCCGGCCTCAGCGTAAATGCTTGGCACTTCCGACCTCCATTTGAGCAAGATGTATACTGAGCAAGGAGCGAGTGCGGCCACTCCGCATTGCGTGAGCTAGTTTCGTGCTATCGGCTGTCGGCCAAAAGCGGGCTCTATAGTGAATCCTACGAATTGGAATATGAAGAAAATCCTCTACGCGTCGGTATTGACGACTACCGTATTCTGCTCTGCTTCTAGCTTTGCTGCCTCAACAAAGGAGTATTCGGCTTGTCTATCCGAGGCCGGAGCTGTAGATCCTGCCGTATTGGATTGCATGTCCGCAGAGTATGAGAGGCAAGACAAGCGACTCAATTCCTCCTACAAAATCTTGTTAAGCAAACTTGATGCACAAAGAAGGAAAAAACTTCAGGAAGTTCAGCGACTTTGGGTAAAGTATTCGGACGCCAACTGTGATTTTTACTACGACCCAAATGGTGGTACGTTAGCTAGGCAAATGTCATTTGAGTGCTCGATAAATTCAAGAGCGGCCCGCGCAGATGAGTTTGGGGAGTTAGCCAAGCTCTACTAATTTATCATGCTCAATAGCAATTCAGCCCCCCCCCATTTTTTCCGGAAGGTTAAGGCGACGAATCTTTGTTCGCTCGAAAGTGTAAGGCATCTGCGCAGGACTCCCGAACTGGACGTCGGCTATAACATGGCGAGCCTGTTCTTAGCCAGACCGATGCTATGGCCAAAGCACTTCTTCCCGACGAACTCTGGTCTCTTATCGCCGCTCATCTTTTAATACACCCTCTGTCTCCGAAAGGTGGTCTACCACGCATCAGTTGACGTTTCCTGAGTGGACCGGCACGTACAGTCGTTGCCCTTCACTGGCCATTTACTTGACCTCCATCTCGAACGGCGCCGCAGGCAGGTCCTCGGTGCTATACAGATTCACGTAAGGCGCATCGGCCCAGGCATAGCGGACATGCGTCGTGCCTGGCAGGTTGGCCCCTTTCAGCGTCACCGTGTCGCCTTGCGCCAGCGCCAGCACATACTGGCAAGCCGCGCCGGCACACGCTTCGAAACCGATCGCATGGCTGGCGCTGTAGGTGCGCAAGCCGCCGCCGGTGTTCTTGAATTTGACTACCAGGTCGTCACCTGACCGCGTCACGCCGGCCGCTTCCGGTCCTCCGGGCGCAATCGCTTCGCCGTAGGCAAGTGCGCGGGCCGCACGAGCCAGCCGGTCGCCGACTACGGCTTTCTGCGCGGGATGAACGTCGGTGCGGTCGCCCACGTCGATGGTGACGGCCAGCCCGGCATGCCGGTCGTTGCGAACGGTCCTGGCCTGGGCCTCGCGCAACTGCGCCCAGTTCGATTGCCCGGGCTGTACCGCGACTGGACCGAACGAGGACAGCTGGACGACCAGGAAGGGCAAGTCCGGCTGGGCGAAGGTCTTGCGCCAATCGGCGATCAGCAGCGGCAGCAGCGTCTCATATTCTTTTGCGGCATCGGTGTTGGACTCGCCCTGGTACCACGCCGCCAGTTTGAACTTGTAGCCGGCCAGCGGCGCGATCATCGCGTTGTGGAGTGTCGACAGACTGGTCGGTATATCCCACGGCGCCGGCGCGATCGACAGGCCCTTCGAGCGCATGCCCAGCTTGTATTTCCATGGCGCGGACAGGGCAATAAACTGCCCGTCGCCGGTCTTGATGCCGCGCTGTTCCGGCAGCCCGGTCAGCCCGCCTCCTGTGCCGCCACTGAGAACGTGGATGGCGATCACGTTGCGGCCCGGTTTGAATACGCCGGCGGGAACGGCATAGTCTCGCCACACCCACGCAGTACTGCCGCCGCCCACGCGCACGCCGTTGACCCAGGTGCTGTCGTAGGTATCGATGGGACCGAGCTGGACTGCGTTTGCCGCTCGCGCCTGCGCCTCATCCAGGGTCACGGTGGTGCGGAACCATGCGGCGCCGTCGAAGTCCGCCAACGCGGCGATGCCGGCGTCCTTCCACGATCCCTTCGGTGTCAGGCTCGGCCATGCGGCGTCGTCGAACCCCGGCGAACTCCACGCACGCTGCGCCTTTGCCTGCGGGTCATGCGCGTCCCACCATTGCTCGTGCCGGCGCGCTTCGTCGGCCATCGCTCTGGAGGGATTCGACGCCAAGTCGTCCAGCGCCTCAAGCCGCTTGGCGTAGGCAGGCAGGGTTTTCAGCGATGACGGGCCGATCCAGCCCTGGATGGTGGTGCCGCCCCAGTTCGACCCGATGAAACCGACCGGCACCTTCTGGGTCTGTTGCAGTGTTCGCGCCATGTAGTAGCACACCGCCGAGGCCTCGCCGGCCGTCTTTGGCGACACCACTTTCCATTCCACTGGCCGTTTCAGATCGTCCTGGACGGCGGGTGCGCTGGCGAGTTGAATATTAATGAAGCGCAGGTCCGGATTGGCGGGAAAGTCAGGCCACGCGCCGGTGGAAAGCCGCGCCGGAAACGCCATGTTCGACTGGCCGCCGCACAGGTAGACGTCGCCGATCATGATGTCCTTGAGCGTCGTCGCGCCGGTGCCGCCGGTGACGGACAGGGTATGCGGTCCGCCAGCCGTCATCGCGGGCATGCTCACCCGCCAGCGGCCGTTCGCTCCCGCGTTTGCTTCGGCAGTCTTGCCGCCCAGGCTCACCGTTACGTGTTGCCCGGGGGCTGCCGTGCCCCACATGGTCAAGGGTTCGCCGCGCTGCAAAACGGCGTGGTCGCCGAAAATGCCTGCAAACGCGGGTGCCGCTGTCTGCGCCAGCACTGGTGCTGCCAGCGACGAAGCAAGTAGAAAGGCGGCCATGCCGGCACAGCGGCTGCGAGAGTGAATTTTCATGTTTGTGTCAAATTGGCAGAATTTTCCGTAGGACGAAGTGTGGCCGTATTTCCAATTTTGGAACAGTCCATTCGAATAACACAAAACTTGAAATCCAGTTATATTTTTTGCGCGCCAGCCGCTGAAATGGCAAGGCCGGCGGCGATAGCCCCCTTACTGCGCGCCAGTCTGCTCCATCGGCTTTTTCTGCGCGCGCCACTGCGCCAGGGTCAGCACCTTGTCACTGGCGGCATCGTCGACCAGGATGTCTTCGCCGCTATCGGACACAAGGAAACTTTCCCAGCGGCGTGCGGCGTCGCTGCCGTTTTCCACAAAGCTGAATTGCCAGTAGCGCTTGCCACTGACCACTTTGGGCTGGGTATCGTATTCCATCAGGGCCGCATGCAGTTTGCCGCCCGAATCCTTGTCGATCCGCTCCGACCACGCCTTCAGCTCCGGCAAGGCCATCAGCGAGGCCATCGCCTGCTCCTTGGTTCGGAAGGTGGTGACGGAGGTCGGCACCGACGCGGTCGACACCTTGGCGCTGGGTACCGGTTCGCAGGCCGCGAACAGGGCAGACATGGCGCCAATGGCCAGTGCTACGGCGGGAAATAGCCGCTTTCTCTTGGGAAGGGAGTGCTTGTCCATGGGACGTCCTGTATTGATCTCAGGCAATGCTAGACCAAATGGTGTCGGACGGCAATCTCCACACCGTGCCTTTTCCTTTAAAAGCAACGGTTTAGGAGCGAAATGTGTTACTCAGGCTGAAATCGGCCTCGCGATTTGTCAGCCTGACACGCCTTATTGCGCGGGAGCGGGGGCGGGGAGGGGCGCTGCGGCCACCGGCGGCGGCGGTGCGATCCGGTTCAGCGGATGTTTCTCGGCGCGCCACTTGGCGAGGGTGAGCGTGGTGCCCGATTCGATATCGTCGACCAGAATTTCCGGCGTGTTTTCGCCAACCAGAAAGGTTTCCCAGCGGCGGGCGGCATCGGGCAGGTTTTCCACATAGCTGAATTGCCAGTAGCGCTTGCCGTCCAGGGTCTTGGGCGTTGGACTGAAGCGCACCAGATCGCCATGCACGGTTCCGGCCGACATTTTCTGGAGGTGGGCGGACCAGGTTCGTAGTTCCGGCAGCTTGGCCAGCAGTTCGCGCGCCTCGTCCTGGCTGCGCGGACCGTCATAGGGGGGCGGCGGTGGCTCGGGTGGAGCGACGGCGGCCGCGACCGCCGGGGCGGCTGCATGCGGCGCCTTGAGCGCGCGCATGCCGAAAAGCACGGTGACAATCGCGGCGATGACGGCAACGATCACCGCTGCGATGGCTTTGGCCTTGGGCGAAACAGAGGTGGACATGAATGAAACCGAGAAAGCGACGAGCGGGGATACTAAACCAAAGGACATTTCTCAGCAACACAATACGCAGGGCGTAAAAAAAGCCTGCGAGGCAAGCACCTCGCAGGCTTCGGATCGGTCGCTGAGAAACGCGGCCGGCGCGAATTACATCATGCCGTCCATGCCGCCCATACCGCCCATGCCACCCATACCGCCCATGCCGCCGCCGGCTGGCTTGTCTTCCGGCAGTTCGCAAACCATCGCGTCGGTGGTCAGCATCAGGCCGGCGATCGACGCTGCGTTCTGCAGTGCCGAGCGGGTCACTTTGGCTGGGTCCAGCACGCCCATTTCAACCATGTCGCCGTAGGTGCCGTTGGCAGCGTTGTAACCGTAGTTACCTTTGCCTGCCAGAACCGCAGCCACCACCACCGAGGCTTCTTCGCCGGCGTTCTGCACGATCATGCGCAGTGGCTCTTCCATGGCGCGCAGGACGATCTTGATGCCTGCTTCCTGGTCCGGGTTGTCGCCTTTGATGTTCAGGCTGGCGCGTGCGCGCAGCAGGGCAACGCCGCCGCCTGGCACGATACCTTCTTCAACAGCAGCGCGGGTAGCGTGCAGCGCATCTTCCACGCGGGCTTTCTTTTCCTTCATTTCGACTTCGGTGGCAGCGCCAACCTTGATCACGGCAACGCCGCCGGCCAGCTTGGCCACGCGCTCTTGCAGTTTTTCACGGTCGTAGTCCGAGGTCGCTTCTTCGATCTGCACGCGCACTTGCTTGACGCGCGCTTCGATCGCATCTGCCTGGCCGGCACCGTCGATGATGATGGTGTTTTCCTTGCCCACTTCAACGCGCTTGGCCTGGCCCAGTTCGTTCAGCGTGACCTTTTCCAGGGTCAGGCCGACTTCTTCGGCGATCACCTGGCCACCGGTCAGGATGGCGATGTCTTCCAGCATGGCCTTGCGGCGGTCGCCGAAGCCAGGAGCTTTCACTGCGCAGGTCTTGAGGATGCCGCGGATGTTGTTGACCACCAGGGTTGCCAGTGCTTCGCCTTCGATGTCTTCGGCGATGATCAGCAGTGGACGGCCGGCCTTGGCCACCTGTTCCAGGATCGGCAGCAGATCGCGGATGTTGGAGATCTTCTTGTCGCACAGCAGAACGAATGGATTGTCCTGGATGGCAACTTGCTTGTCCGGGTTGTTGATGAAGTAAGGCGACAGGTAGCCGCGGTCGAACTGCATACCTTCCACGATGTCCAGCTCGTCGTTCAGCGACTTGCCGTCTTCCACGGTGATGACGCCTTCCTTGCCGACTTTTTCCATCGCTTCAGCGATGCGCTCGCCGATCGACGCGTCCGAGTTGGCCGAGATCGAACCGACCTGGGCGATTTCCTTGGTGGTGGTGCATGGCTTGGCGATCTTGGCCAGCTCTTCCACGGTAGCGGCCACGGCCTTGTCGATGCCGCGCTTCAGGTCCATTGGGTTCATGCCGGCGGCAACGAACTTCATGCCTTCGCGAACGATGGCCTGTGCCAGCACGGTCGCGGTGGTGGTGCCGTCGCCGGCGTTGTCGCTGGTGCGGGAAGCAACTTCCTTGACCATTTGCGCGCCCATGTTCATGAGCTTGTCTTTGAGTTCGATCTCTTTGGCGACCGAAACACCGTCCTTGGTGACGGTCGGCGAACCGAAGGAACGCTCCAGCACCACGTTGCGGCCTTTCGGGCCCAGGGTGACTTTAACGGCGTTGGCCAGAATGTTGACGCCTTCAACCATCTTGGCGCGCGCTGCGTCGCCGAATACTACATCTTTAGCTGCCATGTTTATGTTCTCCGTGAATTCTGTGGGGTTGTCCGTGGTGGCGCGTCAATTACTTGACCAGCACAGCCATGATGTCTTCTTCGCGCATCACCAGCAGCTCTTCGCCGTCGACCTTGACGGTCTGGCCCGAGTATTTGCCGAACAGGACGCGGTCGCCGACTTTCACTTCCAGCGCGCGCACCTGGCCGTTTTCCTGGACCTTGCCGTTGCCGACGGCAAGGATTTCGCCCTGGTCTGGTTTCTCGGCGGCTGCATCAGGAATGATCAGGCCGGATGCGGTTTTGGTTTCCTGGTCGAGACGCTTGACGATGACGCGATCGTGCAAAGGGCGAAGGTTCATGCAAAACTCCTTTAAATTCAATGGTTTGAATAGCTATTGTGGTAGCGGCCGGAGCCGCCCCGGGCGTGTGGCCGCCTCGATAGAGCACGGCACACACTAGAAAGAGTTGTTAGCACTCTCTACTAACGAGTGCTAATTATAGGGACGGTATGGGGTATTTTCAAGCTGTCATCCCGCTTATTTGCGACAGCACGATTGATGCAACGCAAACTGCATGACCAGAATCACTTGTTTAAAAACAGGTTCGATGCGATTAGGGTGTCTGCGCGTCCTATGCTGATTCGGTTGACGGCAAAACGCCCTCCGCCCTATAGTTACGGGATGATTTCAGAATTCGAAGACCTGTCCGACAAAATCAACCGGCTCGCCGAGTTGACCCAGTCATTACGCCGCGAGAACGCCACTCTGCGCCAATCCAACGCTATCCTCAGCCGTGAAAACGAAGCGTTCATGGAACGCCTGTCCGAAGCCCAGCGCCGCGTCGAAGCGCTGCTGGCGAGCATGCCGGCTGAAGGACAAACCAACGAGGCCGCGCAATGATCCAGCTCGATGTGACCATCATGGGGCAACCGTACCGCCTGGCCTGCAAGGAAGGCGAGGAGCGCACCTTGCAGCAAGCCGTCAGCTACCTCGACGGCAAGATGACGGCGCTGCGCGACTCCGGCAAAGTCAAGGGCAACGACCGCATCGCGGTGATGGCCGCGCTCAGCGTGGCGGCCGAGTTTTTGTCGGTGAAAACCCCGCATGGTCCGCTGTCCGACATGTCGATATTGGAAGTCAAGGAAAAGATCGCCGTGATGCATCAGGTGCTGGATAGCGCCCTCACGCCGCAAGAAAATCTGTTCTAGGCGGCCAATTTCGTTTGACATGTGAGCCCATCGGAGTAAACTTCGTTCCACCCTGCGGTGTTCGCGATTGCCATATATTCCTTGAACCATTTATGTGCACCGGTTGCGGGAATTTGTTCGATGGGAGTGAGCGTCGCTAGTCCGACGAACCCGAAATTGGACTAACTGTGACCACCTTGAACCATTAGGTTCGGGATGCCGGCAAAAACGGCACATGCGGGGCTCTAATTGCCAAAAAACGGTTGCCGGCGTTATGCCGCGCAACCGTTTTTTTTATGTGCGCTTTATTTTTCGATAGGTGGATCGATGGCATATTGGTTGATGAAGTCCGAGCCGGACGACGTCAGTATCGACGACGTCATGGCCGCGCCCCAGCAAACGGTGGGCTGGTATGGCGTGCGCAACTATCAGGCGCGCAATTTCATGCGCGACGCCATGCGCCCCGGCGACGGCGTGCTGTTCTATCACTCCAGCTGCGCCGAACCGGGCGTGGCCGGCATCGCCGAAATTGTCGGCGCGCCTTACCCGGATGCGACCCAGTTCGATCCGGCCAGTGTCTATTACGATCCCAAGGCCACGCGTGAGCAGCCGCGCTGGATCGGCATCGACGTCAAGGGCATCCGCAAGACGCGCCTGTTAAGCATCAAGGAAATGCGTGCCGATCCGGCCCTGGAACATATGCGCCTGCTGCAAAAGGGCAGCCGCCTGTCGATAACGCCGGTGGAGCCGGCCGAATGGCGGCATATCGTCGCCTTGTTGAAAGGCGGCGGCTGATGGATTGGAGCCTGATCGCCATTCTGCTGTTAATGGGAATGGGCGGCGGTTTTGCCGCCGGCCTGCTCGGCATCGGCGGTGGCATGGTGCTGGTGCCGTTTATTACGATGATATTCAGCGCGCGCCAGTTTCCGCCCGAATTGGTGGTGCACATGGCCATTGCCACTTCGCTCGGTACGATTCTATTCACGTCGCTGTCGTCGGTGCGCGCGCATCACGCGCACGGTGCGGTGCTGTGGCCGGTCGCGCGCCTGCTCGCGCCGGGCATCCTGGTCGGATCGTGGATAGGACCGTGGATCGGCAAGCAAATGAATACCGCCGTGCTGGCGCTGGTGTTTGCGCTGTTCGTCGCCTTTTCGGCCACGCAGATGCTGCTAAATAAAAAGCCGGCGGCGCAGCGCGAATTGCCCGGTCCTCTGGGCATGAGCGCGGCCGGCGGCGGCATCGGTATCGTGGCCGGGCTGGTCGGCGCGGGCGGCGGCTTTATCTCGGTGCCGTTCATGAGCTGGTGTAACGTCAAGATCCACAATGCGGTCGCCACCAGCGCCGCGCTCGGCTTTCCGATCGCGCTGGCGGGCACGCTGTCGAATGTGTATTTCGGCTGGAAGGCGCCGGGTTTGCCGCCCGGATCGCTGGGCTATATCTATGTGCCGGCGCTGGCCGTGATCGCCCTGGCGAGCGTGACGATGGCGCCGCTGGGAGCGCGTGCGGCGCACCGTATGCCGGTGGCCGGGCTCAAGCGCATTTTCGCTATCGTGCTGTATGCGCTGGCCGCCTACATGCTGTGGAAATCGTTTAACTGATTCTGCCGGCGCCTCGTGTAGGCCATCGCGATGATCGCCGCACCGCCGACGATCATCGGCAGCGACAGCATTTGACCCGAGGTGATCGGCACGCCGGCCACGCTGATCTGCCAGTCCGGCACGCGGAAGTACTCGGTAAAGAAACGCGCGCAGCCGTACAGCAGCGCGAACATGGCGCCCACCGCGAAGCGCGGACGTTCCTTGCGCGCATACAGCCACAGGATGATGAACACAAGCACGCCGTCGACCAGCGCCTGATACAGCGGCGACGGGTGGCGCGGACCTTCCACGCCCGGCCACAGCATGGCCCACGGCAAGCTCGGATCGGCCAGGCGCCCCGGTAATTCGGCATTGATGAAATTACCGATGCGGCCGCACGCATAGCCGAGCGGCACCAGCGGGGCGATAAAGTCATACACGTCGATAATGTTGCGCTTGGCCTTGCGCGCCCACAGGGACATGGCGATCAGCACGCCGATGAAGCCGCCATGGAAGGACATGCCGCCGGTCCAGGTCTTGAGGATCTCGACCGGATTGTGGAAGAAATACTCGGGCCGGTAAAAGAATACTTCACCCAGGCGGCCGCCGATGATCACGCCCAGCATGCCGTAAAACAGCATGTCGTCGAGATCTTCTTTTTTCCATCCCTGGGCGGCAATGTGCGGCTGGCGGATACGCACGCGGCCAAGGGCGACGAACAGCGCGAACGCCAGTACGTACATCAGGCCATACCAGTGCACGTCCAGCGGGCCGATCGAAAAGGCGATCGGGTTCGGCATCGGGTGAGTCAGCATCAAGGATTTCCTCAGGTTTTTAACAGGTCCAGAAAGCCGCGCAGGACGGGCGAATCGTTGTCGCGCCGCCAGGCCAGCCCGGTTTCCACACGGGGCGTGGCATCGCGCAGGGCGTGGTATTCGACGCCGGGCCGCATCAGGTTCGACACGGATTGTGGCACAAGTGCCAGACCCATGCTGGCCGATACCAGTCCGACGATGGTTTGCATCTGGATCGCTTCCTGGCCAATGGCCGGCGTGACCCCGGCGGCGCGAAAGCACGCCAGGATACCGTCGTGCAGGCCGGGCGCGATCTGGCGCGGGAAAATGATCAGCGGCAGCGCCGGTGCATCCTTGAGCCACAAGGGACCCTTGCCGGTGGCGATGGCGCCGCTGGGGGTGGCCAGGATGAGCGGCTCGTCCAGCAGTTTCAGGTAGTCCAGTTCAATGCGTGCCTTGTCGGGCAGCGGCGGGATCAGCAGGCCGGCATCGATCCGTGCGTGCAGCAGTTCGTCGATCTGGACGTCGCTGGTGGCTTCCTGCAAGTTGATCTGCACGTCGGGAAATGCCGCGCGGTAGCGGCGCAGGAAGGGGGGCAGGATGCTGTAGTCGGCCGAGGACACAAAGGCCAGCGCCAGCCGGCCCGCTTCACCGCCGGCGGCGCGCCGCACCAGGTCGGGTAGGCCGGCCGCCTGCGCCAGAATGCGGCGTGCCTCGGGCAGCAGGGCGTGGCCGGCCGGCGTCAGCGCGACCGCGCGCCGGCTGCGTTCGAACAAGGGGGCGCCCAGCAATTCCTCCAGTGCCTGGATCGCTTGCGACAGGGGCGGCTGGGTCATGTGCAGGCGCAGCGCAGCCTTGCCGAAGTGAAGTTCTTCGGCCACGGCGATGAAGTAGCGCAGCTGGCGCAGGTCCAGATTCATTGATATGCGTTCGTCGTTCTTTTGATGCCTGTGATACATGCAGCGACTTAATGTGCGCGCATTTTATCATGGCCGACGACCGCGGTTGAAACGTGGTGAGGCGGGATTATTTCTTCTTGGCGAACGTCTGCTTGACGCGATCCTTGCGGCGCTGCGCGTCGACATTGTGTTCCTTGCGCTTGTCCAGGCCAAAGATCTTTTCGATGAACTCGAACCAGATGAAGGCGAAGACCATGAGGCCGACGATGTACCACCAGGACAGTTCGGCAAACTTCCAGACCTCCAGCAGCTTCAGGCCGACGGCTAGTGCAATGATGATAATGAGTGGCATGGCGAACTCCTCGTGATCTGCCATCTTACAAAATAATTCGTTTCCTTTGGGAATTAACCGCGCGAGCGGGGCGGTTTTGGTCAACCCGTGGTTGGGATGCGGCGTTATGGAAACAATCGGACACAATGGCATGGCTGGCGTCATTCGGATCCATGTAGAATGCATCATCCGAGCAATGCTGCGATTGCTTGTCACCAGGAGAAAACATGAAACGGTCTTTGATGTTGTGCGTGGTGTTGTCGGCGTTGGCATCGTCCAGCGCAATGGCCAATGCCGATTTGGCGAAAGCTAAAAATTGCATGGCTTGCCATGCCGTCCAGACCAAGCTGGTCGGTCCAGCCTACAAGGACGTCGCCGCGAAATACGCGGGCCAAAAGGATGCCGAAGCCAAGCTGGTCGCTAAAGTCATGAAGGGCGGTTCCGGCAGCTGGGGCGCGGTGCCGATGCCAGCGAACCCGCAGGTGACCGAGGCGGAAGCCCACACCCTGGTCAAGTGGGTCCTGTCGCAGAAGTAATTCCAATCCAGCGGCTCCGCACCAGTAAAAAACGCGCCGTCGACGGCGCGTTTTTTTTCGTCCCAAACGGGTGCCGCGGCACCCGCTCCGGCTTACTTGATCACATCGATCTTGGTCTTCTTGCCGCCCTTGTAGGTGAACAGGGTCAGCGCGCCGTCCTTGAGGTCGCCCTTGGCGTCGAACTGGATCGGACCGGTCACGCCCACGTAGCTGATCTTCTTCAGTTCCGGCAGATATTTGGCCGGCTCGGCCGACTTGGCGTTCTGCATCGCCTTTGCCATCACCATCACCGCGTCATACACATACGGCGCATACAGCTGCACATCCATGTTGTACTTGGCCTTGTAGCGCGCGCGGAAATCTTCCATGACTTTTTCCTGCGCGCCCTTGACGCCGCCCGCTTCCGCGCAGGTGACCAGGCCTTCGCCGATGCCATCGCCAGCCAGGCGCGGCAGCGCTTCGGTGCAGATGCCGTCGCCGCCCATGAACTTGGCGGTGATGCCCAGCGCTTTCATTTGCTTGAGCATCGGGCCGCCCACCGAATCCATGCCGCCGAAGAAGATCAGGTCGGGCTTCTTGCTCTTGATGGAGGTGAGGATGGCGGTGAAGTCGGTGGCGTTCGGATTGGTGAATTCCTTGGCGACGATTTTCACGCCCGGCAGCTTGGCCTTGGCGCCTTTAACGAACTCGTCCGCCACACCCTGGCCGTAGGCCGAGCGGTCATCGATCACGGCGATGCTGGTGGCCTTGAGCGTCTCGACGGCATACTTGCCGAGCGTGCCGCCCAGCTTGTTGTCGTTGGCCACCACGCGGAAGGCGGTCTTGAAACCTTGCTTGGTGTATTGGGGAGTGGTGGCCGATGGCGAGATCTGCGGGATGCCGGCCTGGCTGTAGATGCGCGATGCGGGAACGGTGGTGCCGGAATTGAGGTGGCCGATCACGCCCTGAACCTTGGCATCGACCAGCTTCTGTGCCACCGCGGTGCCCTGCTTGGGATCGGCGCCGTCGTCTTCGGCCACCAGCTGCAGCGTGACTTTCTTGCCGTTGATGGTGAAGCCCTTGGCGTTCAATTCCTCGATGGCCATGCGTGCGCCTTGTTCGTTGTCTTTGCCCAGGTGGGCGCTGGCCCCCGAAATCGGCCCGACGTGGCCGATCTTGACCACCTCCTGCGCGCTGGCGCTGCCGGCGAAGGCAATGGCGATGGCTAATGGGATGAGTTTGGTGGTGACGTGCATGGGCGATTTCTCCAATGGAATGATTACAAGGGCGCGCTTAGCACCCCATCAATGTTGTCGAGGGCGAACGGTACAGCAAAACCAAAAGAATGGCAAAGATGCAGGCACGGGGCGTGCGGCTGTCGGGCAGGTAAACGCGCGAGTCTGGCCTAGCGTGGACGACGCGGGCCAATAAGGAAGAAGGGTATTTGTAAGGAGATGCAAGCGGCGAGGAGCGTCGTGAGCGTCCGCTCCTCGCGCAGTTTCATTTTTTCAGCGTCTGCAAGTGGGCCACCTCTTGCGACACGGCGCGCACGACAATCTGCTCGATGGTCTTCTGCAGACCTTGCCGGATTTCGGCGGTCAGCCCCGCCACGGCGTGGGTGATGACTTCTTCCATGCTGTCGCGCAGGCGCTGTTCCAGCACGAAGTCGACCCGTCCCTGCAGTTGATGCAGCAACCGTTCCGACAGGCGCCGTTCCAGCAGCGTCCATTCGGGCCCGGTCCAGGTGTCGATGGCGCGCGCTTCGAGATGCGCGTTGTCCTCGATGACCACTTCCGGCTTGGCCGCCTGTTTATCCTGGAATACTTCCGTCAACACGGGAATGCTGGGATCGAATGAGGGATTGTTGGTCATGATGAGCCTGCGACGAAATGCGTCAGTGGATATGCCTGCTGTTTGTAGGCCACATAACGCTTGCGCCCGGCTGCCGCGTCGTCTTCGTCGATCGAGATGATCTCGAACACGCGGGAAAACCGGTCAACGTGCCCAGGCGTCGTGCGGGTCAGATTGATCAGCATGTCGTAGTGGGGCAGCGCGGCCTGATCGCTGTCGCACACGATGATCGGCGTTTGCGCGGCAAGCGCATCGCCAGCCATGACGTGCGGCAGAAAATCGGTGTCGGACAAGGTCCACAGCGCCTCGTTGAGGGCAGCGGCCTGCTCGGCACCATCGGCCAGCAGCACCACCTTGCCGCGCGCACCATATGCCTTGCGCGCGAGCCGGCATGCATAACTCAGTTTATCGGGAATGTTTGTGTGGAAGTCGATCCTGGTCATGATGAGGTAGCGAGCTAGAACTGGAATCCCGGCGGCAGGTCCGCCCGTTCCGTGGGTTTGGCCGGTTCCGCGCGCTGGAGCGGCGCGGGCTCGGCCTCGCGTGCGGCCGCCGCTGCGGCTGGTGCGGCCGGCGCGGCGGCGGCATACCGGTAGGAGCGCGGCAAGAGCGACTTGGCCGGATAGTCGGCTGCGCTGAGCGCCGTGCCCCACTGGCCGGCTTCGAAGCCGGCCAGTCGGTTGCGGCCGATCAGCAGCAGCGGAACACTCCCGTCGCCGCCAGCCTGTTTCAGCGCGCCCACATCGGCGTTGGTATTGACCGTTTTCTCAGTGAAAGGAATACCGCGCTGCCGCAGGAAGCTGCGGGCCTGGTCGCAGGCCGCGCAGCCATCCGTGGTGTACAGCGTCACCGGATGATTGCGCGCCGCCTGCGCCAGCGCGTACGGCAGATCGGCAGCCGGGCTGGCGGCAGGCGCGCCGCCCAAGTCCTCGACCTTGGGTTGGGAGGCCGGCGGCGTGTCGCTGTAATGCACCGCGCCTTTCGCATCCTTCCATTTATAGACTTGGGCGTCGGCGCCGCTCATGCACAGCAGCAGCGCCAGGGCGGCGATCGCTTTCATGGCCGTCCTCAGGATTGCATGCCGCTATGGCGCAGCAGGGCGTCGATGCTGGGTTCGCGGCCACGGAAAGCCTTGAACGAGTCCAGTGCCGAACGCGAACCGCCGACGGCGAGGATTTCTTGCTGGAAGCGCTTGCCGGTTTCTTCGGACAGCGTGCCGCCGCCCGCGGCGACCGCTTCCTCGAACGCCGCATAGGCGTCGGCCGACAACACTTCGGCCCATTTGTAGCTGTAGTAGCCGGCCGCGTAACCGCCGGAGAATATGTGGCCGAAGGAATGTTGGAAGCGGTTGAAGGCAGGCGGCATCATGACGGCGAATTTTTGCCGCACATCGTTGATCAGTTCCTGCACCGAGCGCGCGCTGGCCGGATCGAAATCGTAATGCAGGTGCATGTCGACCAGCGAGAACTCGACCTGGCGCAAGGTCTGCATGCCGGACTGGAAGTTTTTCGCGGCGAGCATCTTGTCATACAAGGCACGCGGCAGCGCTTCGCCGGTTTTGACGTGGGCGGTCATTTGCTGCAGCACATCCCATTCCCAGCAAAAGTTTTCCATGAACTGGGACGGCAGCTCGACAGCATCCCATTCCACGCCGGAAATACCGGACACGGACAGTTCGTCGACCTGGGTCAGCATGTGATGCAGGCCATGGCCGAATTCATGGAACAGGGTGGTCACTTCATCGTGCGTAAACAGCGATGGCTGCAGCTTGCCATCGATGGTGGCCGGCGGCGTGAAGTTGCAGGTCAGATAGGCGATCGGGGTTTGCACGATGCCGCCGGTATTCAGGCGCCGTCCGCGCGCATCGTCCATCCAGGCGCCGCCGCTCTTGCCGCTGCGCGCGTACAGATCCAGATAGAACTGGCCGATCAGCTGGCCGTCGCGCTCGATGCGGTAAAAGCGCACGTCCGGGTGCCACACGGGCGCCTGGTCCGGCTTGATCTCAACGGTGAACAGGTGCTGCACCACGCGGAACAGGCCGTCGATGACCTTCGGTTCCGGGAAATACTCTTTCACTTCCTGCGCCGAGAACGCATAGCGCTTTTCGCGCAGCTTTTCCGACACGTAGGCCAGGTCCCAGGCTTCGACCTGCCCGATGCCAAGTTCATCCCTGGCAAACGCGCGTACTTCGTCCAGGTCCTTCTCGGCGAACGGACGGGCGCGGCGCGCCAGGTCTTCCAGGAACTCGATCACGTGCTGCGGACTTTGCGCCATCTTCGGCACCAGCGACACTTCGGCGAAGTTGCGGTAGTCGAGCAGCCGGGCTTCCTCGTCGCGCAGCTTGAGCAGAGTGGCGATGTTATCGGTGTTGTCCCACTTTTCCAGCTCGCTGAACACCACGCCCATTTCCGACGCCTTGGTGGCATTGGCACGGTAAATGGTTTCGCGCAGGCTACGCTTGTCGGCAAATTGCAGCAGCGGGTAATACGAAGGGAAGTGCAGGGTAAATTGCCAGCCGGCCTTGCCATCCTTGTCGGCGGCGGCGCGCGCGGCCTGCTTGACGTCGTCCGGCACGCCGGCCAGATCCGCCTCGTCCTCGACCAGCAGCTTGTAATCGTTGGTGGCGTCGAGCACGTTTTCAGAAAAGCGCGTCGAGATCATGGCTTGCTGCTCCTGGATCTCGGCAAAGCGCTGCTTCTTCGCGGGCGGCAGTTCGGCGCCGCCAAGGCGGAAATCGCGCACGGCGTTTTCCACGATCTTCTTGCGCGCCGGCGACAGGGCGGCGTAATCGGCGCCGGCCTGGATCGCCTTGTACTTGGCAAACAGCGCTTCGTTTTGCGACAGCGCCGTCCAGAACTCGGTGATCTTCGGCTGATTGTCATTGTAGGTCGCGCGCAGTTCCGGCGTGTCGACCACATTGTTCAGATGGCTGACCACGCCCCAGGCGCGGCCCAGCCGTTCGGTGGCTTCCTCCAGCGGGGTGACGAAGTTATCCCACGTCACCGCGCCGGTGGGCGCTTCCAGCTCGCCGACCACCTTGCTGGCGTTGGCGATCAGTTGCTCGATGGCTGGCGTGACGTGCTCGGGCCGGATGACATCGAAGCGCGGCAGGCCGCTGAAGTCGAGCAGGGGATTGGTGGTGTCAAGAGTCATCGTGTTGTCTTTCCTAAATTCAGCAATCGCGGCCTGGTCGACGGGCCTGGTGGTTCAGCCGCGTTCGGCGGCTTCGACCGTATTCATCAGCAGCATGGTGATCGTCATCGGACCGACGCCGCCCGGCACCGGGGTGATGTGGCTGGCCACTTCCCGCACGCCGGCCGTATCGACATCGCCGCACAGCTTGCCGTTGTCGTCGCGGTTCATGCCCACGTCGATCACGATCGCACCGGGCTTGACCATATCGGCCGTCAGCGTGTTGCGCCGGCCAACGGCCGCGACCACCACGTCGGCCTGGCGGGTATGGTAGGCCAGGTCCGGCGTTGCGCTATGGCAGATGGTGACGGTGGCGTTGGCTTGCAAGAGCAGCAGGGCCATCGGCTTGCCGACCGTGTTGCTGCGCCCGATCACGACCGCGTGCTTGCCGCGCAGATCGTAGCCGGTGGACTCGATCAGCTTCATGCAGCCGTACGGGGTGCACGGACGGAAGCCGTTCAGGCCGGTCATCAGCTCGCCGGCCGACAGCACCGAGTAGCCGTCCACGTCTTTCGAGGTCGAGATCGCTTCGATCACCTTGCTCGGGTTGATGTGCTTGGGCAGCGGCATCTGGACCAGGATGCCGTGGATGCCCGGATCATTATTGAGCGCGTCGATGCGCTCGAGCAGGGCCGCCTCGGTCAGGTCGGCATCGTATTTTTCCAGGATCGAATGGAATCCCACGTCGCCGCAGGCTTTCACCTTGTTGCGTACGTACACGTGGCTGGCCGGATCTTCGCCGACCAGGATCACCGCCAGGCCAGGCTTGTTGCCTTTGGCGGTCAGGGCGGCGGCGCGCTGGGCGATTTCCGTGCGCAGTTGTTGGGACAGGAGGACACCATCGATCAGTTGTGCGGACATGATTTTGAGCTGAAGAGCTTTGTGTTGGAAGAAAAAAGACTGAGGTCGCTGCAAAACAGGATTATAAGCGCTGGCGCCGATCGCGCGCCCCTCGCGCCGCCGCTGTCGCATTATTCACGTTCACTGACAAGAATGGCAATTCCATATTGTGAAATGAAATATCGTAATTTGAAAAACACGGGAATGCTGTTAGAATCCTTGCATTAAATGGGTATTGGTGAATTAACCGCAGCACGTCCGCCAGCGATCGGCCGATCGGGGTTCGGGCACTTACAACTAGGAGATGTACTGAATGTCAGCTCAACTCGACCAGTTGACGGCAGCCGCCGCCAACGATCCGGACACGCTCGAGACCAACGAATGGCTGGAAGCGCTTGAAGCCGTGATCGAGAACGAAGGCACCGACCGTGCCCATTACCTGATGGAGCGCATGGTCGACCTGGCGCGCCGCCGCGGCGCCCACATTCCGTTTTCCAGCAATACCGCCTACGTCAACACCATTCCCGCCCACCTCGAAGCCCACTGCCCGGGCAACCTGGAATACGAAGAGCGCCTGCGCTCGTGGATGCGCTGGAACGCCATGGCGATGGTCGTCAAGGCCAACCGCGCCGACGGCGACCTGGGCGGCCACATCTCCTCGTTCGCCTCGCTGGCGAACATGTTCGGGATCGGCTTCAACCACTTCTGGCACGCCCCGACCGCCGATCACGGCGGCGACCTGCTGTACCTCCAGGGCCACTCCTCGCCGGGCGTGTACGCCCGCGCCTACCTGGAAGGCCGCATCTCGGAAGAGCAGATGCTCAACTTCCGCCGCGAAGTCGACGGCAAGGGCCTGTCGTCCTACCCGCACCCGAAACTGATGCCGACGTTCTGGCAGTTCCCGACCGTGTCGATGGGCCTGGGCCCGCTGATGGCGATCTACCAGGCGCGCTTCCTCAAGTACCTGCACGCGCGCGGCATCGCCGACACCGCCAACCGCAAGGTCTGGGTATTCTGCGGCGACGGCGAGATGGACGAGCCGGAATCGATGGGCGCGATCGGCATGGCCGCGCGCGAAAAGCTCGACAACCTGGTCATGGTCGTCAACTGCAACCTGCAGCGCCTGGACGGTCCGGTGCGCGGCAACGGCAAGATCATCCAGGAACTCGAAGCGGACTTCCGCGGCGCCGGCTGGAACGTGGTCAAGGTCATCTGGGGTCCGGGCTGGGACGACCTGCTCGCCAAGGACAAGAACGGCATCCTGCAGCGCGTGATGATGGAAACCGTCGACGGCGAATACCAGAACTACAAGGCCAAGGATGGCGCGTACGTGCGCAAGCACTTCTTCGGCAAGCATCCGAAGCTGCTCGAGATGGTCGCCAACATGACCGACGACGACATCTGGCGCCTGACCCGCGGCGGCCACGATCCGCACAAGATCTACGCCGCCTTCAAGATCGCCCAGGAGAACAAGGGCACCCCGACCGTGCTGCTGGTGAAGACCGTCAAGGGCTTCGGCATGGGCAAGTCCGGCGAAGCGCGCAACACCGCGCACCAGACCAAGAAACTGGACGACGAAGCCATCCGCGAAATGCGCGACCGCTTCGGCATCCCGATCCCGGACGACAAGCTGGCCGAGATCCCGTTCTTCAAGCCGGCCGACGACGCCCCTGAAATGGTCTACCTGCACAAGCGCCGCGAAGCGCTGGGCGGCTACCTGCCGCAGCGCCGCATGCAAGCGTCCGAATCGCTGCCGGTGCCGCCGCTGTCGGCCTTCCAGAACGTGCTCGACAAGACCGCTGAAGGCCGCGAAATCTCGACCACCCAGTCGTACGTGCGCATCATCTCGACCCTGCTGCGCGACCCGAACCTGGGCCCGCGCATCGTCCCGATCCTGGTCGACGAATCGCGCACCTTCGGCATGGAAGGCCTGTTCCGCCAGATCGGCATCTTCAACCAGCAGGGCCAGTTGTACGAGCCGGTCGACAAGGACCAGGTGATGTACTACCGCGAAGACAAGGCCGGCCAGATTCTCCAGGAAGGCATCAACGAAGCGGGCGGCATGAGCTCGTGGATCGCCGCGGCGACCTCGTACTCGACCAACAACCGCGTGATGATCCCGTTCTACACGTTCTACTCGATGTTCGGCATGCAGCGTATTGGCGATCTGGCCTGGGCGGCCGGCGACATGCGCGCACGCGGCTTCCTGATGGCCGGTACCGCCGGCCGTACCACGCTCAACGGCGAAGGCCTGCAGCACGAAGATGGCCACAGCCACATCATGGCTGCCACCATCCCGAACTGCGTGCCGTACGACCCGACCTTCGCCCACGAAGTGGCGGTCATCATTCATGACGGTCTGCGCCGCATGGTCGCGAACCAGGAAGATGTGTTCTATTACATCACCATCATGAACGAGAACTACGAGCAGCCTGGCCACCAGCCTGGTACCGAAGACGGCATCCTCAAAGGCATGTACCTGTTCCAGAAAGGCGACGAGGCTGCCAAGCAGCGCGTGCAGCTGATCGGCTCGGGCACCATCCTGCGCGAATCGATCTTCGCCGCCGAACTGCTCAAGAACGACTTCGGCATCGCCGCCGATATCTGGTCCGCGCCTTCGCTGACCCTGGTTGCCCGTGAAGGCCAGGACGCCGAGCGCTGGAACCTGGTCAACCCGACCGCCGAACAGCGCAAGCCGTACGTGACCGGTCTGCTGGAAAACACCAGCGGCCCGATCATCGCCACCACCGACTACATGCGCCTGTTCGCCGAGCAGATCCGCGCCTTCATGCCGAAGGACCGCACCTACCGCGTGCTCGGCACCGACGGTTTCGGCCGCTCCGACAGCCGCGTCAAGCTGCGCGAGTTCTTCGAAGTGAACCGCTACTACATCGTAGTGGCGGCACTGAAGTCGCTGGCCGACGAAGGCAAGATCGCCGCGTCCGTCGTGGCCGAAGCGGTAACCAAGTACGGTCTCGATCCCAACAAGCCAAATCCGGTGACCCAGTAACTCCGCCTCCCCGTCGTCCCCCGCATCCGCGAGGACGACGGGGCAGGGAGAAGCTGTACTTTCGCTAACGAATAAAAAACACGGAGTTAATGCTATGAGCATTGTGGAAGTCAAAGTCCCGGATATCGGCGACTTCAAGGAAGTCGAAGTCATTGAACTGATGGTCAAGGTGGGCGACACCATCAAGGTCGACCAGTCGCTGGTCACCGTCGAATCCGACAAGGCGAGCATGGAGATCCCTTCCAGCCACGCCGGCGTCGTCAAGGAATTGAAGATCAAGGTCGGCGACAAGGTCGCCGAAGGTTCGCTGGTCCTGCTGCTGGAAGAAAGCGGCGACTCCGCCGCCGCACCGGCTGCTGCTGCCCCCGCACCAGCCGCTGCCCCCGCGCCGGCTCCCGCCGCCGCGCCAGCACCTGCGCCAGCACCGGCTGCGGCAGCAGCACCCGCGCCGGCCGCGCCGGCCGCACCGGCCGCACCGGCGGTCTCGAACAGCAAAGCCCACGCCTCCCCATCGATCCGCAAGTTCGCCCGCGAACTGGGCGTCGATCTGCTGCGCGTGGCAGGCAGTGGTCCGAAAGGCCGCATCACCCAGCAGGACGTACAGAACTTCGTCAAGGGCGTGCTGACCAGCGGCGCACCGGGCAACGGCGCCGCTGCCGCCAAGGCCGGCGGTAGCGGCGTCGGCCTGGACCTGCTGCCATGGCCGTCGCTCGACTTCAGCAAGTTCGGTCCGACCGAGCTGCTGGCGCTGCCACGCATCAAGAAGATCTCCGGCCCGAACCTGCACCGCAACTGGGTCATGATCCCGCACGTGACGCACTTCGACGAAGCCGACGTGACCGAGCTGGAGCAGTTCCGCGTCGACACCAACGCCGCACTGGCAAAGCAGAAGTCGGCCGTCAAGCTGACCATGCTGGCCTTCGTGATCAAGGCATCGGTCGCCGCACTGAAGAAATTCCCGGCGTTTAATTCGTCGCTGGACGCCGAAGGCGCCAACCTGATCCTCAAGCAGTACTACAACATCGGCTTCGCGGCCGATACCCCGAACGGTCTGGTGGTCCCGGTCATCAAGAACGCCGACCAGAAGTCCTTGTCGCAAATCGCCACCGAGATGACCGAGCTGTCGGCGCAGGCGCGCGAAGGCAAGCTCAAACCTGCCGACATGCAGGGCGCGACCTTCACCATTTCGTCGCTGGGCGGCATCGGCGGTACCGCATTCACCCCGATCATCAATGCGCCTGAAGTGGCGATCCTGGGTCTGTCCAAGTCGGCCATGAAGCCGGTATGGGACGGCAAGGCATTCGAGCCGCGCCTGATGCTGCCGATGTCGCTGTCGTACGACCACCGCGTGATCGATGGCGCTTCGGGTGCGCGTTTCAGCGCCTACCTGGGCGACGTTTTGTCCGACCTGCGCAAGTCGCTGCTGTAACCGGAGGCTGACCAATGAGCACTATCGAGGTAAAAGTACCGAATATCGGCGACTTCAAGGAAGTCGAAGTCATTGAAGTGATGGTCAAGCCGGGCGACACCATCAAGGTCGACCAGTCGCTGGTCACCGTGGAGTCCGACAAGGCCAGCATGGAGATTCCGTCGACCCACGCCGGCGTCGTCAAGGAACTGAAAATCAAGGTCGGCGACAAGGTCGCCGAAGGCTCGCTGCTGCTGATGCTGGAAGAGGGCGGCGCCGCAGCCGCTCCGGCGGCGGCACCGGCGGCCGCACCGGCACCAGCGGCAGCGGCAGCGCCGGCCCCGGCGCCCGCAGCACCGGCTCCCGGCGCCTCGTCGTACGCAGGCCAGGTCGACGTGGAATGCGAAATGATGGTCCTGGGCGCAGGCCCTGGCGGCTACTCGGCGGCATTCCGCTCCGCCGACCTGGGCATGAACACCGTGCTGGTCGAGCGTTTCGCCTCGCTGGGCGGCGTGTGCCTGAACGTCGGTTGCATTCCGTCCAAGGCCTTGCTGCACGTGGCGGCCGTGATCGACGAGACCGCGGGCATGTCCAGGCACGGCGTCACCTTCGCCAAGCCGGAGATCAATATCGACGAGCTGCGTGCCTACAAGGATAAGGTCATCAGCAAGATGACCGGCGGCCTGGCCGGCATGGCCAAGGCGCGCAAGGTCAATGTGGTGCAGGGTGTCGGCCAGTTCGTCAGCCCGAATCACATCGAAGTGACCGGCGCCGACGGCAGCAAGAAGGTCGTCAAGTTCGCCAAGGCGATCATCGCCGCCGGTTCGTCGGTGGTGAACCTGCCGTTCGTGCCGAAGGACGAGCGCATCGTCGATTCGACCGGCGCGCTGGAACTGCGCCAGGTCCCGAAACGCATGCTGGTCATCGGCGGCGGCATCATCGGCCTGGAAATGGCGACCGTGTACTCGACGCTGGGTGCGCGCATCGACGTCGTCGAGATGATGGATGGCCTGATGCAGGGCGCGGACCGCGACATGGTCAAGGTCTGGCAGAAGTTCAACGAGAAGCGTTTCGACAACATCATGACCAAGACCAAAACGGTCGGCGTGGAAGCGCTGC
Source organism: uncultured Oxalobacteraceae bacterium (assembly GCA_946480015.1). The sequence continues at coordinate 85,070 of CAMLIL010000003.1, read as the reverse complement.
CCGAAGGGATCAAGGTCACCTTCGAAGCCGCTGAAGCCGGTGCCAAGGCGCCCGAGCCGCAGCTGTACGATCTGGTGCTGGTGGCCGTTGGCCGCAGCCCGAACGGCGGCAAGATCGCAGCCGACAAGGCTGGCGTGATCGTCACCGAGCGCGGCTTCATTCCGGTCGACGCGCAGATGCGCACCAACGTGCCGCACATCTTCGCCATCGGCGACCTGGTGGGCCAGCCGATGCTGGCGCACAAGGCGGTGCACGAGGCGCACGTGGCGGCCGAAGCGGCTCACGGCGAGAAAGCCTTCTTCGACGTGAAGGTGATTCCGTCGGTGGCCTACACCGATCCGGAAGTGGCATGGGTCGGCATCACCGAAGACGAAGCCAAGGCCAAGGGCATCAAGCTGGAGAAGGGCCACTTCCCGTGGGCCGCATCCGGCCGCGCCGTGGCCAATGGCCGCGATGAGGGCTTCACCAAGGTGCTGTTCGACGCTGAAACCCATCGCATCGTCGGTGGCGGTATCGTCGGTACCCATGCGGGCGACATGATCGGCGAGATCGCGCTGGCCATCGAAATGGGCGCCGACGGCGTCGATATCGGCAAGACGATCCACCCGCACCCCACCCTGGGCGAGTCGATCGGCATGGCTGCCGAAGTGTACGAAGGCGTGTGCACCGATCTGCCGCCGGCCCGCAAGAAGTAAGTGCTCCGCGGTGCGTCGTTCCCTCGTTCGGGGCAACGACGCACCAAAAAAAAGTGCCTTCCAAAACGAACCGCCAATACACTGGCGGTACGCTTTGGAAGGCACTTTTTTCGTTTGCGCCGCAACGGCGCACCACAGCGTCAGTGCTGTTTGTCCCTGCTTTCAGCTATAACTGGTCCAGCGCGCGGGAATCTCCATCGCGCCCGAGCGTGCGGCATCCGCGTACGCCCGCATCTCGGTAATCACCGCTTCCAGATGTTCCGGGTTGGGGTTCTCAAGAAACCCTTTCATGCGTTCGTTCAGCGTAGCCTGCTGGTCGCGCCATTCATACCGTGCCGATTTACTCATACCGCCTCCTTGAAAGCCCAATGTTGGCAGAGGGTTAAATCCGGCTCAGTGCGATGACGCACATACGGTCGCGCATCGACGGTCCTACACTGCAGGTTCACGCAGCACGGCGCGGAAGAACAGCTCCAGGCGATCGGGCAGGGCGCGCCGCAATTCCTGCGAACGCGCATCCTGCTGCTCGAACAGCAGATGGGTGAACTGATCGCCCATTACGCAGTTGAGCAGGAAGTGCGGTAACTGCTTGAGCGGCAGGTCGTCGCGCAGCTGGGCCAGGTTGGACGGCTTGCTGAAAAAGCGCAGCAGCATGTCGCAGGTCATGTCCGGCGCGCTGGCAATGAAGGTCTCGATCAGCTCACGGTCCTTGCCCGCTTCCGCGATCACCATGCGTTTGAGGGCCGTGGCCTGCGGGGTGGTGACCATGTCGTAGAAGTGCACGGCGAATTCGGTGACGCTCTGACGCAGCGGACGCTCGTCGTTCATTAAATCGTGGACGTTGTAAAAGCGTTCCCGGTTCGCCTCGATCGCGGCCTTGAGCAAGCCGGCCTTGCCGCCGAACTTGACGTAGATGGTGCGCACCGCAACGTGCGCTTCGCGGGCGATCGTTTCAAGGCTGACATTGCTGTAGCCATGGCGCAGAAACAGATGTCCCGCGCAGGCGATCAGGTTCTGGTTGCGCGCTTCAATGTCGCTGGCCTTGGGGCGCCCGGCCGCTTTTTTGGGCGGCGCGCACACGGGCAGCGGTGGTGCTAATGGTTTGTTCATGGCGTCACTGTAAGCCAAATTAAAATGAAATGCAATCGTTTCATTTCTTGACTTGCTTTGATTTTTGTCCAATAATGGATTTCTCGATCACCAGAATTCGGAGCATGCTATGCAGCAACCTAATAAAGCTGAGCCTCAAGCGCTGGCCGCCGTTCCTCCGGCGGCGCCTGCCGCGCCAGCCAAAACGCCGCCAAACAAGCGCGTGCTCGGCGTGGTTGCCCTGATCGCCCTGATCGCCATCGGCGCGGGCGGGCGCATGTGGTACCGCAGCACGCATTTCGTCGAAACCGAGAACGCCTTCGTGACCGGCCACGTGCATCCGGTGTCGGCCCGCGTGGCCGGCGTGGTGACCCGTGTGCTGGTGGAAGACAACCAGGTAGTCAGGCAGGGCGACGTCATCGCCGTGCTCGACCCGGCCGACCAGAGCACGCGCATTGAACAGATCCAGGCCCAGATCGGCAGCGCCGAGCAGCAGGTGCTGCAGGCCGATGCCCAGGTCGCGCAGGTGCGCGCGCAGGCCGCCGCCGCCAGCGCGCAGATCAAGCAGTCGGAAGCCCAGCTGGTGCGCGCGCGCCAGGACGCCGAGCGCTTCGGCCAGCTGTACACGGGCGACATGAAAGCGGTCTCGAAAGCCGAAGTCGACGCCGCCAACGCCGCCCGCGCCGCCGCCACCGCCGATGTGTCGGCACGGCGCGAAAACGCCGCCGCCGCGCAGGCGCAGATTGCCGCCGCGCAGTCCGCGCGCGATGTGCTCAAGGCCCAGATCAAGGTGCTGCAGACCCAGTTGAAGGATGCCCAGAACCAGCTTGGCTACAACCGGATCGTCGCGCCGGTGGCGGGCCGCCTGGGCAAGCGCAGCGTCGAAGTCGGCGCGCGCGTGCAGCCGGGCCAGCAGCTGGCCGCCATCGTCGAAGACGACGTCTGGGTCACCGCCAACTTCAAGGAAACCCAGCTCGAAGACCTGGTGCCCGGCCAGCCGGTGCACATCACCGTCGACGCGCTGCCCAAGCATCCGCTGGTCGGACGGGTCGAGAGTTTTTCGCCGGCCTCGGGCAACCAGTTCGCGCTGCTGCCGGCCGATAACGCGACCGGCAACTTCACCAAGGTGGTCCAGCGCGTGCCGGTCAAGATCGTGCTGCGCAAGGAAGACCTGGCCCGGCTGCAGGGCCGCCTGGTGCCCGGCATGTCGGCGGTGGCCGAGGTCGAGCTGAAGGAAACGGTCAAGCCCGCGCCGGCGCAGCATGCGCAAGCGGCCCACACCGCGCACTAAGCCGACGCCATGAGCTCCTCCACTACCACGCTGCCGGGCGCACCGGCCGCGCCGCCGGCGATCGCACAAAAAGTCGACGCGCGCACCTGGATCGCGGTGGCCGCCGGCATGCTGGGCGCCTTCATGGCGGTGCTCGACATCCAGATCACCAACTCGTCGCTGCGCGATATTCTCGGCACGCTGTCGGCCACGCAGGAAGAGGGTTCGTGGATCTCCACCGCCTACCTGTGCGCCGAGATCGTCGTCATTCCGATGACCGCGCTGTTCTCGCGCGTGTTCGGCATCCGCCTGTACATGATGGGCACGACCGCGCTGTTCCTGCTGTTCTCGACCCTGTGCGGCACCGCCTGGAACCTGCAGAGCATGATCGTGTTCCGCGCGCTGCAAGGCTTCACCGGCGGCGCGCTCATTCCGATGGCCATGACCCTGGTGATGGCCAAGCTGCCCGCTTCCAGGCGCGCCACCGGCATGGCGATCTTCGGCCTGACCGCGACCCTGGCGCCGGCCATGGGCCCGACCCTGGGCGGCTACCTGGCCGAACTGTACGGCTGGCCGTCGATCTTCTACATCAACTGGGTGCCGGGCGTGCTGCTGATCGCCGGCATGTGGTGGGGCATGGACAGCACGCCGCGCCAGCTCAAGCTGCTGGCCAGCGCCGACTGGCTGGGCATCGGCCTGATGGCGCTGGGCCTGGGCAGCCTGACCATCTTCCTGGAAGAGGGCAATTCGAAGGACTGGTTCGAATCGAATTTCATCATCACCTTCGCCGCGCTGGCGCTGACCGGCATACTCGGCTGGGTGGTCACCAGCTTTACCCGCGCCGAACCGTTCGTCAACCTGCGCCTGTACGGCCAGCGCAATTTCCTGGTCGCGACGGCGCTGTCGGCGGTGATCGGCATGGGCCTGTACGGCTCGTCCTTCCTGCTGCCGCTGTACCTGGGCCAGATCGCCAACTACACGCCGATGCAGATCGGCGAGGTGATCATGTGGGTCGGCTTGCCGCAGCTGTTCGTGATGCCGTTCGCCGCCAAGCTGTCGGTCAAGGTCGACAACCGCATCCTGTGCAGCTTCGGGCTGGCACTGTTCGGCATTTCGTGCCTGATGAATTCGCACATGGACGCCACCACCGGCGCCGACCAGCTGCTGTGGTCCCAGGTGGTGCGCGCGCTCGGCCAGCCTTTCATCATGCTGACCCTGTCGACCTTCGCCATGCACGGCGTGGCGCCCAAGGACACGGCGTCGGCGTCGAGCCTGTTCAACATGACGCGTAACCTGGGCGGCTCGGTCGGCATCGCCATGCTGGCCACCACGCTGACCAACCGCGAGCACTTTCACTCGGCCCGCATCGGCGAATCGGTGTCGATGTATGCCGCCGCCACGCAGGACCGGATCGCCGAACTGACCCAGGCGTTCATCGCGCGCGGCATCGACCCGGCCACGGCCGCCAATCAGGCGCTGGCGGCGATCGACCGCATCGTGCGGCGCGAAGCGTATGTGATGGCCTACAACGACGGCTTCACCATCATGGCCGTGTTCCTGTTCGGCTGCATTTTCGCGCTGCTGTTTGCCGACAAGGTCAAGTCGCCGTCTGGCGCCGGCGCCGGCGGCCATTAATGAATTCGAGAAGGAAGAACACCATGACACCAGGCAGAATGCTCATTCCCGCTGCGGCACTGGCGCTGCTGGCCGGCTGCACCACGGTCGGCAAGGATTTCGCCGCTCCGCAGGCGGTACCGGCGGCGGCCTACCGCCACATCGATCCCGCCATGACCGGCAGCGCACGGCTGCCGCCGGCATGGTGGACCGTGTACAAGGACGACACGCTCAACGCGCTCGAACAGCGCGCCCTGACCGATAGCCCCAGCGTGAAAGCCAGCGCCCAGCGGCTGCTGCAGGCGCAGGCGCAGCTGGGCACGCTGCGCGCGGCGCAGGGACCGGCGCTCAGCGTCGGCGCCGGCATCTCGAACTCGCGCACCTCGGCGCGCACCTCGCAGGGCCTGGCCCTGGGCGGACGCTCGATCGAGGGCAATAACTATTCGGTGGGCGCGTCGCTGTCCTACGAGCTCGATCTGTGGGGCCGCGTGCGGCGCGTGGTCGAAGCGGCCGACGCGCAGGCGCTGGCGGCGCAGGACGACCGCGACGGCGTGGCACTGCTGCTGTCGGCGCAGGTGGCGAGCGCCTACTGGCAGCTGCGCGGCCTGGATGCCGACGCCGCCATCCTCAAGAGTGCGCTGGCTACCCGCGCCGAGGCCGAGCAGGTGGTGGAAGCGCGCTTCAAGGGCGGTTTGACCAATGAGCTGGACCTGGCACGCTCGCGCATCGAGCGGGCCAACGCGCAGGCCGAGCTGCACGAGGCGCAGCGCCAGCGCGACCTGACCGAACACGCGCTGGCCATCCTGGTTGGCGCTTCGCCATCGGCGCCGCTGGTGGCCGCGTCGGCCACGGCGGAGCTGCCTGCGCCGCCGGCCATTCCGGTGGGCCTGCCGGCCAGCCTGCTGTCGCAGCGCCCGGACCTGGCGGCCAGCGTCGCCACGCTGCGCTCCTTGAATGCGCAGGTGGGCGTGGCGGAAGGGGCGTTCTATCCGTCGGTGTCGCTGACCGGTAATTTCGGTTTCGCGTCCGAAGCCTTGCGCGACCTCGCGACCGGTGCGGCGCGCCAGTTTTCGGTGGGCCCGCTGTCGCTGTCGCTGCCGGTCTTCGACGGCGGCCGCAACAGGTCCAACCTGGCGCTGGCCAAGGCACGTTATGAAGAGGCGGTGGCCAATCACGAAGGCCGCCTGCTGACAGCCCTGCGCGAAGTGGAGGATGCGCTGTCGGACGTGCAGCAGCGCCAGTTGCAGGCCGACGCGCAGGCGCAGTCGCAGCAGGCGGCGGCGCGCGCCTGCCTGGTGGCCAAGGCGCGCTACGAGCGGGGTTTGTCGAACTATCTGGACGTGACCGACGCGCAGCGCAGCGCGCTGGCGGCGGACCGCGCCGCGGCGCAGATCCGCACCCAGCGCCTGCTGGCGTCGGCCGCGGTGGCGCGTGCGCTCGGCGGCGGCTGGCAGCAGCCTGCCGTGCTGGCGACCATTGCAAAGGCGCCGGCGGCACATCCTTAGGCTTTGGCTGAGCGGCCCTGCCGTTGCAGGCGAAATCCATGCGGCGCCAGGCGATAATGGCGAAATGCACAACGCAGCGAAATATTTTTAGGAAAGGGGCTTCAGCGGCAATATGAATTGCCGATAGGCATGTATGGATCTCGGGGGAACCGTCATGCTCAAGCCACTTTTTATCGCCGCGTTGTCGTTGTTGCCATTGACTGCGGGCGCCGCCAGTTTGACCGAACTGGAAACGCGCTGGCTGAAGGCCGCCGCCCCGGTGCTGGCATATTCCCAGCGCATCAATTTACCAATCGACATCATTGTGCAACCGCAAGCCAAGGCCGGCGACGTACCGCTCGCGATGGGCTTCGACAATGGCCGCTGCAAGCTGGTGCTGTCGATGCGCGGCAACCCCGAGGCGGAAGCGGTGCTGGCCAAGGTGCCGGAAGCCGAGCGCGCTTTGCTGATCGAAGTCATGGCCGCGCACGAGGTCGGGCATTGCTGGCGCTATGTGCGCGGCGTGTGGCATGCCTTGCCGGCCGGCTTCGTCGAAGTCGGCGAGGAGCGCGCCGACAATGCCGAAGTGCTGGCCGAATCGAAGGCGATGCGCGAAAACCGCCGCGAGGAAGGCTTCGCCGATCTGGTCGCGCTGGCCTGGACCCAGCGTTTCCATCCCGACCATTATGCCCGGGTGTATGCCTGGATGGACGCCTTGCGCGGCGACCAGCCGGTGGCGCGCAATGGCCACGACACGCGGGTCTGGGTCAAGCTGGGCAAGGACGCGCACACGTTTGCCAAGGGCGACACGCCCTTCGATGCGGTGATGACGGCCTGGGGCCAGGGCTTGCTCGACGATGAGTAAATGGCTGGCCGGGGCGCTGCTGGCGCTGCTTGGGGCAGGCGCGCAGGCCAGTGCGCCGGCCAGCGAAGCGCAATGGATCGCCGCCGCCAGTGCCGCAGTCGAGTTCGGACGCGGGCAGGGCATGCCTGTTGTCCTCAGCGTCGAGGCGGGCGAGGGCTTGCCGGGCCACACGCCGATCGGGATCATGAGCGAGAACGGCCGCTGCACCATCGTCGTTTCGGCGCGCAACAATCCGACTGCCGACAAGGTCAGCGCCATGGTCGAGCAGGAGGTGCAGGATCTGTTTCTGCAAGGCGCAGCCATGCATGAGCTGGGGCATTGCCATCGGCGCCTGCTGGGCTATCCCCACAACGAGAAATTGCTGCCCATCGTGGCCTGGATGGCGCCGGTGCGCGACTGGTTCAACCGCCGCGTGCTGACCGAGGAAGCGTTTGCCGACATGACGGAAGTGGCGTGGCTGGCACGCTTTCATCCGGCGCGTTTCACTGCGGTACTTCAACAGATCGTGAACGTGCGCACGCGCTTTCGCGAACCGCGTCACGACACCTTGCCGTGGCTCAAAATCGCCCTGGCCGAGGGGCCGGCCGACGGTCCCGACGACCTGTTCCTGCTGGCCGACAAGCGCCTGTCCAGATATCGCTGATTTCCCTTCGTTTGTACGTTGTCGCACAGATGACCGAGCGGGTTCGGTCGTTAAATCGTGTACCACAACCACAAAGAAAAGGGACTCACCATGAAACCAATCACCGCTACCCTGCTGGCCGCAGCGTTGTCGGCTGCTTTCGCGAGCGCCTACGCTGCCGATACCAAAACCGATGCCGCTGCCTATCGCAACATGACCGCCAAGGCCTCCGCCGATTACAAGGCGGCGGTCGCCAACTGCAAGGGCCTGACCGGTAACGACAACAAGGTTTGCCACGAGGAAGCCAAGGTGGCGCGCGCCCGCGCCGAATCCGATGCCGTCGCCCAGTACAACGACACCAAAGCGCTGCGCCTGAAAGCCCGCACCGCGCTGGCGAACGCCGAGTTTGCGCTGGCCAACGTCAAGTGCGCCGTCATGACCGGGGCCGACAAGGACAATTGCGCCAACAATGCGCGGTCCGTGCACACCGCCGCGCTGGCCGATGCCAAGGCCGACCGCGCCGTGCGCGTGGCCGACAGCGGCACGCTGGACGCCAACAAGGCGGCCGCGGTCGACAAGTGCGCGCAGGCAGGCGGCGATGCAAAGACCGGCTGTTTGATCGACAACAAAGGTACGGCGACCGCTGCGGCCACCACAGCGGGTACTATGGCTAACCGCACCGAAAATGCGGCGGCCAGTGTGGCCCAAAAGACCGGGAACGTGGCTGAAACGGCAGTAGAGAAAACCAGGGACGCTGCAAAGACCGTTGCCGCCAAGACCGAACGCGCGACCGACAATCTGGGCGAGAAGAGCGAGCGCGTTGCTGAAAAGACCGGCGCCGCGGTGTCGGACTCGGTGATCACGACCAAGGTCAAGGCCGACCTGTTCAAGGAGCCTGAACTGAAGGCGATGGCGATCCATGTCGAGACGGAAAAAGGCGTGGTCATGCTGAGCGGTTTCGTCGACAAGAAAGCCGACGCCGACAAGGCGGTGCGCCTGGCCAAGAGCGTGGAGGGCGTGACCTCGGTCAAGAGCGCGATCAAAGTCAAGTAAGCCCGCTGGGCAGGTTGACCGTCGCCCTCGCGCATGCGGGGGCCTGGGGCACGCCAATACGGCCGTGCCACCGGGCCCCAGCGTGCGCGAGGGCGACGGAGTTTAAGGTTTCATATTTTCTGTGAATATATTTTCTTCGAACAACATCCCTTCCATTCCAAAGCGTATAATTTTCCTCGTGAACAGAATAGAAGCCTTCGGATACATTGCCGCCCAAGCCGAGCGGGGCGAGATCACGCTGCCGACCAGCGTCAATGCCGCGCTGCGTCTGCAGATGGCGCTGGACGATCCCAACTGCCATATCGAGGATGCGCTCAAGCTGGTGCTGGGCGAGCCGCAACTGGCCGCGCGCGTGGTGGCCTTGTCGAACTCGGCGGCGTTCAGCCGCGCCGGCGATCCGCTCTGCACCAGCGTGCGCGCGGCGGTCGCCCGGATCGGCTACCGCAGCCTGCAAACCCTGGTCAGCAGCCTGGTGGTGCGCCAGTTCGGCGCGCGCATCGTCGATCCGCGCCTGCGCGCCAAGGCCGAACAGCTGTGGCTGCATACCGCGCATGCCGCCGCGCTGGCGCACGTGCTGGCCAAGCGCGTGACCTTCATCGATCCGGATACCGCCCTGTTTGCCGGCATCGTGCACGAGGTCGGCGGCTTTTATCTGCTCTCGCGCGCGGACGAATTTCCCGGTTTGCTGGACGACGATGTGGAAAAGTGGGGCGACCTGTGCGAAGAGATGGTCAGCCGCGAAGTGCTGCGCAAGCTGTCGATTCCCGAGCCGGTCGCCATGGCGGTGCTGGGCATTCGCGACGGCATCATGAAAATGCCGCCCGACGACCTGCTCGACACCCTCGTCATGGCCAATATGTACGCGCCGGTACCCTCGCCGCTGGGCGCGCCCTGCGTGCTGCCGGACCATAGCGATTCGGTGCTCGACTTCGTGGTCGATGCCAAGACCCTGGCCGAGATCCTGGAAGAGTCGCAAGAAGAGCTGCGCTCGATGAGCGCGGCATTGATGGTTTAGCCTTTCAGGCGGTACCACACCAGCCCGATCCATTCGTGGGCCGCGTAATACGTGCGATACATTCCCGCCGCGCTCGGCAGCCACGCCAGCAGCGAGGCGCTGCGCCCCTTCGAATAGAAGGCCGTGGGCGCGTCCACCACCTCCAGCCCGGCGCGCCTGAACGCTTCGCGCGCGCGCGGCATGTGCATCGCGTGCGTCACCAGCAGGATGCGCTTGATGCCGGCGGCGCGCAGGATGCGCGCACTGTACACCGCGTTCTGCGCGGTATCTTCCGAGGCCGGCTCGACCCACTGCACCGGGGTGCGGAAGTCTTCGCGCAGCGCGCGCGCCATGCCCGGCGCCTTGGCCTGCAGTACGCCGTCGGGGCTGGCGTTGCCGCCGCTGACCAGCAGCGGCAGGCCGGTTGCGTGTTGCAGATGGGCGGCGTAACGCAGGCGGATCAGGGCGACCTCGTCGGGAATGTCGGCGCCGCCGTATTCCGGTGAACGGTACAGACTGCCCGCGCCCAGCACGACGATGGCCTGGGCGCCGGTGTTGTCAAGGCGGGTCAGCGCTACGGTCAGGTCTTCCAGCGGACGCACCAGCAGCATGGAGCCGACGCCGCTGGAAAACACCACCAGCAGGAGCAGCGCGCTGACGCTGACCGTGCGCGCGGTGCGCGGAAAGCGCCGCCGCAACAGAAAGCCCAGCACCATCAGCACGATCAGGTTGGTGGGCGGCAGCAATAGCAGGCGGGTGAGGACGTCGACGATCATGCAGCGATTATCGCATTCTTGCCCGCAAACACTGTCTTCCTTGCGACGCCGCTGATCCGATCCGCGTATAGTCACGCCAACTTATCTGATTCACATCGAAGAGCTGGAGACCGCTATGAAATGGGAAGGAAATCGCCAAAGCGATAACGTGGAGGACCACCGCGGCGAAGGCGCCGGCGGAGGAGGCGGATTCGGCTTCGGCGGACGCTCGGTCGGCATCGGCACCATCGTGCTGGCGCTGCTGGGCTCATGGATCTTCGGCATCAATCCGATGACCATGCTGAGCATGCTCAGCGGCGGCGGCGGGCAGGTGGCGCCGATGCAGCAGGGACCCGGCCACGCGAGCCCGGCCGACGACCGCCAGGCGGCCTTCGTGCGCACGGTGCTGGCCGACACGGAAGACACCTGGAGCCAGCTGTTTCGCGAGCAGGGCCGCAGTTACCGGATGCCCAAGCTGGACTTGTTTACCGGCGCGATCCACACGGCCTGCGGCACCGGGCAGAGCGCGACCGGGCCGTTCTACTGCCCGGCCGACCAGGAAATTTATATCGACCTGGACTTCTACCGCCTGATGCAGGAGCGCTTCAAGGTGTCGGGCGAATTCGCCCAGGCCTACGTGATCGCGCACGAGGTCGGCCACCACGTGCAGCACCAGCTGGGCATTACCGACAGGGTCGACGCGGCGCGCCAGAACGCGTCCGAGCGCGAAGCCAATGCCATGTCGGTGCGCGTCGAGCTGCAGGCCGATTGCTTCGCCGGGGTGTGGGCCTTCCACGCCAACAAGGCGCGCAGCATTATCGAAGAGGGCGACGTGGAGGCTGCGCTGAAGGCCGCCACCGCCATCGGCGACGACGCGCTGCAACAGCAGGGGCGCGGCTATGTGGTGCCGGATTCGTTCACGCACGGCAGTTCCGAGCAGCGCGTGCGCTGGTTTTCGCGCGGCCTGAAGACCGGCAAGGTGACCGACTGCGATACCTTCGCCAGCCGGTCGCTCTAGCATTCGCGAGGACGGCCGCCATGTTTTCACGCGTGCGGCGCGGACCCGGCAATTGAGGTCAAAATAGCACCGACCCCACCCTACGCGGAGAACCCATGCATATCGCCACCTTCAACGTCAACGGCATCGGCAGCCGCCTGCCCGGGCTGTTGCAGTACCTGGGCGAGAGGCAGCCGGACGTGGTTTGCCTGCAAGAACTGAAGGCGCCGCAGGAAAAGTTTCCGCTGCAAGCGATCAACGATGCCGGCTACCAAGCCATCTGGCACGGACAGAAAAGCTGGAACGGGGTGGCGATCCTGGCGCGCGGGGTGGAACCGGTTGAAGTCGGGCGTGGCCTGCCGGGCGATGCGGACGATGAGCAAAGCCGTTACATCGAGGCGGTGGTCAACGGTATCGTGATTGCCTGCCTGTATCTACCGAACGGCAATCCGGCGCCCGGTCCGAAGTTCGATTACAAGCTCAAGTGGTTCGAGCGCCTGATTATCCATGCGCAGGAGTTGCTCGACAGCGGAGCGCCGGTGGTGCTGGCCGGCGACTTCAACGTGATGCCCACCGAGCTGGACGTGTACAAGCCCGAGCGCTGGGTCAATGACGCCTTGTTCCGTCCCGAGACGCGCGCGGCGTTTCACCGGCTGGTGGCGCAGGGCTGGACCGATTCGCTGCGCACCCTGTATCCGGACCAGGTGATTTACACCTTCTGGGATTATTTTCGCGATGCATTCGGGCGCAACGCCGGGCTGCGCATCGATCACCTGTTGCTCAGTCCCGCGCTGGCCGGCGCGCTCAAGGAGGCCGGCGTGGAGCGCGACGTGCGCGCGCGCGAAAAGCCGAGCGACCATGCGCCGACCTGGATCCGGCTGGACCTGGGCGGCAGCTGAGGCGCCACCGTTGAATTGAGCGTGCGAATAGCGGATAATCGATGCCCATGAACGATACCACCACTCTCCCATCCTTGCCCGACCGCCTGTCGATCGATCCCCGCAGCCCGCACCACGTGGCAGCCGCCTTCGAACGCCCGGTGCATATCAAATTCAACGACAAGGAACGTACCGACGTCGAAGAGTATTGCATCAGCGAAGGCTGGATCAAGGTCGCCGCCGGCAAGACCCTGGACCGCAAGGGCCGTCCCATGCTGATCAAGCTGAAGGGCAAGGTCGAAGCCTACTACGGCTAAGAGATCCAGCTCAGCTGGTCGTCGACGACTTTCCATTTGTCACCGATTTTACGGACCCGGTAAATATTGCCGGATCCGCTTTCGTTGGCTTCGAAGTAGCCTCCCTCGATGGTCACCTCGCTCTCCGACACCCAGGTGATTTTCCCCAGCTTGAGTTCGATGCCGCGCTTGCCGCTGGCGTTGTCGAACACGCCGAACGACGCCACGGTACAGGCCGATTGCTTGCGGATCAGAATCCGCTCGCGCGCGAATTTGTCGAGGATCGCCTGCTCCGGGTCGGCACTGACGCCGTTGGTCACCGTCGCCAGGCACGCCACCGGCACGCCTTCCCTGAGCGAGGACAGGTTATGGCCGATCTGGTAGCGGAACACCGTGGCATAAATCTCGGGCACGTCCTGGGACGTGGAAGCGTTCACGCTGCAGCCCATGAGCAAGCCGGCCAGCAGCAGGTATGTCAGTGAAGTCTTCATTGTTTTACCCGGGCTAAACAACAAAACTTTCAAGAATCCGGAAACCGGTTTCGGTCGTCAGGTTCACGTGCCTGAGCGCGGCCGGAATCAGTACGCAATCGCCCATGTCGACCTCGAGCGAATCGCTGCCGTAATTGAGCGTGTAGGAACCCTGTACGCACACGTGGATGACGAAGGAATCAAACGAATAATCCCGGCTGACGGGCCGGTCGAATTCCAGGATGTTCGTCGTAAAATACTCGCATTCGACCACCTTGGCCGCCTGATTGAGCGTGCGCGCATAGGTGGTCCGGTAGTCGGGGTAGCAGCCGAAGTCCAGCGCCGCCAAAGCCTCTTCGGTATGCAGGTCGCGCCTGTTGCCGTGCTCATCGATGCGGTCGAAATCATGGATCCGGTACGTCACATCCGACGCCTGCTGGATTTCGGCGACCAGTAATCCCTTGCCGATGGTGTGGACCCGTCCGGCGGGCAGGAAAAACACGTCGCCCGCCTGTGCCGGTTCGATATTGAGGATGTCGGCCAGCCTGCCGCTCTGGAGCTTTTCCAGATACATGCCGCGCTCGACCGGCTGATTGAATCCCGCTATGACAGTGGCGCCTTCATCGGCCTGGATCACGTACCACATCTCGGTTTTACCGGGGCTGTTGTGGCGTTGTCGTGCCAGTTCATCGTTCGGGTGGGCCTGGACCGACAGATCGTCGGCGGCGTCGATGAATTTGACGAGCAAGGGAAAATCGTTGCCGTATCGTCGATACGGCGCCGTGCCCACCAGCTCAGCCTTGTATTCCTTGAGCAGCACCGGCAGGGACAGCCCTGCCAGCGGCCCGTTTGCCACGATCGAGGCGTCGGACTGGACGCCCGAAATCTCCCAGGTTTCCCCACAGTTCTGCAGGGGGGCAAAGTCTTTACCCAGATAGCTGCCGATCTTCTGGCCGCCCCAGATTTTTTCCTTGCAGATCGGCTTGAATTTGAAAGGATAGAGTGTCGTCATGCCATTTCGCCAGGTGCTATGGGGTGGGCGACGCAGGCGCGGTCCTGCGCGGGGAGACGGTTGCCCGCCGTCTCGCCCGCTTGTGGAAAGCGCTTCGAACCTAGGCGATCAGCACCGATACGCCGGTCTGGTGCATGCCGAGGCTGATCGCTTCGTCCTTGATCCGCTGACGGTCGACGTGCGGGCAGACCACGAACAGCTCGCCGATCTCGGTGGCCAGGGTGTATTCGTAGAAGCCGCCCAGGTAGGTCGACTTGAGCACCCGGGCGGGCAGGCCGTACTGGCCGTCGTCGCCCACCATCCAGGCTTCCGGACGCACCGCCACCTGGGCGCGGCCGGCCGGATACGACGTCGACGTACGCCACACGAGCGGGCCGAGGCGCACGTCGCCGCCGGCCGTGATGTTCACCGGCAGCAGCAGCGCTTCGCCCATGAAGCCGGCCACGAATTCGCTGTTGGGGCGTTCGTACAGGTCGGCCGGGGTGCCGGCCTGGGCGACGTTACCGTCGCGCATGACGATGATCTGGTCCGACACCGCCAGCGCTTCGCTCTGGTCGTGGGTCACGTAGGCCACGGTCAGCTGCAGGCGCTGCTGCAGGGCGCGGATTTCGTCGCGCATCTGGCGGCGCAGGCGCGCGTCGAGATTGGACAGCGGTTCGTCGAACAGCAGCACGGCCGGTTCCAGCACCAGTGCACGGGCCAGTGCCACGCGCTGCTGCTGGCCGCCGGACAGTTCGCCCGGCCAGCGCGCGCCGTAGCCGGCCAGGCCGACCGTGGCCAGGGCGGCTTCGACGCGCTGCTTGGTGCTGGCGCGTCCGACGCCGGCCACCGTCAGGCCGTAGGCGACGTTGTCGAAGATGTTCATGTGCGGGAACAGCGCGTAGCTCTGGAATACCAGGCTGACGTGGCGTTCCGCCGCCGACAGGGTGGTGACGTCGGCGCCGTCGATCCAGATCTGGCCGCTGCTCGGGCTTTCCAGGCCGGCGATCATGCGCAGGGTGGTGGTCTTGCCGCAGCCGGAAGGGCCCAGCAAGGTGGTCAGCGTGCCCTTCGGAACCGTGAAATTGATGCCCTTGACAGCCAGCGGTCCGTTCTTGGCATATGCCTTGGTGATGTTTTTAAATTCGATACCGGGTTTCATGCGAACTCCTCATTTTTCACGTTGACCATCGCTGGGGTTTCCTGTTCTTGTTGTTGCTGGCGGCGTCCCAGCTTGCGTTCACCCACCAGCCACTGAATCAGGCCGGTGGCGGCGAGCATCAGTACCGTCAGCACGGTGCAGTAGGCCAGTGCGACACCGTATTCGCCGTTGCCGACGCGGCCGATGATGAAGGTGGTCGCCAGTTCGTTTTCCGCGCTGACCAGGAAGATCACCGACGACACGGTGGTCATGGCACGCACGAAGGAGTACACCAGCGAGGCCACCAGCGCCGGACGCAACAGCGGCAGGACGGCGCGGCGCAAGGTCGTCAGGGTCGATGCGCCCAGCATGGTCGAGGCTTCGTCCAGGCTCTTGTCGATCTGCTTGAAGGCGGCCATGCCGGAACGGATGCTGACCGGCAGGTTGCGGAACACGAAGCACAGCATGATGATCAGGCCGGTGCCGGTCAGCTCGAACGGCGGCACGTTGAAGGCCATCACGTAGGCCACGCCCAGCACGGTGCCCGGCACGGCGAAGGCCAGCAGGGCGCCGAACTCGAACACGTTCTGGCCACGGAACTTGACGCGGGCCAGCAGATAGGCGATCAGCAGGCCGACCAGTGCGGTCAGCGGTGCGGCGGCGCCAGCCAGGCGCAGCGTGGTCCACAGCGAGTGCCAGCCGGCGCCGGTCCATACCATCCCGTTTTGCCATTCGAAGCCGAAGCCGGTCTGGAAGTGCTGCAGGGTCAGGCTGTAGTCGCGGCCCCAGGTCTGCACGAAGCCGCCGGCGAACGCGAACAGGTAGATCACCGCGGTGAAGGCCAGCCAGGGCATGGCCACGCCCATCGCAAACCGGCGTACCGGGGTCGGCAGGGCCGGCGGAATGCCGTTATCGCCCTTGCCCGACATACTGGTATAGCTGGCCTTGCCGAGCGCCACGCGCTGCAGGGCGAACACGGTCAGGGCGAAGGCGCTCAGGATCAGCGCCAGCGAGGCGGCGCGGCCCGGGTCGAGCTGGGCGCCGACGATGGCGAAGAAGATTTCGGTCGACAGCACGGCGAACTGGCCGCCCACCACGATCGGATTGCCGAAGTCGCCCATCGATTCGATGAAGCCAACCAGGAAGGCGTTGGCCAGGCCAGGTCCGAGCAGGGGCAGGGTCACGGTCAGGAAGGCGCGCATCGGCTTGGCGCGCAGGGTTTGCGCAGCTTCTTCCAGGGTCGGGGCGATGGCTTGCGTCACGCTGCGCATCATCAGGTAGGCGATGGGGGTGAACGCGATCATTTGCGCCAGCCATACGCCCTTGGCGCTGTAGAACCAGCGCGACGGTTCTATGCCGAACATTTGTTCCAGCAATTGATTGACGATGCCGGCGCGGCCGAACAGCAGGATCAGGCCCAGGCCCACCACGAACGGCGGCGTGACGATGGGCAGAATCGACATGATCCGCACCAGGGGTTTGGAGCGTGCGCCCAGCGAGCGCTCGGTCAGCAGGGCCAGCAGGGTGCCCAGCACCGTGGTGCCGAAGGCCGTGGCCAGTCCCAGGCCCAGGGTATTCCAGGCCACGCCGCAGCTTGGACGGCCGCTCAGGCAACCCAGGTTCCATACCCGCGAGCTGGACATGCGGGCCCAGGCTTCGGCCAGGCTGAAGGCGCCGTTCTCGTCGAGGAAGGCGCCGGCCAGCGATTTCACCACCGGGTAGGCGATGAACAGGATCAGCAGTGCGGCGCACAGCAGCACCGCGCCGGACACGAATTCATTGCCCTGGAAATAGCCGAGGCGGGCGATGCCGGTTGCCGTCAGCATCAGCAAGGCCACCAGCACGACGATCGCGCCCCAGCCCATGCCGAACTGCCCGATCGGCAAGGCCAGCGGCCCGTCCTGCAGGCCGAACCAGTTCCAGCCCTGCGTCCCGATGGCGAAGCCGGCGCCGAGCAAGCCGGCCATGCCGATGATACCGGCCGCGGCCAGCAGCAAGCCCTGGGTGCGGCGCGCTTTGCACAGCAGCAGGCCGAGGCCGGCCGCCAGCGGTGCGAGCAGCGGCACCAGCAGCCACGGCCGCTGGAATTCGATCGCTTGCAGCCAGCCATTGGCCGCATCGATATTGCCGAACACGGCGGCATAGTCGCGTGTCCAGTTGAAATTGTCCTGCAAGCCGTACCATGGCAGGAACAGGGAGGCGACGATGGCGAGCAATGCCCAGCCCGATGCCGCGTCGGCGTAAAGAGTCTTTTGTTTCATGCTTGTCTTCCGTTGCGCAGGCCGGGGCCTGGGGTCATTGCCAACAGGCGCGGCGCCGTGGTGGGCGCCGCGCCCTCGCGGTGCTGCTTAGTTGCTGCTGCCGTTGACTTCGCGTTCCCAACGCTCGAGCAGGCGCTTGCGCTCCGCGGCCTTGCCGTACTTCTCGAAGTCGTAGTTGATCATCTTGATGCGCTTGACGTCAGGCACGCGCGGATCGACCTTGGCATCCTTGTTCGACGGCAGCTGGAACTGCTTGGCCGCCGCGCCCAGTTCCTGCGCCGAGGCGGTGAGCGCCCAGTCGTAGAATTTCTTGGCGTTGCTCAGGTTACGTGCGCCCTTGATGATCGACATCGAGCCGATTTCGTAGCCGGTGCCTTCGCACGGCGTGGCGCTCTTGACCGGGAAACCCTGCATCACTTCGCCCGGTACATCGTGGACGAAACTGATCGACACCGTGTTTTCGCCGTGCGAAACGTTTTTCAGCGGGCCGGTGCCGGAGCGCGGATACTGGCTGATGTTCTTGTGCAGCGCCTTCAGGTAGTCGAAGGCCTTGTCTTCGCCGTTGAGCTGGACCAGGGTGGCGATGGCGATGTAGGCGGTGCCGGACGAGTTCGGGTTGGCCATCTGCACTTCACCCTTGTACTGGGGCTTGACCAGGTCCGACCAGCAGGCCGGGGCTGGCAATTTCTTCTTGGCCAGCAGTTCGGTGTTCCAGGCAAAGCCCAGCGGACCGGAATACAGGCCGACCGTCTTGTACTTGGCCTGGCGGGCCTGGGTGACGGCCCAGTCGCGCAGCAGATGGATGTTGGGTGACTGGTAGCCCAGGGTCAGGTCTTTTTCCGCCGCCTGCAGATGCGGGTCGCCCGAGCCGCCGAACCAGACGTCGGTTTTCGGGTTGGCGGCTTCGGCCGCAATCTGGGCCAGCGCTTCGCCGGCGCCTTTTTGCACCATGTTGACCTTGATGCCGGTGCTGCGCGCGAACGTGGTCTGGACCAGGCTGCACCACTCGGTCTGCACGCCGCAGATCACGTTGAGGGAGCCTTCGTCGGCGTGGGCCGCGCCGGCGGCCAGCGCCAGCAGGGGAGCGCCGAGCGCGAATCGAATTTGCTTTTTCATATTGCCTCCGTTATCGTTAAATGAGCTGCATCAGAATGCGTAGCGCAGGCCGGCGCCGACGGCGCGCGATTTGGCGCCCGTTGCCGGGCCGATGCCGCCGGCATCGAAGTCGTACCGGCCGCGCTCTTCGTTCTTGACCATTGCGGCGAAGGTTTCGAACAACATCTGCGGATTGATCAGGTACTGGTAGGCGATCACGGCGTTGCGCGCACCGGTGTCGGCGCCGTTGCACAGGGTGTTATTGGCGAGCGAGCAGGTCACGTCGCTGCCCACGCCCACGCCGCCGTAGACGACATGCTTGCCCGCAGTGTGCTTGGCCGACACGACCACGCCGTGCTTGCTCAGGCGGGTTTTCTGGGTGCCGGTGGCGTCCTCGTCCGACAAGCGCATGCGGTCATAGCCGATGGCCAGCGTGGTCGACTTGGTCAGTGCGTAGCGCATGCCGAAGCGGAAGTCGCGGTCGCGGGTGTTGTGGTCGACGGAGGCGTTCAGAATGCCCTTGTCGTTGCGCTGTTCGATCGAGGCGCGCATGTCGACCGGACCGATCACGTATTGCAGGCCCAGGCTGAGGCTATTGTCGTTCAGGTGCGTGCTGGTGGCGGTGCCGACATCGCTGCGGTTTTCGTTGGCGCTGAAATACACGCGTGCCGACAGGCCGGAGAAGCTGGCCGACTCGAACGCCAGGGTGTTATCGAAACGGGTGTTGAACTGCGGTCCGATTCCCGTTTGACCGCTGGCACCGGACAGCATGCCCTGAATGTCTTGCAAGCCGGCGCCCATCGGCGAGAAGTCGGCGGTGCCGCTGTTCCAGCGTGCCGCCGCCGTCATGCGGCCCAGCTTGACGGTACCGATGTTCTCGAATTCGATACCGACGTACACATCCTTGGCGCTGCCGAACATGCCGGCGCCCACGCCGCCGTTGGTGACGGTGCCGGGGGCCTTCGAGTTGACGCTGTTGGCGTTGTCGACCGAAATGCCGGTGGTGTACTTGGCCACTGCGGTCATGCCGTTGCCCAGCGGTAAGGCGGCTTTCACACCCAGTTCCGAGCTGACATTGCTCAGACGGCTGCGGCCCGGCTTGTCCTGGGCCGGTACCGCCGCGCCGGTGGCATCGATGTATTCGAACTGCGCGTCGGCCACGCCGTTAAGGCTGGCGCTGAACTTGGACTCGGCTTGCGCGCTTGGCATCCATGCGAGCGAAACTGCCAATGCGGTGCCTGCCATGATCATGTTCTTTTTCATCTTCATCTCCTGTTGGGTGCGCTTTCGGCGCCCTCTACACTTTGGTGGGGCCGGACGCGGTGTCCGGCGCTGGGATCGATACGTCCGCCGGACCCGGCGAAACACTCGACTTGGGCGCAGTCTAGGTTAGAGTTTTCCAAATAGCGATATTGCACTGCGACATAAATGCCCGAAAATGGCCTGAAACTTTCGGCCAGCTTTCAGCTACCTTTCAAGTTGCTTTCAATTAAGGGGGCGGTATGGGGTGTCTTGGGGAGGGCCGGTGTAACTTGTAGGGACGGCGTACATAGTGCTGGTACGCAAGTAGATTCGACGGTATAAAGACATGCCGGACGCTTTTTGATTGAACCTGACCCATTAAACTCACCGATGAAGATTTTGCTTGTTGAAGACGACGCCGATATGTCCAAGGCGCTCAGCCGTGCGCTGGAAAAGCGCGGCTTTCAGGTCACCACGTGCGCCGACGGCACGCATGCGCTGCGGCAGATCCGCGACGAGGTCAACGACCTGGTCATTCTCGACTTGAATATTCCCGGCCTGGATGGGCTGCATATCCTGCAGCGCACCCGCTCGCAAGGCATTTCCACGCCGATCATCGTATTGACAGCGCGCGGCGCCGTGGGCGACCGGGTGGCCGGTCTGCATGCCGGCGCCGACGACTATCTGGCCAAGCCGTTCGACCTGGAAGAGCTGGAAGCGCGTATTCACGCGCTCTTGCGGCGCAAGGGCGGCGGCGAGGAAGTGCAGCAGAAGTGCGGCCAGTTGCGCTTCGAGCGCAGCTCCGGCGCCTTTTATCACGGCGACCTGCCGCTGGAATTCACGCCGCGCGAGCAAGCCTTGCTCAAGGCGCTCATTGCCCGGCCCGGCCATGCGGTCAACCGCGAGCGGCTGTTGCAGGTGGTGTTTCCGGATGATGCCAACGTGCAGGTCGAGGCCATCGAGGTGGTGATTCACCGCCTGCGCAAGAAACTGGTGGTCACCCAGACCGAGATCATGACCTTGCGCGGGCTCGGCTACCTGCTGCGCCAGGCCGCGCGCGCCGCATGAGTGCGACGGGGCATGTGCGCTCGCTGCGCAGTTATCTGCTGGCCGGCATCATCGGGCCGATTGCCCTGTTCATCCTCGTCGACGCGGTCAACCTGTATGGCCGCGCGCTGGAGTCCGCCAATTCCGCCTACGACCGCATGCTCGTCACCACCGCCTATTCCGTGGGCGACCAGATCGAAATCGAAAACGGCCAATTGCGCACGGGTGTCTCGTTCGCCACCCTGGAAGTGTATGAGGCGGGTTTTTCGACCCGCATGATTTACAAGATCTGCGACCGCAAGGGCAACTACCTGGCCGGCGACCGCGACCTGGCCTCGTACCGCAGTACCGGCAGCAAGTGGCCGTGGGTGCCGACCCTGATGAAAGTGTATGAAGGCACCTACGGCAATGCGCCGGTGCGCATTGCCGCCGTGGCGCAACCGTCCAGGTCGCGCTTGCCGCAGGACGACGTCGTCATCCAGATCGCCGAGCCGCTGGAATACCGGCGTGGCGCCGCGCGCGAAATCCTGTGGGGCACCATGCTGCGCCAGGGCTTGCTGCTGGCGCTGGTGGCGACGGTGACCATGCATGTCGTTACGCGCGCCTTGCGTCCGCTGGAAGGCTTGCGCGAACAGTTGGATGCCCGTCAGGAAGACGACCTGTCGCCGCTGAATACGCCCCAGGCGCCGGTCGAACTGCGGCCGGTGGTGGCCGCGCTCAATGAACTGATGGGGCGGCTGCACAAGATGGTCGACCTGCAGCAGCGCTTTGTGGCGAACGCTTCGCACCAGTTGCGCACGCCCCTGGCGGTGATCAAGATGCAGCTGCAGTCGGCCATGCGCGGCGACTTCCCGGCCGAGCAGGCGCTGCGCGAAATGAGTTCCACCGTCGACCGTGCGACCAATGTGGCCAATCAATTGCTGTCGCTGGCGCGCATCGAGCAGATGCGCGGCAAGGGTACGCGCGAGCGTTGCGATCTGGCCGTGATCGCGCAGGAGGCCGCCATTGATCTGTCGCCGTTAATCTCGGATAAGAATCTCGACTTCGAGCTGGCCGCCTGCAGCGCCTGGGTGGAAGGACGCGCCTGGATGGCCAAGGAGATGGTGTCGAACCTGCTGCATAACGCGATCCGGCATACGCCGCCCGAGTCGCGCCTTGGGATACGGGTCAAGATGCTGGACGAGGGAGTCGAGCTGTGCGTGTGGGATTCCGGGGCGGGCATCGCCGATCAGAATGAGTTGCGGGTGTTCGAGCCGTTTGCCGCCACCCACAGTTCGAAAGGTGGCGGGCTGGGCTTGACCATCTGCGCGGAGATTGCGGACTCGATGGGGGCGCAGCTGACCTTGAGTAACCGCGGCATCGATGGCAAGGTCTATGGGCTCGATGCGCGGGTGCGCTTTGCCCTGGTGGCCGAGGAGCCCGTTGCGGAAGGCTAGCCAGGACGATCGCGATGCCGCCGGCTTCGATCGACAGCAGCGCGCATTGCCCGTGTTGATGATGGCGCGGCGCCGTGGAGGGCGCCGCGCCAGCGCGCTGCGGCTTAGTTGCTGCTGCCGTTGACCTCGCGTTCCCAACGCTCGAGCGGGCGCTTGCGCTCTGCGGCCTTGCCGTATTTTTCGAAGTCGTAGTTGATCATCTTGATTTGCTTGACGTCAGGCACACGCGGATCTACCTTGGCATCCTTGTTCGACGGCAGCTGGAACTGCTTGCCCGCGGCGGCCAGTTCCTGCGCCGGGGCGGTGAGCGCCCAGTCGTAGAATTTCTTGGCATTGCTCAGGTTGCGTGCGCCCTTGATGATCGACATCGAGCCGATTTCGTAGCCGGTGCCTTCGCACGGGGTGGCGCTCTTGACCGGGAAGCCTTGCATCACTTCGCCCGGAACGTCGTGCCCTTGTACTGCGGCTTGATCAGGTCCGACCAGCAGGCCGGAGCCGGCAGTTTTTCTTGGCCAGCAGTTCGGCGTTGTAGGCGAAGCTTACGTCCGCCGGACCAGGCGTGACACTCGACATGGGGGCAGTCTAGGGGAGGGTTTCGCAAATAGCGATATTGGGCAGCGACATGAATGCCCGAAAATGGCCTGAAACTTTCATCTTGCTTTCAGATACCTTTCAAAGTGCTTGCAATCGAAGGTGGGGCGGTCTTGGCCGGTGTAAGGTGTCGATAGAATTTGGCGCTTTTTAACTGAACAATGCAGGTTTTGATTGTCGAGGCCGGCGGGTGGCGCAAGCTGCGCCGCTCCACTTGACAATTTGAAACCATTTCTTTTAGCATGCAAATTGGAACGTTCCAATGCATCGGTAAGCGAGCTAGTGATGAAAAAAATCGGATGGATTTTGGTAGGGGCAAGTACGATCGCCAGGGAATGGATGGTCGATGCGATTCGGCAGCAGGCCGATGGGGACATTCTCGCCGTCGTGAGCAGCGATGCCGCGCGCGGCGCGCGCTTTGCCGCCGAGTTTGGGATCCCGGCCAGTTTTTCCGACCTGGGCACCGCGCTTGCGCAGACGCACGCCGATGCCGTGTACATCAGCACGACCAACGAATGGCATCTTCCGCAAACCTTGGCCGCCGCGGGCGCGGGCAAGCATGTGTTGTGCGAAAAGCCGCTGGCGCTCGATCTGGCCGATGCGCGCCACATGGTTGCCGCCTGCGCCAAGGCTGGCGTGGTCATGGGCGTGAACCACCATCTGCGCAACGCTGCCACGCACCGCACGATCCGGCGTTTGATTAAGGAGGGCGCAATCGGCAAACCATTGTACGCGCGGGTTTTCCATGCCGTCGACCTGCCGCCGCATTTGCAGGGGTGGCGCCTCCATTGCCCGGCCTCTGGTGGCGGCGTCATTCTCGACATCACCGTGCACGATGCGGACACCTTGCGGTTTATCCTGGATGATGAACCGGTCAGCGTGGTCGCCGCGGCCACCATCGGCAAGACGGGCGATGCCGCGCTCGAAAATGGCGTGATGGCGGCGATCGAGTTTGGCGGCGGGGTGGTGGCGCAAGTGCACGACGCCTTCAATGTCCCGTTTGCGCACACCGGCCTTGAAGTGCACGGCACCCACGGTTCGATCTTTGCGCGTGACGTGATGACCCAGCGCGCCATCGGTGAAATCCGCTTGCGCAATGCCAAGGGCGAAGCGCCGGTCCCGGTGGATCACGAAAATCTCTACGTCAGATCGGTAGCGGCATTTCATGCGGCGATCCACGGCAAGGGCGTGCCCGCGGCCAGCGGCACGGACGGGGTGCGCTCACTGGCAACTGCGCTCGCAGTGCAGCAGGCTTGCCGCACCGGCCAGCGGGTCGCAGTGGAGGCGGCATGAGCACCAAGTCGAAAGTCATCGGCGCCAGCCAGGCGGCCGAGTTAATTCGGGACGGCGATGTCGTCACCGTCAGTTCCTCGAGCGGCCTGGGCTGCCCCGACCTGGTGCTCGCGGCGATCGGCCAGCGTTTCCGCGCGGCCGCTCATCCCAAGGCATTGACGATGCTCCATCCGATCGCGGCCGGTGACATGTATGGCATCAAGGGCATCGATCACCTGGCCCAGCCTGGTTTGATCGATACCGTACTGGCCGGGTCCTACCCGAGCGGTCCCTCCTCGCTACCGATGCCGGCGATCTGGCGCATGCTCGTCGACAATGAAATCAAGGCCTACAACGTTCCCAGTGGGATTCTGTTCGACATGCACCGCGATGCCGCCGCCAAGCGCCCTGGTGTGCTGACCAAGGTTGGCCTGGGGACCTTCGTCGACCCCGATCTGCAGGGATGCGCGATGAATGCGCGCGCTGCCCAGTCGCCGATCGTGGAAAAGCTGCAGTTCGACGGCGGCGAATGGCTGTATTTCCGCTGCATTGCGCCACGCGTGGCCATCATCCGCGCGACCACGGCGGACGAGCGCGGCAACCTGTCCTATGAACACGAGGGCGCCTGTCTCGGCGGACTCGATCAGGCGCTGGCCGCGCGCAACAACGGCGGCATCGTCATCGCCCAGGTCAAGCGGGTGGTGGCGGCCGGTTCGCTCGCACCGCAGCGCGTGCACATTCCCTGCAATCTGATCGACTACCTCGTGATCGACCCCGACCAGGCACAAACCACCCAAACCCTATACGACCCGGCCATCAGCGGCGAGACTGCCCGCCCGCTTGGCGATTTCGCGCACATGGACTGGGGACCTGACAAGGTGATCGCGCGCCGCGCCGCGCAAGAGCTTGCCAGCGGCAATGCCGTCAATCTCGGTTTCGGCATTTCGGCCAACGTGCCGCGCATCGTGCTCGAAGCGGGCCGTCACGGCGAGGTCACCTGGGTGATCGAGCAGGGCGCAGTGGGCGGCGTTCCACTGCTGGGATTCGCCTTCGGCTGTTCCGCCAATGCCGACGCGATCATGCCGTCGCCGGCGCAATTCACCTACTTCCAGGGAGGGGGCTTCGACGTCTCCTTGCTGTCGTTCCTGCAGATCGGCAGCGACGGCAGCGTCAATGTGTCCAAACTGCCGGCCCGGCCGTACCTGACCGCAGGGTGCGGCGGCTTCGTCGACATTACCACCCATGCGCGGCGGCTGGTGTTTTGCGGATTCTTCACCGCCGGCGCCACGCTGCAGGTGGAAGGCGGAAAGCTCGCCATCGTCAAGGAAGGGCGCGCGCGCAAGCTGGTCGAAGCGGTCGATCACGTCACCTTCAGCGGGACCATGGCGCGCCGGCGCGGCCAGCAGGTGTTGTATGTCACCGAGCGCTGCGTCATGCAGCTCACCGGCGACGGCATCGAAGTCATCGAGATCGCACCGGGCGTCGATCTGCAGCGCGATGTATTGGCGCTGGCGGACTTCCCGCTGCGGGCCAGTGCCAACCTCAAGAGCATGGATCCGGCACTGTTCAGCCAGGCGCCGATGACACTGCGCTTGCTGGGAGAGTCGCATGACTGATGCGCATGACGGAATCGCCGTGGGCGAAAACGGCGGCATCGTGACCGTCCGGCTGGCGCGCCCGGACAAGCTCAATGCGCTCACCCCGGCCATGCTCGATGCGCTTGAACGGATCGCGCTCGAACTCGACGCCCGCGACGACGTGCGCTGCATCGTGCTCACCGGCGACGGCGCGCGCGCCTTCTGTGTCGGGGCCGACATCACCGTCTGGGCCGCGCTCGCGCCGCTCGATATGTGGCGCCGGTGGGTGCGGCGCGGCCACCGGGTCTTCGATGTGTGGGCCAATCTGCGCGCGCCGGTCATCGCGGCGCTGAACGGCCATGCGCTCGGCGGCGGCCTGGAGCTGGCCGCGGTGGCCGATATCCGGGTCGCCGACCCGGGCGCGCAGTTCGGCTTGCCGGAGGCATCGATCGCCACCTGTCCCGGATGGTCCGGCACGCAGCGCCTCACCCGCCTGATCGGCGCCAGCCGCGTGAAATACCTGGCGCTGACCGGGCGCCGCATCGGCGCGGACGAAGCGTGGCGCCTCGGCCTGGTGCACGAGGTGTCGGCCGCCGGCGATGCGCTGGCCCACGCGCTGGAGCTGGCCGCCGCGGTCGCGCGCCTGGCGCCGGTGTCGCTGCAACTGACCAAGCAGCTGATCAATGCCGCCAATGGCGAAGGCACGGCCGCCGCGCTTGAAGCGCTGGCCGGCGCCGTTGCCGCCGGTACCCGCGATGCCGCCGAAGGGCTGGCCAGCTTTCGGGAAAAGCGCCCCCCCATCTACCATGGAGCATGACATGAACGACAGAGTGCAAAACCTTTATACGCTCGCGCAAGCGGCAAGCCTGCCGGCGCCGTACTACGGGCGGCTATTGATCGACGGCCTGTGGCAGGAAGCCCAGGAGGGGCGCCGCATCGAGCGCTGCAGCCCGGCGCACGCGTTGCCGGTGGCGAGCTACGCCGCCGCCGCAGCGGGCGACGTGCAGCTTGCGGTCGCGGCGGCCAGACGCGCATTTTCCTCCGGGCCATGGCCGAGCATGAAGGGGGGCGAGCGGGCTGCCCTGCTGCTGAAGGTGGCCGATGCGATCGAGGCGCGCCTGGAAGCGCTGGCGCTGCAAGAGGCGCTCGAATCGGGCAAGCCCTTGACGCAGGCACGCGCCGAAGTGGCCGGGTGCGCCGGCCTGTGGCGTTATGCGGCGGCGCTGGCGCGCACCCTGGCCGGGGAAAGCTACAACACCCTGGGCGACGATATGCTGGGCCTGGTACTGCGCCAGCCGATCGGGGTGGTCAGCATGATCACCCCGTGGAATTTCCCCTTATGGATCCTGTGCCAGAAGCTGCCGTTCGCCCTGGCGGCGGGCTGCACGGCGGTGGTCAAGCCGAGCGAACTGACTTCCGGCACCACCCTGATGCTGGGCGAAATCCTGCTGGCGGCGGGCCTGCCGGCCGGCGTCGTCAATATCGTCACCGGTAGCGGCGCTGACGCGGGCCAGGCCATGGTCGAGCATCCCGGGGTCGACATGATTTCGTTCACCGGCTCGACCCGGGTCGGACGCGACATCGGCGCCAGCGCCGGGCGGCAATTGAAGAAGGCGGCGCTGGAACTGGGCGGCAAGAATCCCCAGATCATTTTCCCCGATTGCGATTGGGAGGCGGCGCTCGACGCCGTCGTGTTCGGCGTTTATTTCAATGCCGGCCAATGCTGCAACAGCGGCAGCCGGGTCCTGGTGCACGCCGATATCGCCGAACGGTTTACGGCGGCGGTGATCGAACGGGCCACGTCGGTCCCGGTCGGCGACCCGCTCCATCCGGCGGTCAAGGTTGGCGCCATGGTGAGCCGGCAGCAGCTCGACGGCGTGGTGCGCAGCATCGAAGCGGCACGCGAGGCCGGAGCGCAGCTCGGCCTGGGCGGGGCCGCCTATGCCGGCAGCGCAGGCTTCTATCTGCAGCCGACGGTGTTAAGCGGCGTCACGCCGGCGATGGACCTGGCCCGGGAAGAAGTGTTCGGACCGGTACTGGCGATCCTCGCTTTCCGCGATCTGGATCACGCCATCGAGCTGGCCAACGACACGCTGTACGGCCTGTCGGCGGCGGTCTGGAGCCGCGACATCGATACCTGCCTGAGTGCGGCGCGCCGCATCGATGCCGGCACCATCTGGGTCAACAGCTTCCTCGATGGCTATCCGGAGTTGCCGTTCGGCGGCTTCAAGGCAAGCGGGGTCGGGCGCGAACTGGGGCGCCAGGCGGTCGAGGACTATACCGAAACCAAGACCGTGCAATTGCACATGGGGCCGAGAACCGGCTGGTGGTTGCCGCGCAATTAGCATCCGGCGCTTCGCCCCCGATTGACAACGACAACAACCATTTTCCGACACTGATCATGACAGCAGACATTCACGGCCAAGCCGCAGCGACGGCGTCCCCCAAACGGGCATTCATCTTCGACATGGACGGCACCATCGTCGACAACATGTCCTTCCATACCGCGGCCTGGATCGCGTTCTTCCAGCGGCGCGGCCAGGACATCGACCCGGACGCGTTCTTCCTTGCCACGGCCGGCCGTCACGGCCACGAGGTCATGCGCGCCTATCTTGGCGAGCACCTTCGGGACGCCGAGGTCGAACAGCTGATCTGCGAAAAGGAAGCGCTCTACCGCGATCTGTACGCACCGCACCGCAAGACCGTGGCCGGCTTCGATCAGCTGGTCGCGCTGGCCAGGGCACCCGGCGTGGCCCTGGCCGTGGCCAGCGCCGCGCCCACTGCCAACATCGACTTCACGCTCGATGGACTGGACCTGCGGCGCCATTTCGGTGTCGTCGTCGGCGCAGCCGATGTCGCGCGCGGCAAGCCGAACCCCGACGTATTTCTGCTGGCGGCCGAGCGCTGCGGCGTCGCGCCCGAGCATTGCATCGTGTTCGAGGACGCGCCCCTGGGGGTGGAAGCGGCGCGCCGCGCCGGCATGCGCGCGGTCGCGCTCACGACAACCCTGCCGGCCGCCGCGTTTGACCAGTTCGACAACGTGATCCACATCTCGAACGACTTTTCGGCGCTGTCGATCGATGCGCTGTTGGCCGCATGAGCGGGATGCGCGCCGATCACTTGACGGACGCTGACGTGGTCATCATCGGATCGGGACTGGGCGGTTCTGCCATCGCCTGGTCGCTGGCCCGCTCCGGCGCGCGCGTGCTCATTGTTGAGCGCGGCGGCCACCTGTCGCGCGAGCCGCACAATGCCGATCCCGAGGCGGTATTCCGCGCGCAGCGCTACCGTGCGCAGGAAACCTGGCTTGACGGCCGCGGCAAGCCGTTCCGGCCGGGGCAGTACTACTATGTCGGCGGCCATACGAAATTTTTCGGCACCGCCATGTTCCGTTTCCGGGAGCGCGATTTCGAGGCCACGGAGCACGAAGACGGCACTTCGCCGGCGTGGCCGATCAGCTATGCCGCGCTGGAGCCTTGGTACGGCATGGCCGAGCGGCTGTTCCAGGTGCGTGGCGGCGACGGCGCCGATCCTGGCGAACCGCCGCGCAGTGCCGGCTTCCCTTATCCAGCCATCGCGCATGAGCCGGTGATCGGCCAACTGGCCGGGCGCCTGCGGGCGCAGGGGTCGCAGCCGTTTCCCATGCCCTCGTCGATCCGCCCGCACCAGGGCGCCTGCGTACGCTGCGCCACCTGCGATGCGTTTCCCTGCCGGATCGATGCCAAGGGCGACGCCGAGATCTGCCTGCTGCGGCCGGCCATGGAACACCCGAACGTCACCTTGTGGACCGACAGCGAAGTGGTGCGCCTGGACACCGACGACGCGGGCCAACGCATCGTTGCGGCGCACGTGCGCCGCAACGGACGCCAGGTCCGTGTCACGGCCCGGCTGTTTGTACTGGCAGCCGGTGCGATCAATAGTGCCGCGCTGTTGCTGCGCTCGGCCAATAGCCGTCATCCGTACGGCCTGGCGAACGGTTCCGGGGTAGTGGGGCGCAATTTCATGAACCACAATTGCACCGCGCTGATGGCGTTCGATCCGCGCCGGGTCAACCAGACGCGCTTCCCGAAGACCATGGTGCTCAACGATTTCTACTTCGATGACGGTGCCGGCGGACCGGGGCTGGGGAACCTGCAAATGCTCGGCAAGATTCAACCGGCGATGCTGCGTGGCGCGCTGCCATGGGCGCCCGCAGCGCTGTTGTCGTACCTGGCGCGCCACAGTGTCGACATGTATGCGATGTCGGAAGACCTGCCGCATGCGGAAAGCCGGGTACGCCTGACCCGGGCGGGCCAGATCCAGCTGAACTGGCGGCGCACCAACATGCGGACGCACCGGCGCCTGGTCGAGCGTGCCCGGATCGTGCTGAAACTGGCCGGGTTTGCGCTGGTGCTGAGCCGCCCCTTCGGCGTGGAGACGCCGTCGCACCAGTGCGGCACGATACGCTTCGGCGACGATCCGGCCAGCTCGGCCCTGGACCCGTTTTGCCGCGCGTGGCAGCACGACAATCTGTACGTGGTCGATGCCAGCTTTTTTCCGTCGTCGGCCGCCTTGAATCCGGCCCTGACCATCGCAGCACAGGCGTTGCGGGTCGGGGCCCATCTCAACACCATGTTGCATCGATTTTGATGCCACCCCCTAGCGCTACCGGAGTCGGAACAAGATGAACAGAACACATTCTGCCAAGGCCAGAGGTACGGCCTTGGTCACAGGCGGACGGCGCGGCATCGGCGCGGCGAGCGCGATTGCGCTGGCCAAAGGTGGATTCGACGTTGCCATCAGCGACCTGCGCGAGGATGAGGCCAGCCACGCCGTGCTGGCCGCCATCGAGGCCGCCGGTGGCCGGGCGCTGTTTGTCGGCGCCGATCTGAAAGACGTCGATGCCAGTGTGCGCCTGGCCGATGGCGTGGCAGCCTGGGGCGGAGGGATCGATTGCCTGGTCAATAACGCCGGCATTGGATCGCCGCAGCGCGCGGACTTGCTGGCGTTGGCGCCGGCGGCCTTCGACGAGGTGATCGCCACCAATTTGCGCGGGACGTTTTTTTTGACCCAGGCGGTGGCGCGGCGGATGGCCGACAGCACGCCGCGATGCGCACGCAGCGTCATCACGATCTCCTCGGTCAGCGCCGAACTGGCGTCACCGGAGCGGGGCGAGTACTGCATCTCGAAAGCCGGCCAGGCCATGCTGACCAAGTTGTTCGCCTTGCGTCTGGCCGAGTTGGGGATCGGGGTGTTCGAAGTGCGTCCCGGCGTGATCCGCACCGACATGACGAGCGCCGTCGCGCACAGCTATGAGCAGCGCATCGCAAACGGCCTGGTGCCGCTGCGCCGCTGGGGCGAGCCGGACGACATCGGCCGCGTGGTGGCGGGCCTGGCCGGCGGCGACTTTGGCTTTGCCACCGGCACCGTGGTCCAGGCCGATGGCGGCCTGTCCATTCAGCGTTTGTAGGAAGGACTGGCATGTACGACTATATTATTGTGGGCGGCGGCTCTGCGGGCTGCGTGCTGGCGGCCCGGCTGAGCGAAGATCCGGCGCTGCGTGTGCTGCTGGTGGAGGCCGGCGGCGCCGACCGCCATCCTTTGTTCCGCATGCCGGCCGGCTTTGCCAAGATGACCAAGGGGCGTGGTTCCTGGGGCTGGAAGACGACCGCTCAACGCCACATGAATGGCCGCGTGCTGAACTACACGCAGGCGAAGGTAATCGGCGGCGGCTCGTCGATCAACGCCCAAATCTATACCCGCGGGGCGGCCGCCGATTACGACGAGTGGGCGAACCGGCACGGGGCGAGCGGCTGGGGGTATGAAGACGTATTGCCCTATTTTAAAAAGGCCGAACACAATCAGCGCTTCGCCAATCGCTTTCACGGCTACGGCGGCCCGCTCGGCGTGTCCAATCCGATCAGCCCGTTGCCGATCTGCGAGGCGTTTTTTCAGGCCGGACAAGAGCTGGGCATTCCGTTCAACCCGGATTTCAACGGCGACCGGCAGGACGGTCTGGGCTACTATCAGCTCACCCAGCGCAACGCCTGCCGGTCCTCGACGGCCAGCGCCTACCTGCATCCGGTGCGCGGGCGCGGTAACCTGCACCTGGAATTGAATGTCCAGATCCTGCGCATCGTGATCGAGCAGGGGCGCGCGGTCGGCGTTGAAATGCTGAGGAACGGGTCGCGCACGGCGCAGATCGTGCGTGCCGAACGCGAAGTCGTGGTGTCGTGCGGGGCCATCGGTTCGCCCAAGCTGCTGATGCAGTCCGGCATAGGACCGGCCGACCATTTGCACGCGCTCGGCGTGCCCGTGCTGCACGATCTGCCCGGCGTGGGATCGAACCTGCAGGATCACCTCGATCTGTTCGTGATCGCCGAATGCACGGGCGACCATACCTACGATAAGTACGCCAAGCCGCACTATGCCGCCTGGGCCGGCCTGCAATATCTGCTGCTCAAGAATGGACCGGTCGCTTCCAGCCTGTTCGAAACCGGCGGCTTCTGGTATGCCGATCAGAGCGCGCGTTCGCCCGACATCCAGTTGCATTTGGGCTTGGGCTCCGGCATCGAGGCCGGTGTGTTCAAGATGCGCCATTCCGGGGTCACGCTCAACTCGGCCTTTTTACGGCCCCGTTCGCGCGGCACGGTACGCCTTGCCAGCGCCGATCCCATGGCGGCGCCGCTGATCGATCCTAATTATTGGGACGATCCGTACGACCGCGCCATGTCGATCGAGGGATTGAAGCTGGCGCGCGAGCTGCTCGGACAGGCGGCCATGAAGCGCTATGTGCGCAAGGAAGTGCTGCCCGGCGGCGAGCGCGCTTCGGACGCGGACCTGTTCGCGTATGCCTGCGCCAATGCCAAGACCGACCATCATCCGGCCGGCACCTGCCGCATGGGGAGCGACGCGCACGCCGTCCTCAGTCCCGATTTGCGGGTGCGCGGCATCGAGGGCCTGCGGGTGGTCGATGCCTCCGTCATGCCGCGCGTTAGCAGCAGCAATACCAACGCACCGACCATCATGATCGCCGAAAAGGGCGCCGACCACATTCTCGGAAAACTTTGACAAGGAACTGCGATGAACCTGATTTTGCCCCGCAGCGACGGCGCGCTCGAGCCGTATTACATGACGCACAAGGAGCCGCCCGCGACCCTGCCGGCGACGCCGTTCAACAGGGTCGCGTACGCCGCGGCCCATGTGGTCATCGATCCGATGCGGCCGCACGATCCCTGGGATGGCTCGGCCGCGATCGACTGGGAGGCCACGCTGGGCTTTCGCGAATACCTGTGGAGCCTCGGCTTCAAGGTGGCCGAAGCGATGGATACGGCGCAGCGCGGCCTGGGCCTGGACTGGCCGGTGGCGCGCGAGCTGATCAAGCGCAGCCTGCGCCATGCGCGCAGCATTCCGGGGGCCGACCTGGCATGCGGGGCCGGCACCGACCAGCTGGTGCTCACCCCCGCGAGCACGCTCGACGACGTCATCGCGGCCTATCGGGAGCAGTTCGAAGCGGTGGAAAGCGAAGGCGGCAGGGCCATCATGATGGCCAGCCGTGCGCTGTGCACGCTGGCACGCAATGCCGATGATTACCTGCACGTCTATGACCGCATCCTGGGCGAGGTACGCGGGCCGGTTGTGCTGCATTGGCTGGGAGCGATGTTCGATCCGGCGCTGGCCGGTTACTGGGGCGCGCGCGATGTGCCGGCCGCCATGCAGACGGTGCTGGAAATCATCCGGCGCCATCGGAGCAAGATCGAGGGCATCAAGATTTCCTTGCTGGACACCCGCTGGGAGAGCGCAGTGCGCGAGCGCCTGCCTGAAGGGGTGAGGATGTACACCGGCGACGACTTCAATTACGGGGAACTGATTGCCGGCGACGGCGTGCACCATTCGCATGCGCTGCTGGGCATCTTCGATCCGATTGCGCCGGTCGCCGCACGCGCGCTCCACGCGTTGGCCAGCGGCGATGGCGCCAGCTATCACGCCCTGATGACGCCGACCGTGGCACTGTCGCGCGAGATTTTCCGGGCGCCGACCCGCCATTACAAGGCCGGTGTCGTGTTCCTGGCCTGGCTGAACGGCCACCAGGAGCATTTCTCGATGCTGGCAGGGCTGCAGTCGGCGCGCTCGGTGGCGCACTACGCCGCCGTGTTCCGGCTCGCCGACGCCGCCGGCGTGCTGATACAACCGGAGCTGGCAATATTGCGCATGCGCGAATTTTTGAAGGTCCATGCCGGAATCGGAACCTTTCGATTATTTTTTCGAAAACATCATGACGCCTCGCACAATTTTGCTTGATCTGTTTCAATCGGCCGTCGCCGCGGCACAAGTGTCGCACCGCATGGCGGACGTGCTTCCGCCACTGCCGCGCGGCAGGACGGTGGTGATCGGTGCCGGCAAGGCCGCCGCGCAAATGGCGGCACAACTCTAAGCCTTGTGGACCGGCCCGCTGGAAGGGGTGGTCGTCACGCGTTATGGGCATGCGGTGCCATGCCGCCATATCCGCGTGTTGGAAGCGGCCCACCCGTATCCGGATGAAAACGGGATTGCCGCGGCGCGCGCGATCCGGCGCCAGCTCGCTGGCCTGACTGCCGATGATCTGGTGATCAGTTTAATGTCCGGCGGCGGTTCGGCATTGCTGGTGGAACCCGTACCCGGCATCAGCCTGGCCGACAAGCAGCAATTGACGCGTGACCTGTTTCAGGCCGGCGCGACGATTCGCGAACTCAATCGTATCCGGCAGGCGCTCTCGCAGATCAAGGGTGGGCGGCTGGCGGCGGCGGCATGGCCGGCCCAGGTGGTGACGCTGGCAATCTCGGATGTGCCGGGTGACGATCCAGCCTTGGTCGCCTCCGGGCCGACGGTGCCGCCATCGCTCGATGACGAGCCGATCATGGCCATGATCGAGCGCCTGGGCGTGCGACCGCCGGCCCATGTGAGCCGGGCATTGCGCGCGGCCAGCATGCTGCAGCACGACTATTCCCACTGCCGCACCGAACTCATTGCCACCCCGATGCAGAGCCTGCAGGCCGCAGCCGCGCGTGCCCGGCAATTGGGTTACACGCCGCTGATTCTGAGCGATTGCATCGAGGGCGAAGCACGCGAGGTCGCCGAAGTTCACGCCGGCATCGCCTTGTCGGCAATGCGCTCGGGCGAGCCGCTGGCGCGGCCGGCGGTGCTGCTGTCAGGCGGCGAAACCAAGGTGACATTCGGCGCCGCCGAACCGGGGAAGGGCGGCCGTAACGTCGAGTTTCTGCTTGCCTTGGGCCTGGCCTTGCGCGGCGCGCCATCGATCCATGCCATAGCCTGCGACACGGATGGAATCGACGGCAGCGAGGATAATGCCGGCGCGCTCTGGCTGGCCGACAGTCAGGCCAGAGCGCGCCACGGCGGCATCGATCTGCGTCACTATCTGGACCGGCACGATGCCTACACCGCCTTTGCGCGCTTGGGCGATCTGGTCGTCACCGGCCCCACCCATACCAATGTCAACGATTTCCGCGCTATCCTGATTGGCTGAGCGGGAGGCCGGGAGTGCTGCCGGACTTAATCGAAGGCCAGCAATGCCGCATCGTGACCAAGCCGGCGCGCCAGCACATCGACGATCAGCGCATGGTCTTCGCGCTGGGGCAAGCCGGAGACAGTGATGGAGCCGACATGGCCGGCATGCACGACCCGGATGGGGAAGCTGCCACCGTGGGAGGCGAAATCACGGGCCGGCAGCCCCATCGTTTCCTCGACGGCGACGCCGGCCAGACGGTTCTCCAGGCCGACCGCATAGGAACTTCGCCGCAGTAACTCGACGACGTTGCGCTTTCGCCGGGCCCAATCCGCGTTCGCCGGCGCGGTACCCGGCATCGCATGGAAGAACAGAATTTCCTCGCCGCGCCGAATGTCGATTGTGACCGCGGCGCCAGCGGCCAATGCGGCCGCGCGCAGGGCGACGCCGATCTCCCATGCGGTCGATGCGTCGAAGTGTGGAAATACCAGTGCCGCTTCCTGTTGCACCACCTTCTGCAGGTGCTGTTCAAGTTCCATGCTTACGTCCTTAGTCTGTGCGCAGCGGTCCGCTGGTCTCGCGTACCACCATTTTCGGGGTGGCGAGATAGTGGATGGGCGGGCTTGCCGGTTCGCCGCTGTTTATCCGGCGCAGCAAAATGCGGCTGGCAATCTCGCCCAGATGGGATGGGCCGACCGAGATGGTGCTCAGCGGCGGCGCACTATGTGCGGCCGCGCCGATATCGTCGAAGCCGACGACCGCGAGGTCGCGCCCGGCGCGCTTTCCGAGCGTATCGAGTTCGCTCAGGACACCGAGCGCCACGGCGTCGTTGTAGCACACGACCGCAGTGGGCCGCGGATGGGCCGCACCGAGCAGCGCGACGGCCTGGCGCCCGCCGCTCGCCGTAATCGGCACGTCCAGCATCCAGTTCTTGTCGACCGGCAGCGATGCCGCATGCATGGCCTCCAGATATCCCTGGACCCGCTGCGCCGATACGATCGTGCCGAGCCTGCGGCCGACAAAGGCGATGTGGCGATGGCCAAGATCGATCAGGTGCCGGGTCGCGCTATGCATGCCGGCGACATTGTCGCAGCCCACGAAGTCGCCCTCATCGTGACCCAGCGAGCGCATGACCGTGACCAGCGGAATCGACCAGGCTTTGAGTTCGGCAGGCAAGGTGGGCGGCGTACCGGCGGCAGGACACAGGATGATGCCGGCGGCATTGTGCTCGCGCATCGAGTTCAGTACTTTGTTCTGGATATCGAGACGCTCGGAGGTGTGCGCCATCAGTGTCAGATAACCGGCTTCGAGCAGGACCCGTTCGGCGCCGACGAGCATCTCCACGAAAAACGGATTGTCCATGTCATGGATCAGCATGCCCACAATATTGCTGGTCTTTTGACGCAGGCTGGCCGCGCTGCGATTGTAGACGTAACCGAGCTCCCGGGCGGCCTTCCATACCTTGGCGGCAGTCTCCGGTTTGATCAGTGGACTATGCTTGAGCGCCATCGCCACCGTCGATTTTGAGAGCTCGGCAACGCGCGCGATATCGATGATTGTCGGTTTGGACTTGGGAGTGGCGGAGCGTGGCATGGGCCGATTGTTCAGAAGATAACGCCGGGCAAATCATACCAGACTTTCGATGCATTGGAACGATGCAAAGCACGGCGCCGGGCGGCACGCCATTGAACCGGCGCCGGTGCGCGCGCCGCGGCGCACGGACACCGGTCCCGCCCCTGAAAACGCCACGGCCGTCCAACGCGGGGTCAGTACCCCAGTACGAAGCGCTCGCCCAGTGCTGTGCGGCGCTCCTCGGCAAGGCCCCTGCGCTGGTCAGGCGCAAGCGCGGCAAGTTGTTCCAGCGTCGCCAAGCACTCGGCGCGGAACTTCTGGGTTTCATTGCCGCCGACGTTGGCGCCGCCGAGCAGTTTGCTGAACTGCTCGTCGTTCTTCATCGATGCAATGAGCGACGACATGTCGTGCCGCATGGTGGCGTGCTTTGCAGTCGGCTTGATCTCGATCGCATCGCGCCCCTCGATCGCAGCTTGCAGCGCGGGCACGATCACTTTGGCCAGGCGCCGCATGAACTTGGTGTCGGGCGACCGCGCCAGTTCGCTGCCAAGCGCCAGAAGCTGGGTCTCCCTGGCCGTCATCTCGCCACCGTCCATCAAATCCACGATATGTTGGGTGTTGGTGCTGCTGTTTTCGATGGATTGGACAATACCTGACGCATCACCGGTCAGCTGCGCCGTCTTCGTGCGGTTCTGCACCATTTGGTCCAGTTTATCGAGCAGCGATGCGCCATCGCTGGCGACCTCGATCTTGTCACCTAACAGATTTTTCATGGTGACCGCGTTTGCCTCCTGCTCATGCTGCCCGTCAACAGGCATGAGCAACAACTTCCCCTGGAAGCCGTTTTCCAGCAGGTAATGGAGTTCGCTGGTGGTTCCATAACCCGCATTCATGGCGCCGTCGGCGTTGGCGGCGTACATCATGTGCAGGGGGTTGCCGCTCGCGCCACTGTTGAGCGCGCCGGCGCCGCACACCACGAAGAGCGTGTTCTCAAAAGCCGGGTTTTGGTCCCGGATCTGTTGCTTGATCCGTGCGCCGACGCTCTGCGTGTATTCGTTCACATACAGATAGAACGCTCCATCAAGGTCGCGCGCTTGCTTGCCGTCGGCCACGATGATGCCTGCCGTCGTCGTTGCAGCCGGGTCCAGACTGTTGCGTTTCGCATGCGCCATCAGATACGCGACCGCCTTCTCGCGTACTGCGCGCACCGGTGTCTCCGGCGTAACGGAAAGTTGCGTGAGGGTTTGGCGCATCGCGCCGAGCGGGTTGACGCTTCCGTGGTATTCGATCACGCCGATTTTTCCTGGCATTGCTTCGGCGATGGCTTTGGAGAGGTAAGCCGGGTGCTTGCCGCCATGATCGACGTCCAGGAGGGTGGCGTGGTTTCCCATTTCGATGATCTGCTTTGCCGGTATCCCGGCCGCGAGCGCGCCCTTGACGGTGTAAACGCCCATATCGCTCAAGACGTGGAACTTGTTCGGATCGCCTCCAGCCTGAACCATTTGCTTCATGATCTCGTTGGCGGAAAAGCCCGTGGCAGGTCCATGCAAGATGGTGTTGACCGTCGGCGTGGGCGTACCGCGCTTGGGCTTATGGACGAAGTTTTCCAAGATGGCTGGGTTGTCCGATGAACCGGTTTTCGTGTACAGGCCGGTGATCGTCTTGTCTCCCTGTGCAACGACCACGTCGATACCCTTGTCCGCGAAGATTTTTAGATATTTCTTGAGCGTCTTTTCTGCCGCACCCTTGTCGTGTGGCCACTGCTCCGGAAGCGCGATACAAACCAGCTCATGCGGCCCGATGACGCCTTTGTCGACTGCGGCTACCATGGGATCGAGAGAGCGGGCGGTATGGCCGCCGCCGGTGGAGGAATAGGCCAGGACCCTGACTTTGGGCGCGCGCGCGAACTGTTCCTTTTCCTGCGCTGAAAACACTTCTGGTGCTCCGGATTCGGCTGTCGAAGCTGTCCCGCCCAACATACGCAATTTCGCCAGCGCGGCGCTTTGCGGCCTTGAGCTGGAAGGACCCGCCGGTCGCTGCCGGGATTGTAACGGCGGCGCCGCTGCGGTTCTGGCATTTGAGGTACCTGCATCAGTCGACTTGTTGATGGCCGGCGGCACGACAGGCTGCTGGAAGGATGGTGGGGCGGACTGATTTTGTATGCGTGTCATGATCTACCAATGGAATGTACAGACTGTTGGTAGGCAAATAGACATGGTTAGTTCAATTTGACACTTTTTGTTACTAAGGACCTACTGAAGATGCTCCGGCGTATTTTCTGATCCAGACGGTGAGCTGCCGGGACCGGCCGTTTCGGGACGACCAGAACAAAACCACGGCCGTGCTGGAAGGGGGAAGCTCGCATGGCTGGCGCCTATGCCGATCGTGCCAGGCCGGCCGCTTGATCTGCTGAGATGGCTAACTTTTTGCCGTTGCAGGTCCAGCCCGGGCGCTGCCTTGCACAGGCGGCCGTTGCGGCGTCGATCGAGCTTAATAGCACCTGTCTTCGGCGGCGCTCACTCATTCATTCATTCATTCATTCATTCATTCATTCATTTTGATCGAAGCGACCAGCGAGCGACCAGAAACAAAAAAGCCCACGAACCGAAATTCGTGGGCTTTTTTGATTACTACGCATTCGTGGTAGGCCGTGCGGGATTCGAACCTGCGACCAACGGATTAAAAGTCCGCTGCTCTACCAGCTGAGCTAACGACCCGAAAGAGGCAGCATTATAGCCTGTGATTTCAATTTCCGCTAGGCAGATTTTTCATCAGGCAGATTTTTCATCCGTGCCGCGTCACACCAGCGCGGCGGTCACTTTCAGCACTTCCTCCGCCGTCGTCACGCCCTCGATGATCTTGTGCGCGCCGGCGATGCGCAGCGGCTTCATGCCGTCGGCGATGCTCTGCTGGCGCAGGGCGACAAGGTCGGTTTCCTCGGCGATCAGGCGGGTAAAGCCTTCCGTCACGGTCAGCAACTCGTAGATGCCGGTGCGGCCACGGTAGCCGGTCTGGCGGCATTCCGGGCAGCCGATCGGCCGGTACACCGTGGCCGGTTTGGGGATCTTCCAGGCGCCGCCGATGCTGTGCCACACTTCGTCGCTGATGGCCCCGTCCGGCGCCTTACAATGCGCGCACAAGGTACGCACCAGGCGCTGCGCCATGATGCCGATCAGCGTCGCTTCGAGCAGGTAGTACGGCACGCCCAGTTCCAGCAGGCGCATCACGGCCGAGGGCGCGTCGTTGGTGTGCAGGGTCGACAGCACCAGGTGGCCGGTCAGCGCCGCCTGGATCGCCATTTCGGCCGTGCCCAGGTCGCGCACCTCGCCGACCATGATGATGTCCGGATCTTGCCGCATCAGCGCGCGCACGCCGTCGGCGAAGGACAGGTCGATGCCGGGCTGCACCTGCATCTGGTTGAAGGAGGCTTCGACCATTTCGATCGGGTCTTCCACCGTGCACACGTTCACTTCCGAGGTGGCCAGCGCCTTGAGCGTGGTGTACAAGGTGGTGGTCTTGCCCGAGCCGGTCGGCCCGGTCACGAGGATGATGCCGTGCGGGCGGTTGGTCAGGTAGTCCCAGCGGGCCGCGTCGTCCGGTGGAAAGCCCAGTTCCGGCAAGGTCTTGACG
This sequence comes from uncultured Oxalobacteraceae bacterium, assembly GCA_946480015.1. The sequence goes on along the minus strand of CAMLIL010000003.1, from coordinate 44,652 downwards.
ACCACGTCCGGATCGAAAATCCGCATCACCAGTTTTTCCCCGAACGCGGTCGGCAATGTCGACAGGCGCAGTTCGACTTCCTGGCCGCCATTGGTGCGGGTCTTGATGCGCCCATCCTGCGGGCGGCGTTTTTCGATCACGTCCATCCGCCCCAGCAGTTTGATGCGCGCCGTCATGGCGATCATCACCACTGCGGGCACCTGATACACCTGATGCAGCACGCCATCGATGCGGAAACGGATCACGGCGATCTCGCGCTTGGGTTCGAGGTGGATGTCGGATGCGCGCTGTTCGAAGGCGTATTGCCATAGCCAGTCGACGATGTTGACGACGTGCTGATCGTTGGCGTCGACCTGCTTGTTGGACTTGCCCAGCTCGACCAACTGTTCGAAGTTGTTGCGCAGCGCCAGGTCCTGGGCGTTCGATTTATTGGCGTCCTTGATGGACTTGGCCAGGCTGAAGAACTGCGAAATGTATTGGGCGATGTCGAGCGGGTTGGCGAACACCAGCTGAACCTTGCGGCGCGAGATCTTGGCGATCTCGCTTTCCCATTCGATGTTGAACGGTTCGGCGGTGGCCACCACCAGGGTCGAGCCGGTCAGTTCCACCGGCAAAATATTGAAGCGCGCGGCGTAGCTGGCGGACATGACGTCGGCCACTTTGGTGAAGTCGATCTTGAGCGGGTCGATGCGGATGAAGCTCAGCCCGACCTTGGCCGCTGCCCATTCGGACAGCAGGTCCAGGGTCATCAGGCGGTGCGGCGGCAGGGCCGAGATCAGCTTGCATTGCGCCACGGCCGACAGCGGGTGCATGGAGCCGACCGCGTTCTTGAGGATGGCCTGGGCCTGTGCGTACTGGGCCTTGACGTTATCTTTCTCGACGATGCCATCGGCCAGCAGCCACGAGAAGATCGCTTGCAGGTCGAGCGTGCGCGGCGCTTTTGGCCTGGCGGGTGGGGGAACCGGTTTGTCGGCGGCGGCGTTCTGGTCTGCGTTCAAGCGGTTCTCCGTGTGCGCTGGCGCGGTTTAGGCAGCGGCTGCCTTGATGCCCTTAACCCAGGATTTGGCGGGCAGTCTGGTGGCCGCGACGATCTGCGCGGCGCGCGTGGCCAGGGCGTCGAAGTCGAGCGCGGGACGGTCGCGGAAGCAGATCGCCACCACATTACCATCATGCACTTCAGGCAGGCAAATGACGTGGCCGAAGCCGAATTTCATGGCCTTGAGGTTTTTGGCAAAGCTGGGGTGATCGCCAAACAGGTTCACCGTCATGATGCCGTTCGGCTTGAGGCAGTCGTTGCAGGCGCGGTAGAACTCGGCCGTGTCGAGCACCGGACCCTTGGCGGTGGCGTCGTACAGGTCGCACTGGAGCACGTCGAAGGCGCCGGCGTTGGCCGGGTCGTTGACGAAGTCGAGCGCGTCCATTTCCAGTACGTTCAGGCGCTCGTCGTCGGGCGGCAGCTTGAACATCGATGCGCAGATGCCGATGACCGAGGCGTTCAGTTCGACGGCGGTGACCCTGGCGTCGGGGAACTGGCGGTAGCAGAATTTGGTGAGGGTAGCGGTGCCCAGGCCAAGCTGGGCGATCGCGCCGGGCTGCTCGATGAACAGCATCCAGGCCATCATCTGCTGGGCATATTCGAGTTCGGGCCAGTCGGGCTTGCGGATGCGCATCGCACCCTGGACCCATTCGGTGCCGAAATGCAGGTAGCGCACGCCGTCCTGTTCGGACAGCGTGACGGGGGCAAACTTGGGCTTGCGGGATGGACGGCGCGAGGACTCGGCTTGTTCGATGGATTTGCGTTTAATGAGCATGGGCTATTATCGATGGATGCCTTGCTCTTGCGCAAGCGAAGATACCTCGCGCGCGGCCGTCAACGGAATTCGTCGGGCTGGACCGACACGCGCAGGCGCACCCGTTCGCCAGGGTCGCGCTGCATCGTGCTGGTATAGCTGTGGCCGCGGTAATCGTAGGTGACGTCGTAGCCCACGGTGCGCGATTCCCATGCGTCGACGGTGCGGCACTGGCGCACGGCCTGTTCCTGGATGTCTTGCGGCTGGGCCACCTGGCGGCCATCGTTTTGCACGCGGTCGCCCACGACGGCACCGGCAATCGCGCCGGCTGCGGTCGCTGCCGCACGGCCGTTGCCGCCGCCGACCTGGTTGCCGAGGAGGGCGCCCGCAATGCCGCCGATGATGGAGCCGCTGGCACTGCGCTGTTGCTGCTGCTGAACAGGCACTTGCACGTATTCGGTCTTGCATTCCTGGCGCGGCTGGCGGATCTGTTCCACGCGCGGCTGCACCCGGAGCACGCGTCCGTAATCTTCGAAATCGGCAGCCTGGGCCACCGGCAGGGCGCATATTGCGGTCGCGGCCAGTAAGCAGTAAGTATGCAGCTTCATAATCTTCCTCGTGAGCGTGAACCTGTTGGACATTACCGGAGTGGTACGGTTCTATATTAGACGCGCCATGCCGAACTTTGCGATCCCTGTGGCAACAAAATGTAACAGCTGCGCAAGGGCGCCAGGTTCGGCCGGAGAATGCTCCGCAGAGGGACGAGGGTGGGTTTTTCGATAATTCATCCCCATTTATTACAAATATTGCGTTACGAATCACATTCGGGTTGATTCGGCAAGCGCAAAACGTTACCCTTACACGATTAGGGGGTATATTGGCGGGTGGCAATGATCGAACATCGGCAGATAGAAGGCGGTGCAATACCGACCATACCAGGACCACTTGAGGGAGATATGAGTTTATTGATAACGGTTCCGCCCAATCTTGTGCAGTCCATTCGTGCTTTCCGTGTTGGAGAGCTGCAGGAAGAAGCCGGTCGCCTCGGCCAACATTTTCTTTACGCGCATTGCGCCGATACCCTGACCAAGCAGCAGGTCTGCGCCCGCATCGGCGAGAACTTTCATTTCCCTAAGCCTTACAGCAAAAATTTCGATGCCCTGCGCGAGTCGCTGACGGAAACCGTCAACAAGGCCGGGCCGCAGCCGGGCTTCATCGTCGTCATCGAACAATTGCCGAACACCCAGAAATTCGACAAGGAAGCCCGCGAAACCCTGCTCGACGTTTTCCGCGACGCGGCCGATTACTGGGCCGAAAAGAAGGTTCCCTTCCGGGTGTTTTACTCCTTCGTGTAAGTCTCCGGCGGCGTGGTGCGCCGCAACATTTCTTGCCCGCATTCTTGGTCGCCCATGCGGCACAAGGTACAATGCGCGCTATGAAAAATATTGTGATCCTCATTTCCGGCCGCGGCAGCAACATGGAAGCCATCGTCCATGCAGCCAAGTCGGAGCAGTGGCCGGCGCGCATCGCGGCAGTCATCAGTAACAAGGCGGACGCCAAGGGGCTGGAGTTTGCCGCCTCGCACGGCATCGCCACCGCCGTCGTTTCCAACAAAGACTTTTCCAGCCGCGAAGCCTTCGACGCCGCGCTGCAGGAAGCCATCGACCGCTTTGCCCCCGATCTGGTGGTGCTGGCCGGATTCATGCGCATCCTCACGGCCGGGTTTGTCGAGCATTATGCCGGCCGCCTGCTCAATATCCACCCGTCGCTGTTGCCGCTGTTCCCCGGCTTGCATACCCATCAGCAAGCCATCGATGCCGGCGAGCAGCGCCACGGCGCCACCGTGCACTTCGTCACCGCTCAGCTCGATCATGGTCCGGTGGTCGCCAAGGCCGAGGTCGACGTGTTGCCGGGCGATACGGCCGATATCCTGTCCGCCCGCGTGCTGGTGCAGGAACACAAGCTTTACCCTTACGCAGTCCGCCTCTTCATCGAGGACCGGCTCACGATCGTCAATGAAGAGGTGCGCATCGCCGATGCCGCGCCGTCCGCCACCACCAGTAATTAAGGAATACCATGAGATTGCCACCAGCCATCCTTGGCAATACGGAAGAGGTATTGCGCGAGATTTTGCGGTTCACCGCGCCGGCCGATACCACCTTGTCGCGTTACTTCAAGGACCACCCACGCCTGGGTTCGCGTGAACGCGGCGCCGTGGCCGAGGGCATTTATGCGATCTTGCGCAATAAATCCTTCTTCACCGACTTTGCCGAAGCGGGCAGCAGCCCGACCATGCGCCGCCTGACCATCATGGGCCTGGCCGAAGCCGTGGGCGCCGATGCGCTGGGCGGGCTGACGGAAGAAGAGGCGGCGTTCCTGGAGCGTATCGCCCAGATCGACCGCAAACTGATGCCGGTGCAGATGCGCACGAATTTGCCGAAATGGCTGTTCGACAAATTCGTCGCCCAGTATGGCGAAGAGGAAACCCTGCAACTGGCCGAAGCGCTGAACAAGCCGGCGCCGCTGGATTTGCGCGTCAACACCGTCAAGGCCAATCGCGACGAGGTCATGGCCGAGCTGGCCAAGGCGCCGATCGTGGCCGAACCGATGCCGTATGCCCCGCTCGGCTTGCGCGTGCACAAGAAGCCTGCGCTGCAGAATCTGCCGCTGTTCAAGAATGGCGCCATCGAAGTGCAGGACGAGGGCAGCCAGGTGCTGTCGCAGATCGTTGGCGCCAAGCGCGGCGAGATGGTGGTCGACTTCTGCGCCGGCGCGGGCGGCAAGACCCTGGCCCTGGGCGCGCTGATGCGTAACACCGGCCGCCTGTATGCCTTCGATGTGTCCGAAAAGCGCCTTGCCAAGCTCAAGCCGCGCATGGCGCGCAGCGGCCTGTCGAACGTGCATCCGGTACTCATCGCGCATGAGCGTGATGCCAAGATTAAACGCCTGGCCGGCAAGATCGACCGCGTGCTGGTCGACGCGCCGTGCAGCGGCCTGGGAACCCTGCGCCGTAATCCCGACGTGAAATGGCGCCAGAAACCGGATGCCATCGGCGAAATGCAGCAGAAGCAGGCGGCCATCCTGGACGGCGCGGCACGCCTGCTCAAGGGCGGTGGCCGGCTGGTGTATGCCACCTGCAGCCTGCTCGATGAAGAGAATGACCGAATCGTCGAGCAATTCTTGGCGGACCACGACGACTTCGTGCTGGTGCCAATGAACAAGGTGCTGGCGGAACAGAAAATCGATCTGGAGATGGGCGACTATCTCAAGCTGTTGCCACACAAGCATCAAACCGACGGCTTCTTCGCCGCCGTGCTGGAGCGCAAGCCGATGCCGGCCAAGGCGCCCAAGGCCAAGCCGGCTGACGCTGCCGAGGCGGACGAGGGCGACGCCGAATAAGCATGGCCAACGCGCTCCCGCTATCGAACCTGTTGACCGAACTGTTCGCGGATTTCCGCGATCCTGGTTTTTCATGGCAAGTGGCGGCCATCCTCGGCTGCGTCCTTGCGGGCTGGTGGCTGGCGCGCCTGCTGCGCAATGCCGTGGTGGCGCGCCGCACCGGTGGCGAGGTGCCGCCGATGACGCAAGACAGTTTTGCGCGGGTGCTCAGTCCGGTGCTGGTGCTGGGCCTGCTGACGATGGCGCGCTATTCGATGGCGACTTTCCAGCATGTCAATCTGCTGCGCCTGGCCGTGCCGCTGGCTGCCTCGTTCGTGCTGATCCGCATCGCCTTCTACCTGTTGCGGCGTATTTTTGCCCGGCGCAGCCCGCTCGGCGCGGCCATTCTCACCTTTGAGAAAATCTTCGCCCTGCTGGTCTGGCTGGGCGTGGCGCTGTATATCACCGGCGTCTGGACCGAGTTGTTCGATTTCCTCGACAGCACCTTGCTGCCGCTTGGCAAGCACAAGGTTTCGGTGGCTGCCATTCTGCAAGGCGCGGTGTCGGTGATCGTGCTGCTGATGCTGGCCCTGTGGGCCGGCGCGGCGCTGGAAGAGCGGCTGATGGGCATGCAGGGTATGCACAGCTCGCTGCGGGTGGTCATGGCGCGCATGAGCCGCGCCGTGCTGATCGTGGTGGCGGTGCTGCTGAGCCTTTCGCTGGTCGGCATCGACCTGACTGTGCTGTCGGTGTTCGGCGGTGCGCTCGGCGTTGGCCTCGGCCTCGGCATGCAAAAGATCGCCAGCAATTATGTGTCCGGCTTCGTGATTCTGCTGGAACGCAGCCTGGCCATCGGCGACATGATTTCGGTCGATAAGTATTCCGGTAAAGTTACCAACATCAACACGCGCTATACCATCTTGCAGGGCCTCGACGGTGTCGAGACCGTATTGCCGAACGAAATGCTCATTTCCGGTCCGGTGCAAAACCAGTCGCTGACCAACCGCACGGTACGGGTGTCGACGCAATTGACGGTGGCCTACGACAGCGATCTGGACGTGGTGATTCCCTTGCTTGAACAATTGCCGGTCGGCGTAGCCCGCGTGCTGGAACAGCCGGGGCCGGGCGTGTCGCTGAACCGCTTCAGTCCCGAGGGCTATGAGCTCGATCTGGGCTTTTGGATTGCCGATCCGGAAAACGGCCGGGGTGGGGTGGTCTCGGACGTCAACAAAAAGATTTTTGCGCTGGTGAAGTCCGGCCAGATCAAACTGGCGTTTCCCGCGCGCGACACACGTTTGCTGGATGCACAGATTTTGTCGTTACTTGGCGAAAGAACGTCATCTCATTGAAATGATTGGTGAGAATGGTGCCGTACGGTATCGGAAGCGCGTAAAATTGGAGGTTCAGCCGTTCGATTGTACTGTTTATGCGAACAGGCGTTCACTTTGGAGTAGTAATGACATTGTTTAGCACCACGCTGCATGCCGTGCTCGAGTTCATGTCGACCGGTTTGGTCGGCCTCAGCGCCTGGCAGGTTGTTGTATACACACTTATCGTCACCCACATCACCATCGCCAGCGTCACCATCTACCTGCACCGCCATCAGGCGCACCGTGCACTGGAGCTGCACGCCATCCCGAGCCACTTTTTCCGTTTCTGGCTGTGGCTGACGACCGGCCAGGTCACCAAGGAATGGGCTGCGGTGCACCGCAAGCACCATGCCAAGTGCGAGACCGAGGAAGATCCGCACAGCCCGGTCACGCGCGGTATCAGGAAGGTGTTGTTCGAAGGTGCCGAGCTGTACCGCACCGAATCGAAGAACAAGGAGACCATGGAGAAATATGGTCACGGCACCCCGACCGACTGGATCGAGCGCAACCTGTACACCCGCTTCAGCATGCAAGGCGTGGTGCTGCTGTTTGTTGTCAATTTCGTGCTGTTCGGCGTGATCGGTGTGTCGATCTGGGCCGTGCAGATGATGTGGATTCCCATCATGGCGGCCGGCATCATCAACGGGATCGGGCACTTCTGGGGCTATCGCAATTTCGACTGCGCCGATGCCGCTACCAACATCGTGCCGTGGGGCATTCTGATCGGTGGTGAAGAGCTGCACAACAATCACCACACCCACGCCACCTCGGCCAAGCTGTCGTCGAAGTGGTACGAGTTCGACATCGGCTGGCTGTATATCCGCATTCTGGAAACGCTGGGTCTGGCCAAGGTCAAGAAAGTGGCGCCGAAGCCAGCTTTCAAGGATGGCAAGCAAGTGGCCGACTTTGAAACCCTGCAATCGGTCATCGCCAACCGCTATGACGTCATGGCCAAGTACGCCAAGTCGGTCAAGCATGCCTGGCATGAAGAGGTCGAACACCTGAAGCACAAGGCCCAGCTTGAAAAAGGTTTCCTGAAGTCGTCGCGCAAGTTGTTGCAGCGCGAGCCGGCGAAGCTGGAAGCGTCGCACAAGCAGCAGCTGATCGAACTCTTCGAGCACAGCAAGGCGCTGGAAACGATGCACCACATGCGCGTCGAACTGGGGGCAATCTGGGAGCGTTCGCATTTCACCCGCGACCAGCTGCTGCACCAGTTGCAGGACTGGTGCGTCCGCGCCGAGGCATCGGGGATCAAATCGCTGCAGGAGTTTTCGCTGCGTTTGCGCAGCTACGCATAAAAGCCTGACCGCATATGGCAAAAAAGCCGTCCAGTGAAAGCTGGGCGGCTTTTTTCGTCTAGGCGAGGAATGATCAGGGTTCAAGTAACACAAAGCGCCCGTTTGTGAATCGCCAATACCAGGTGCCGTCTTCCTTTTCGTTCCGGCGCCCTTTAAAGATGATGAGTTCACTGTCGAGCCGGTAGGCAACCGGGTCCGAGACCGATTCATCCCAACAGCAAATGGTATCTGGCAGCCACGAGACCCGCCCGGTTCGGGCGTCGATTGCCGCAGTGAGCAAACACGATGCTCCGCAACCGATATTCGTCACAACATAGTGTCCGGCGAAGTTCGGACTGGCTTTAGCTGCCCGCTTTAGTACGCTTCGGAATTCCCGATCTTGCCGCGTCTGGAGCTTCAGATGCCCTGACGCTGGGCTGGGATCTGCATGAGCCGGAAACTGTTCGAAAGTGGGTGCTGCGGCGACGGCCAGGCTGACGCTTAGGAAACTGGCGATCAGCAGCGTCGGGCAAAATAGAGGGTGGATTCCCATGATCAGTACCAGTGATGGCGAAGCCAAAATGCGCGGGCTGCGCTTGCCGAACGATATCGCTGCACTACGTAGCGGATTCCACCTTGGCATTCTTCGGTGGCGTTACCAAACGACCGTTCGCCATTCGGATTGAGCGGGTATTGATTCTTCAATAGTTGAAACAGTCCACGCGCTGTCGATTTTTGATTTCGTGCGTTCACTTTCCCGGTCGATTCCTGCGCAATCAGCCAGAGAAGATCGTCGAATTGATGCGGTGGAACGTTCTCGATTTTCATCGCGTCACGCAAGGAGTTCCTGACATTGGGAGGAATCTCATCAGGATCGTGGGGTTTCCACTCCGCAGTCTTTGATTTTTCAGGTTTCGGCGGTCGATGCTTTGCCAGGGAGTGAGACTTTCTGGTTGTCGAGCTCATTGGTGATCCAATCTAAGTTGAGGAGAGGCAATGCCATCCTAGATCTATGAGCTCGGCCTACATTGCGGCAAGATAACACTCACCGTCCAGCCGTCAAAAACAAAAAAGCCGCGCACTGTCGTGGGCGGCTTTTCTTGTACTGAACCTGGACCAATTACTTGATCTTGGTTTCCTTGTACATCACGTGCTTGCGGGCTTTAGGATCGAACTTCATGATCTCCATTTTCGCAGGCATGGTGCGCTTGTTCTTGTCGGTCGTGTAGAAGTGACCGGTACCTGCGGTCGATTCCAGCTTGATTTTGTCGCGGCCAGTTTTTGCCATGATAGCTCCCTAATTAAACTTTTTCGCCACGGGCACGCATGTCGGCCAGGACGGCATCGATGCCGACCTTGTCGATCACGCGCAGACCGGCGTTGGACAGTCGCAGGGAGACCCAGCGGTTTTCCGATTCTACGAAAATACGACGATTCTGCAGATTCGGCAGAAAACGACGCTTGGTTTTGTTGTTGGCGTGGGAGACGTTGTTGCCAACCATCACACCCTTACCAGTAACTTGGCAAACACGTGCCATAGCGCACTCCTTGAGTAAATCCAAAATTGGAAAAACGAGAGTATAGCGCGAAAAGCATCACGGAATCAATCACTTGCGAAAAACAATTGTGTCTTATTGCAATCGCTTTATTTGACATTCTTGCGCGGCGTTATGAGCACCTTGGGACTTCGGCAGGCGCTGCGCACTTTGCCTGTAAAATTCGAGCACCTTGTAATCGACGCGCTACTATGACTCATCGTTTTAATTCGCCAAACCTGCTCACTTGCCGAGCCTTGCTGACAGCTGCCGTCTTGTGGACCGGTGCGATCTCAGCGTCGTCAGCCGAGGTGCAGCCGAGTCAGGAAATAGTGGTTCAACAGCCGCCAGTACTGACACCCGCGGTCGCCAACCTAGAGACGTGCGCCAGGCCGGAGTGGCCGAAAGCGGCCCTGCGCGAAGAGCAGCATGGCACTGTCACCTTGGCGTTTCTGATCGGTGTCGATGGGAAGGTGCGCGGCACCAAATTGGTAAAATCGAGTGGTTTCCCCTTGCTGGATATGGCGGCGTTGGAAGGTATCGCGAAATGCCAATTCCGGCCCGGCACGAAAGACGGCGACGCGGTCGAGGCATGGATGAAAATGCAGTACGTCTGGACGCTGGAAGAGTCGGCCACAACCGATCCCGGCGTTATCGCGGCGGCGCTTCAAGGTGCGGAGCGTGGCGTGGCCGAAGACCAATATCGTCTTGGCATGGTGTATTTGAATGGCGACGGTGTCGAGCGCAGTCCAACGCAGGGGATGAAGTGGATGCGCCTGGCGGCTAAACAAGGTCATGCAAAGGCGCAAGAAGCTATCGGTATGGTGCTACAACTTAATGTTGTCGGCCCGGCAAACTTGGTCGAATCGGCTAAATGGCTGCGAAAAGCAGCCGAACACGGCTTGCCGCGCGCGCAGGATGCGCTGGGTAACCTCTTGATCAACGGCCGTGGCGTGCAGGCGAACCGCGCGGAAGGTGTACGGTGGCTGCGAAAGTCCGCAGAGCAAAGTTATGCCGGCGGTCAAGCGTCGCTCGGCATGCAATTATTGCTAGGCGAACCGAGCTCGAAACTTGCTGCAGAGGGAATCGCGTGGTTGCGCAGAGCGGTGGCGCAGGATGATGCGTACGCACAAACCGCGCTGGCGCAATGCTATGAAAGCGGGCGTGGGGTTGCTCAGGATTACGCGGCAGCAGCGGCGCTGTATGGCAGTGCCGCGCGCAACGGGAATAAATATGCGCTGAACAGACTTGCTGGTTTGTACGAGCGCGGTCACGGCGTGCAGGTAGATTTGCTCAAGGCGAAGCAATTGCGCGCTGCCGCCGACGCAAATCCCTCAACCTTGCACGAGTAAATCGGGGGCTTGTGCTTCGCTCCCTAGATTTGTCCGTGCTCGGCAAACGAGTGTACGTGCTGGCCGGCCACGACGAAGTGGTCAAGCACCCGTACATCGACCAGGGCCAGTGCCTGCACCAGCGATCTGGTCAGTAATAGGTCGGCTTCGCTCGGTTCCGGCGCGCCCGAGGGGTGATTGTGCGCCAGCAGCAGCCCGGCGGCATTCTGGGCGAGGGCGGCCTTGACGACTTCGCGCGGGTGCACGCTGGTGTGCGTGAGCGTGCCGCGGAACATTTCCTTGGTGGCGATCAGACGGTTTTTGACGTCGAGGAAGAGCACGACGAAGGATTCATGGTGCTGGCGGCTCATGCCCAGACGCAGATATTGTTTGACGGTATCGGGGGAGTCGAGCTTGATGCCGTGCTCGAGTTGTTCGCCGAGCGCGCGCCGGGCCAGTTCCATGACCGCCTGCAATTGCGCGAACTTGGCCGGTCCAAGGCCGTTGACCTGGCAGAAGTCCGCCTGGGTGGCGCCGAACAGGCTGTGCAGCGAGCCGAAACGCTGCAGCATGTCGCGCCCGAGTTCGACCGCGCTCTTGCCGCTGACGCCGACGCGCAGGAACACGGCCAGCAGTTCGGCATCCGACAGGGCGGCGGCGCCATCGGCGATGAGGCGTTCGCGCGGACGTTGTTGTTCCGGCCAGTCCTTGATTCCCATAATGTTCCTCGCTTGGCTGGGTCAAGCGCGCTTGGCTTACAATAGCGGTTTGCACGCATTGACCATCGAAATGTCCAACACCAACCCCGTCGTCACCGACAAGTCCTTTCTCACGCTGCACTATCGGCTCGCTGCCGCCGACGGTGCCGATCTGATCACCACTTTCGCCGGCAATCCGGCCACCCTGACCCTGGGGCACGGCCAGCTGGCGCCGTTCCTGGAGGCTTGCCTGATCGGCTTGCCGGAGGGCGCGCACAAGACCTTCGATCTGGCGCCGGCGCAAGCTTTCGGCGAGCGCAATCCAGAGCTGATCCGCGACATCACCCGCGCCACGCTGGACGAGAATTCGGCGCCGGATGCGGACTATAAAGTGGGCGATCTGGTGGACTTCGCAGCACCCGGCGGCGGCCGCTTTGCCGGCATCCTGCGCGCGCTGCGCGACGACGGTGCCACCTTCGACTTCAACCATCCGCTGGCCGGGCAGGCCTTGAAGTTTGAAGTCAAACTGATTTCGGTGTTATAAGCACATCAACAGGATTCGTCATGGACAGTGAAATTCTCCTTGCCCAGCCGCGCGGTTTTTGCGCCGGCGTCGACCGCGCCATCGAAATTGTCGAGCGCGCGCTGCAACAGTTTGGCGCGCCAATTTATGTGCGCCACGAGATCGTGCACAACGCCTACGTGGTCGAGGATCTGCGTAACAAGGGCGCCATCTTTATCGAAGAGCTGGACGACGTGCCACCCGGGAACACGCTGGTCTTTTCCGCGCACGGTGTCTCGAAAGCCGTGCGCGCCGAAGCCGAGGCGCGCGGCCTGTCGATTTTCGATGCCACCTGCCCGCTGGTGACCAAAGTGCACATGGAAGTGGCCAAGATGCGCCGCGAAGGCTGCGACATTGTAATGATCGGCCACGACGGCCACCCGGAAGTGGAAGGCACGATGGGCCAGACCGATACCGGCATGCATCTGGTGGAAACCGTGGACGACGTGGCCGCCCTGCAAGTGGGCAACCCGGACAAGCTGGCCTACGTGTCGCAAACCACGCTGTCGGTGGACGACACCGCCGACATCATCGCGGCGCTCAAGGCGCGTTTCCCGAATATCATGGAACCGAAGAAGGGCGATATCTGCTACGCCACCACCAACCGCCAGGAAGCCGTCAAGTTCATGGCGCCCCAGGTGGAAGTGGTGATCGTGGTGGGCAGCCCGAACAGCTCGAATTCGAACCGCCTGCGCGAAGTGGCGGAAAAGAAGGGTGCGCCGGCGTATATGATCGACAATGCGTCCCAGATCGACCCGCAATGGCTGGTGGGCAAGCAGCGCATCGGCGTCACGGCCGGCGCCTCGGCCCCGGAAGTGCTGGTGCAGGCTGTGATCGACCGTCTCAAGGCGCTCGGCGCCCGCAGCGTGCGCGCCCTCGACGGCGTGGAAGAACACGTTACTTTCCCCCTGCCGAAGGGGCTGGATGGAGGGAAGGCGGGGGTGCTTCCCAAATAAAATTTGGAGGCACGCTTATATTCCGACATTAGTTTTTACAGTTCCTCGCTATCATGGCGACGCCCGCGATTGCTTGTCATTTGGACAGGTGTTTCATATAAGTCGCGGAGTTGCAGACCATACCGGCACTGCGGGGCGATCCCCCGGGGTGCCGTTTTTGTTGGATCGAAAAAAAGGACCACAACAATATGGATACATTTATCCAACAGATCATCAATGGTCTTGTTCTGGGCAGCATGTACGCGCTGGTGGCGCTGGGCTACACCATGGTGTACGGCGTGCTAAACCTCATCAACTTCGCTCACGGTGACGTGCTGATGATCGGCGCCATGGTCGGCCTGTCGATCCTGCACCTGCTCGAATCGGTGGCGCCTGGTCTGCCGGGTTATGTGAATCTGGCCATTGCCATCATCGGCGCCATTCCCGTGTGCATGCTCGTCAATATCATCATCGAAAGGGTCGCGTACCGCCGCCTGCGCAATGCGCCACGGCTGGCGCCGCTGATCACCGCCATCGGGGTGTCTTACCTGCTGACCACGTTTGCCATGATGATCTGGGGCCGCAGCCCGCTGTCCTTCCCGCAACTGTTGTCGACCGAGCCGATCGCCATTGGCGGTGCGGTGATTTCGCAGACCCAGGTGCTGTTGCTGGCGCTGGCGGTCTTGTCGATGGGCGCTCTGGTGTTTTTGGTCGAAAAAACCAAGCTGGGCCGGGCGATGCGCGCCACCGCCGAAAATCCCCGCGTGGCGGGCTTGATGGGCATCGATGCCAACAAGGTCATCGTGGCCACCTTCGCCATTGGGGCGGCGCTGGCCGCGGTGGCGGGCGTGATGTGGGGCGCCAACTATTCCTCGATTCATTTTGCCATGGGCTTCCTGCCTGGACTGAAGGCCTTCTCGGCTGCCGTACTGGGCGGCATCGGCAATATTTACGGCGCCATGATCGGCGGCATCGCCCTGGGACTGATCGAAAGCCTGGGCGCCGGCTATATCGGCGACCTGACCGGCGGCTTTCTCGGCAGCCATTACCAGGACATTTTCGCGTTCATCGTGCTGATCGTGGTGTTGACGATCCGTCCGTCCGGCATCATGGGCGAACGCGTGGCCGACCGGGCTTGAGGAGAACATCATGGCAATCCTTCATTTCGACGTCGACCGCAATCCGCGCAAGGCCTATTCCAGCATGGCGCTGGTGCTGATCGGCCTGCTGATTTTCCCCTTCATTGCCCAGCATTACGGCAACTCCTGGGTGCGCATCATCGACATGGCCTTGCTGTACATCATGCTGGCGCTGGGCCTGAACATCGTGGTCGGCTTCGCCGGTCTGCTCGACCTCGGCTACATCGCGTTTTTCGCGGTGGGCGCGTATCTGACCGGTTTGCTGGCTTCGCCGCAGTTTTCCGCCCTGCTCGAATCCGTCCTGGCGCAGTACCCGGTGCTGGGGGAATGGCTGGTCGCCGTGCTGGGGCCATCGGTGCGCGACAATGGCGTGCATCTGTCGGTGTGGGTCATCGTGCCGCTGGCGGCCGCCGTGGCGGGCCTGTTCGGGGCCTTGCTGGGCGCGCCGACCCTGAAGCTGCGCGGCGACTACCTGGCCATCGTGACCCTGGGTTTCGGCGAAATCATCCGGATTTTCATGAATAACCTGAACGACCCGATCAATTTCACCAACGGGCCGCAGGGCATCAATGCAATCGATCCAGTCCGCATTTTCGGCGTGTCGCTGGCGGGCGAGGAAGGTTCGATGGCAACTGTTCAGGTGGCAGGGCTGCCCATGCCGTCGGTGAACGCGTATTACTTCCTGTTCCTGTTCCTGTGCATCGCCATCGTGTTTGTGACCACCCGGCTGCAGCATTCGCGCCTGGGGCGCGCCTGGGTGGCGATCCGCGAAGATGAAATCGCGGCCAAGGCAATGGGCATCAATACCCGCAACGTCAAGCTGCTGGCGTTTTCCATGGGCGCTTCGTTCGGCGGCGTCGCCGGGGCGATGTTTGCCTCCTTCCAGGGCTTTGTGTCGCCCGAATCGTTCTCGCTGACCGAATCGATCGCCGTGCTGGCGATGGTGGTGCTGGGCGGTATTGGCCACATTCCCGGGGTGATCGTCGGTGGCGTGCTGCTGGCGGCCTTGCCGGAAGTGCTGCGCCATGTGGTCGAACCGGCCCAGAATGCGCTGTTCGGCAAGGTGCTGATCGAGGCGGAAGTGCTGCGCCAGTTGCTGTACGGCCTGGCGATGGTGGTCATCATGCTGAAACGGCCGGCGGGCCTGTGGCCCTCGCCCAAGCATGAAGACCGGCCCGATGCGGCCGATACCAACAAGCCCGATGCGTTTCCTGCGTGAGGGCGATGTCGATGAGCGAACAGATTATTCTTGATATTGCCGGCGTGAACAAACGCTTCGGCGGCTTGCAGGCGTTGACCGATGTCGGCATTCAGATCCGCCACGGGCAGATTTACGGGCTGATCGGCCCCAACGGCGCCGGCAAGACCACGTTCTTCAATGTCATTACCGGACTGTACCAGCCCGACAGCGGCACGTTCGAGCTGGACGGAAAGCCGTATTCGCCGTCCGCGCCGCACGAGGTGGCCAAGGCCGGCATTGCCCGTACTTTCCAAAACATCCGCCTTTTCGGCGAGATGACGGCGCTGGAAAACGTGATGGTGGGTTGCCATGTGCGCACCCACCAGGGCGTGTTCGGGGCGGTGTTCCGCCACAAGGCGGCGCGTCTGGAAGAGGCGGCGATTCGCCGCCGCGCACAGGAATTGCTCGATTTCGTAGGCATCGGCGCGTTTGCCGGGCGCACCTCGAAGTTCCTGTCGTATGGCGACCAGCGCCGCCTTGAAATTGCGCGCGCACTGGCGACCGAACCCAAGCTGCTGGCGCTGGACGAACCGGCGGCCGGCATGAATGCGACCGAGAAACTGGCCTTGCGCGAGTTGCTGGTGAAAATCAAAGGGGAAGGCAAGACCGTGCTGCTGATCGAACACGACGTCAAGCTGATGATGGGATTGTGCGACCGCATTACCGTGCTGGAATACGGCCGCTGCATCGCGGAAGGCTTGCCGGCCGAGATACAAAGTAACACGGCTGTGATCGAAGCCTACCTCGGAGGTGCCCACTAATGGCCGACAATGTGTTGAAAGTGCAAGGCCTGAAAGTGGCTTACGGCGGCATCAAGGCCGTCAAGGGTGTCGATCTGGAAGTCAACAAGGGCGAGCTGGTGACCCTGATCGGCGCCAATGGCGCCGGCAAGACCACCACCCTGAAAGCCATCACCGGAACGTTGCCCCCGTGCAGTGTGGAGGGTGTGATCAGTTATCAGAGTGAGCGCTTGCAGGGCGTCAAGTCGTTCGAGCTGGTGCGCCGGAAGCTGGCCATGGTGCCGGAAGGACGGGGTGTGTTCACCCGCATGTCGATCATGGAAAACCTGCTGATGGGCGCGTACACGCGCGACGACCAGGCCGGGATCGATGCCGATATCGAGAAATGGTTTACGGTGTTTCCGCGTCTGAAGGAGCGAGCTGCCCAGCTGGCGGGCACCTTGTCGGGTGGCGAGCAGCAGATGCTGGCCATGGCGCGCGCATTGATGAGTCACCCGCAACTGTTGCTGCTGGACGAGCCATCGATGGGTTTGTCGCCGATCATGGTCGAAAAGATCTTCGAGGTGATCCGCGATGTGTCGGCGCAGGGGATCACGATCTTGCTGGTCGAACAGAACGCCAAGCTGGCGCTGGAAGCGGCGCACCGCGGTTATGTAATGGATTCGGGCAGCATTATCATGACCGGCAACGCGTGCGACATGCTGCACGATCCGCGCGTGAAGGCGGCCTATCTGGGAGAATAAAAAAAGCCTCGTGGAAACGAGGCTTTTTTGATTGCAGCCCGGCGCACCGGGCGGCGGCATTTACGCTTGCTTGGCAGCGACTTTCTGAGCAGCGGCGGTGAACTGGGTCACGGCGGCGTTGACATTGTTTTCAACAGCTTGAGCAGCTTGCTTGGCGGTCTTGGTCAGTTGCTCGTAACCAGCATTGGCGTTGCCGATGGTGGCTTTGATTGCGGCAACAACGTTTTCCGAACCGGCAGGCGCGTTCTTGGTCACTTCGTCAACCAGCGAGATCACTTTGCGGTTGGTTTCAGCGATTTGTGCTTCAGCAGCCTTGCTGAATTCAGCCTGGGTGCCGGCAGCGATCGCGGCCAGTTGACGGCCGTAGGAAATGGCTTTCTCGGTGGTTGGCTGGGCTTGCGCAGCGGTCAGCGAGAAGAATTCTTGTGGATCCTTGGCGCTCAGCAGTTGCTTGGCGGTAGCCGACGATTCTTCCAGCGTTGCCTTGGCGGCGGTGATGTTCAGTTCAGCCAGGCGCTCGATGCCTTCGAAGGCCTTCGAGGTCAGCGACGAGAAGATGGCAAACTGCGATTCCAGATTGGCTTTGGTGGCGTTCGAAAACTGTTCAGGGATTGCAAACATAGGTGTTCTCCAGGTAGGAAATACGGTTATTCGATCATGCTGCTAAGAACCGGTGACGCAGGTTATTGTGGTACCCACGCTGAACAATCTGTGTTGTGCAGCGCAACAAGGCCTATTCTACTGAATTAAACAGGCGAGTCAAGCGCTTTTTGTGCGGTGCACCAATTCCTCGCCAACAGCTCTTACGAGCACTTATTTGCTTATTCTTCGCGACCATTGATGCGATAAAAATGCCGTCTTTCATAGGGAAAACGGGCTCCGCCGAGACGGTAGGGCAGAGCATGCTAGACTTGGCGCGCGCCCGGTTTTTCAGTTGACGGTTTGCACAACTTGTCGCTTCGTCAAGCGATTTAATTTGATATATATCAAAAATGTCTTTAAATAATGTTGCGTAGCGACAATCTGTTGCCTGGTTTTCTCCTGTACCGGTCTTCTTTGTTTTGCTGTGGAGCACCGGATTCATTGTCGCCAAGTTCGGCTTGCCGTACGCGCCGCCGCTCACCTTTCTGTTTATTCGCTGCATCGGCGTGCTGCTGATCCTGTATCCCTGCGTGTTGATCTGGAAAGCGCCATGGCCGGTCGGCCGGATTGGCCACGTGGCCGTGGCCGGTTTATTGTTGCAGGCGGGTTATCTGGGCGGCGTGTGGGGCGCGATCAAGCTGGGCATGCCCGCCGGGTTGTCGGCTTTGATTGTCGGCATGCAGCCGATTCTAACGGCCGCCGCCGCGCCTTTGATCGGCGAAAAGGTGAGGCCGCTGCAGTGGCTGGGCCTGGCGTTGGGACTGGGCGGGGTGGCACTGGTGGTGTATGCCAAGATTTCGCTGGTGGGGCTGGCGCCGCTGGCGATCGTGTATTCGGTGTTTGCCTTGCTGTCGATTACGGTGGGGACGATGTATCAGAAGCATTATTGCCCCTCGTTCGATTTGCGCACCGGTTCGGTGATCCAGTTCGCCGCGAGCGCCGCCTTGCTGTTGCCGCTGGCCTGGCTCTTCGAAGATTTGCGCCCGAGCCTTGCCACCGTGAACTGGACGCCGCGTTTTACCGCCGCCTTGCTGTGGTCGATCTTCGCCCTGTCGATCGGCGCGATCTTTCTGCTGTTTAAACTGATTCGTCGCAGCAATGCCACCCAGGTCACCAGCCTGCTGTACCTGACGCCGCCGACCACCGCGCTGATGGCCTGGCTCATGTTCGGCGAGGCCTTCAGCCTGCTCGGCCTGGCCGGGATGGCGCTGGCGGTGACCGGTGTGGCGTTTGTTGTAAGGAAATAGGGGCCTTCATGCGTCATTGCAAGATCGAAAACACCCTGCAGACCGAGCGCGACAAGATAGCGAGCTTTACGCGATTGATCGAATAAGCGCGTACACTTCAGGGATGCGGAACAGTGCGGTACCGGTCGTTGTATGTCGGCAAAAGCTGTTGTGAGGAATGTTAAATTCTCTTGCTATCGCTCAATCCTTTGTTACACTCATCGATACCTTGGGGGACCGCGAAAATTGCGCCACGCAGTAGGTTTGTCGAGGTCCCCCTTACTGCTTGTTTGAAGGATGTACAGATGTTCAAGTTTGCCCTCGGCACCCTCATTTCCTTTCTGATTGCGGTGGCCCCGGTCCAGGCATGGTCCAAGACAGGTCACGCGAGCTCTGCGACCAAATCCAAGAAGCATGTGGCGGCGAAATCGCATGTCAGAAAACGCGCCGTGGCGAGGCCGGGGCGGGTGAGCGCCGCACCGCGCAGTATGCTGGTGCGCCGCACGATCATGGTCAAAGGCAAGCGCCGCGTGGTGTATCAGCGCGTGCTGAGCGCTGGTGCCACCCAGGAAGTGATCGCGCGCAGCTTCGGCGACCGCGCCGGCCTGAACATGACGCGCGATCCGCTAGACCTCAAGTCCAACGTGGCCTTCGTGATCGACCAGAGCAATTTCGAAGTCTTGTTCGCGAAGAACCCGGACGTTGCCTTGCCAATCGCCTCGATCACCAAGCTGATGACTGGCCTGATCGTTGTCCAGGCCAAGCAGGACATGGACGAAGTCATCACGATTACCGAAGACGATGTCGATCACGAAAAATTCACCCGCTCACGCCTGAGCGTGGGCTCGCGCATGACGCGGGGCAACCTGCTGCATATCGCGCTGATGAGTTCGGAAAACCGCGCTGCTGCCGCGCTGGGCCGCAATTTCCCCGGTGGCATGGCCGGCTTTGTCTCGGCGATGAATGCCAAGGCGCAAGAGCTCGGCATGACGGAGACGCGTTACGTGGATTCCAGCGGCCTGTCGAGCAGAAACGTGGCCAGCGCGCGCGATCTGGCCAGGCTGGCCGCGTACGCGTATCAGGAACCCTTGCTGCGGGAATATTCGACCGATCCGAAATCCACCGTCGACGCGGGCGGGCGCATGATGAATTACCACAACACCAATTATCTGGTGGCCTCGCCGGATTGGGAAATCGGCTTGCAGAAGACAGGCTTCATCAATGAAGCCGGACGGTGCCTGGTGATGCAGGCCATGATTCAGGGCCGCGCCGTGATCATGGTGTTTCTCGATTCGAAGGGGAAACAGTCGCGGACTGCCGACGCCGGCCGGGTGCGCCGCTGGCTGGAAGCACTCAAGCCAGCCGGGATGTCGTAATCGTCAGGGATTGGGCGCCGCGTAGCCCAGGGTGGCGGAAATCTGGCGCGCGGTGACGACCAGATCTTCCAGCCACTCGTCCTGCAGACGGTCGGCCGGTGCCGAAATCGACAGACCCGCAATCAATTTGCCCGAATCGTCGTGGATGCCTGCCGCCATGCAGCGCACGCCCAGTTCCAGTTCCTCATTGTCGCGCGCGTAACCGCGCGAGCGCACCAGGCTCAGTTCGCGTTCGAGCTTGCCCAGGTCGGTAATCGAATTCTTGTTGTGCCCCGATAAGCCGGTGCGGGTGGCATAGGCGCGGATCGCCTTGGGTTCGTCCACCGACAGGAACAGTTTGCCGGTCGAGGTCAGGTGCAAGGGGCCGCGCCCGCCGATGGCGCGCACAACTTGCATCCCAGAACGTTCCGAAAAGGCACGGTCGATGTAGACGATCTCGTCGCCCTGGCGGACGGAAAGATTGACGGTCTGCTGGGTTTTCTTGTGCAGTGCACGCATGAAGTCCACCGCCGCTTCCCGCACGGAAAGACGGCTCTTCACGACATTTCCCAGCTCCAGCAGTCGCATGCCCAGCCGATAGGTACCCGGCTCGACCCGGTCGACGAAGCGGGTGAGGACCATGTCATTCAATATCCGGTGCGCCGTCGATGGGTGCAGGCCCGAGACTTTGGACAATTCCTTCAGGCTGACCGGGTCGGTATAGGTGGCCAGCGCATCGAGCAGCGCCACCATCCGTTCAATCACCTGGATCGAGGTTTTGGGCGCTTCTATGGTTTCGATTTTCATGATGTGGTTGGTGCGGTGCAGTATAGTTCAGTACTTTATACCACAATGTGAAAATCTTTGGTAATTTGCCTGTCGTGCTCACGCAAATGGCTTACAGCGCAGGTCGGGCGGGGCATAATGTGTCTTTCATGCAGAAATGAAAACAATCATGGAACAGTCTGTCAGCGAATTCAAAAGCAAGAGCGGCCTCAAGCGGGTCTATAAGGCCATCGGCTATTCGATCGCGGGCTTGAAGGCGGCGTGGGAGCATGAGCACGCATTCCGTCAGGAGATGCTGATGTTCGTGATCGGCAGCGCCGTTGCCCTGGGTTTGCCGATCTCGTCGTTCCAGAAACTGTTTCTGATCGCGGTGATGGTGTTCGTGCTGATCGTCGAGCTGATCAATTCCGCCATCGAAGCCATCGTCGACCGGGTCTCGCTGGAGCGCCACCCGCTCTCCAAACGCGCCAAGGACCTGGGCAGCGCGGCGGTCATGCTGTCGATGCTGGTGGCGGGCGCGTCGTGGCTGGTGGTGCTGTTCAATCGTTTTTATTAGCCGCGCATATACAAATAAGAAAGCCTTCGTTTCCATCCCTGCCGTCGCGCCGTATGCTGTGGGCAAAGGAGGACGCCCATGGATGCGGCACTGTTATCCACGTTTCACGTGATCATCGTTCCCGGTCTGCACAATAGCGGTCCGGACCATTGGCAAACCCGCTGGCAGGCCCGCTATCCTGGCTTCGCACGGGTTGAACAGGACGACTGGGACCATCCCCGGCTCGATGCCTGGGCGGCGCGGCTGGATCAATTGCGCGAGAGCGATACGCGGCCGGCCCTGCTGGTGGCACATAGCTTCGGCTGCCTGACCAGCGTGGCCAGCATTGCCCGCAATCCCGGGCATGTGGCCGGCGCGCTGCTGGTGGCGCCCGCCCATCCGGACCGCTTCGGCGTGGCCGCGCAATTGCCCGGCGATGAACTGCCGTGCCCCGCCACCCTGATCAGCAGCACCAACGACCCCTGGATGCCGGCGCCGCTGGCCGCAGGTTTCGCCCGGCGCTGGGGCGCCACGCTGGTGGAAGCCGGCGCGCTGGGCCATATCAACGCCGAGTCCGGCCTGGGCGACTGGCCGGAAGGCCAGCGCCATTTACACCGCCTGGCAAAACTGGCGCAGAATACTGTCGTGGCTTATTTGCCATGATTTCAATTCCCAACATCTATTGGAGAAGAACATGACTTTACGTTTGGGCGATACCGCGCCCGATTTCGAACAGGATTCTTCGCAAGGCCCAATCAAATTCCATGAGTGGGCGGGGGATTCCTGGGTAGTGCTGTTCTCGCATCCGGCCGATTTCACGCCCGTATGCACCACCGAACTGGGCCTGACCGCCAAGCTCAAGCCGGAATTCGACAAGCGCAATGTGAAAGCCATCGCCCTGTCCGTGGACCCGGCCGAAAGCCATCGCAGCTGGATCGCCGACATCGAGGAAACCCAGCAGACCGTGGTGGGTTTCCCCATCATCGCCGATGCCGATAAAAAAGTGGCGGCCCTGTACGACATGATCCACCCGGAAGCGTCGGCCACCGCCACGGTGCGCTCGCTGTTCATCATCGATCCCAAGAAGAAGGTGCGCCTGATCCTGACCTATCCGATGAGCACCGGACGCAATTTCGACGAAGTGCTGCGCGTGATCGACGCCCTGCAGCTGACCGACGGCTACACCGTGGCCACGCCGGGCAACTGGAAAGACGGCGACGACGTCATCATCCCGCTGACCGTGCAGGACCCGGAACAGCTGCAGCAGAAGTATCCGAAAGGCTATACCGCGCCGCGCCCTTACCTGCGCCTGACCCCGCAGCCGAACAAGTGATTCACCGTCAGCGCATAAGCAAATAAGCTTTTCGTTGTTTGGAATAAGGCAGAGTCCCTTTACCCTTGCGCTAAAAGGGGACTCTCCATGTTATTAACGTACGTAATTTCCGGTTTTTGTGTAGGTACGCTGGTTGGCATGACCGGCGTCGGCGGCGGTTCGCTGATGACGCCGCTGCTGACCTTGCTGTTCGGCGTGCCGCCATCGGTGGCCGTGGGCACCGACCTGGCCTTCGCCGCCATTACCAAGTCCGCCGGCACCTTCACCCACCGCATCCGCGACACCGTGCGCTGGGATGTGGTCAAGCTGCTCTGCATCGGCGCCTTGCCGGCGGCGGTGGCGTCGACCTTCGCCCTTAAGTATTTCGGCACCCTGGGCAAGGAAATCGGCCAGATCATCCGCTATTCGATCGCCGGATCGGTGCTGCTGACCGTGACCGCGCTGCTGTTCAAGGGCAAGATGCTGGCCTGGCTGAACGCCCATCCCCACCGCCAGCTGCAGGGCAAGCCCCTGGCCGCCGCCACCATCGTGTGCGGCGCCATGCTGGGCACCCTGGTGACCATTTCCTCGATCGGCGCCGGCGCCATCGGCGCGACCCTGCTGGTAATGCTGTATCCACGCATGAGTTCGGCCGAAGTGGCCGGGACCGACATCGCCTACGCCGTGCCGCTGACCGCGATCGCCGCTTTCGGCCACTGGTACCTGGGTTCGATCAACTGGCCGCTGCTGGCGATGCTGCTGCTGGGCTCGGTTCCCGGGATTACGCTCGGCTCCTGGTTCGCCCGTGCCATCCCTGAGCGTATCCTGCGCGGCGTGCTGGCCATGACCCTGACCGCAGTCGCGGCAAAGTTAATTTACTAACTGTATTGCTGACCCCTAAGTACATTTACTGTCTAAGGAAATAAGAAAAGCTTCGTTTGCGCTAATGCATTTTTCGCGCAAAATGTAGCTTCCTTAGACATGAATGTAATAAGAGGGGCTATGGCTTCATTTCCTGCCAACAAGGCGCCGTTCCGGGTCATCCCCGGCTTCGGCCTCTCGCTCGGCTTCACGATCTTCTATTTAGCGCTGATCGTCCTGATCCCGCTGTCGGCGGTCTTCCTCAAGACCTTCACCCTGACCTGGGAAGCGTTCTGGAACGCGGTGACCTCGGACCGGGTGATGGCCTCGTACCGGCTCAGCTTCGGGGCCTCGCTGCTGGCGGCTTTCCTCAACGTGATCTTTGGCGGCATCGTCGCCTGGGTGCTGGTGCGCTACAAGTTTCCCGGCAGGCGCCTGATCGACGCCCTGGTCGACCTGCCGTTCGCGCTGCCGACCGCAGTGGCGGGCATTACCCTGACCGCGCTGTATTCGCAAAACGGCTGGATCGGCCGCTTTCTGGAACCGCTGGGCTTCAAGGTGGCGTTCACGCCGGTGGGCGTGGTGCTGGCCATGACCTTCATCGGCCTGCCGTTCGTGGTGCGCACCGTGCAGCCGGTGCTGGAGGACGCCGAGCGCGAACTGGAAGAAGCCGCCGCCAGCCTGGGCGCATCGTCCCTGCAGACTTTTATCAAGGTGATTTTTCCCGGCATTTTCCCGGCGCTGCTGACCGGCTTTGCGCTGGCTTTTGCACGCGCCACCGGGGAATACGGGTCGGTGATTTTCATCGCCGGCAATATGCCCATGGTGTCCGAGATTACGCCGCTGTTCATCATCACCAAGCTGGAACAGTACGACTACGCCGGCGCCACCGCGATCGCGGTCGTGATGCTGGTGGTGTCCTTCGCCTTGCTGCTGCTGATTAATCTGTTGCAAAGCTGGTCGCGCCAGCGCGGAGGCCGCAAGTGAGCGCCGTGTTGAAGGACGTGAACAAGGCCGCGGCCCCGCTCAAGCGCGGCGAATTGCCGGTGGTCTCGAACGTGCTCGAGCCGGCCTGGGTGCGCATCCTGCTCATCACCATCGCCCTGGGTTTCCTGACCCTGTTCCTGTTCGTGCCGCTGGTGGCGGTGTTTGCCGAAGCGTTCAAGAAGGGCGCGGACGTGTACTTTGCCGCGGTTACCGATCCCGATTCCATTTCGGCCATCAAGCTGACCTTGATTGCGGCCGGCATGTCGGTGCCGCTCAATCTGGTGTTCGGGGTGAGCGCGGCCTGGGCCATCGCCAAGTTCGAGTTCCGCGGCAAGAGCGTGCTGCTGACCCTGATCGATCTGCCGTTCTCGGTCTCGCCGGTGATTTCGGGCCTGATCTACGTGCTGCTGTTCGGCGCGCAGGGCTGGTTCGGTCCCTGGCTGGCCGAGCACGACGTCAAGATTCTGTTCGCGGTGCCGGGCATCGTGCTGGCGACGGTATTCATTACCTTTCCGTTCGTGGCGCGCGAACTGATTCCGCTGATGCAGTCGCAGGGCAGCGAAGAAGAGGAAGCCGCGCTGGTGCTGGGCGCCTCCGGCTTCGCCACCTTCTGGCGGGTGACGCTGCCCAACATTAAATGGGGCCTGCTGTACGGCGTCATTCTGTGCAATGCGCGCGCCATGGGGGAGTTCGGCGCGGTGTCGGTGGTGTCGGGCCATATCCGTGGCGAGACCAACACCATGCCGCTGCAGGTCGAGATCCTCTACAACGAATACAACTTCGCAGCCGCTTTCGCGGTGGCCTCGCTGCTGGCATTGCTGGCGCTGGTCACCCTGGCCATCAAAACCTTTGTCGAATGGCGCCTTCACGAGAGCGATGAAGTCGCCGACGCCGCACGCAAGCTGGAGCACTGACATGACCATTCAAGTACAAAACATTCACAAGCGCTTCGGCGAGTTCGTGGCGCTCAACGATGTATCGCTGCAATTCCCGCAAGGCGAACTGACGGCTTTGCTGGGTCCTTCCGGCTGCGGCAAGACCACTTTGCTGCGCATCATCGCCGGCCTGGAGCATCCCGACGCGGGCCGCGTGATCCTGGACGGCGAAGACGCCTCGCGCCGCCATGTGCGCGAGCGCCAGGTCGGCTTCGTGTTCCAGCACTATGCGCTGTTCAAGCACATGACGGTGTTCGAGAACGTCGCCTTTGGCTTGCGCGTGCGTCCGCGCGCCGAGCGCCCGTCCGAGCAGCAGATCCGTGCCAAGGTCAAGGAATTGCTCGACATGGTGCAGCTGGACTGGCTGGCCGACCGCTACCCGCCGCAACTGTCGGGCGGGCAGCGCCAGCGTATCGCCCTGGCGCGCGCGCTGGCGGTGGAACCGCGCGTGCTGCTGCTCGACGAGCCCTTCGGCGCGCTCGACGCCAAGGTGCGCAAGGAATTGCGGCGCTGGCTGCGCCGCCTGCATGACGATCTGCATGTGACCAGTATTTTCGTGACGCACGATCAGGAAGAAGCGCTGGAAGTGGCCGATCAGGTGGTGCTGATGAACAAGGGCCAGGTCGAGCAGCTTGGCACGCCGGACCAGGTCTACAACCATCCGGCCTCGCCCTTCGTGTATGGCTTCCTCGGTAACGTCAACCTGTTCCATGGCCGCGTGCACGAAGGCGTGCTGGCCAGCGGCGAGGCCAGTTTCAACGTGCCCGACCACGCAGGCGTGCAGAACAGCGACGGCATCGCCTACGTGCGGCCGCACGATCTGGAGGTCGAGCGCTACACGCCGGGCGCGCAAGGCATCGTCGTCAAGCTGCGCCGCGCCCATGCGATCGGTCCGCTGGCGCAGCTGGACCTGGAACGCGCCGACAACGCCGATGCCATCGAAGCGGTCATTCCCAACGAGCATTTCCGTGCGATGCAGTTCAAGGAAGGCGAGACCCTGGTGGTCAAGCCGCGCCGCATGCAGGTGTTTGTCGACCAGGGAGCCGCCATATGAATTTCCAGCAGTTACGCTCGATCCGCGAGGCGGCGCGCCGCAATTTCAACCTGACCGAGGTGGCGCATGCGCTGTTCACCTCGCAGCCCGGCGTGAGCCGCCAGATCCGCGAGCTGGAAGATGAGCTGGGGGTGATCATCTTCGAGCGCAACGGCAAGCGCCTGACCGGCCTGACCGATCCGGGCAAGGGCATCCTGAAGATCATCGACCGCCTGCTGGTCGAGGCGGAGAACCTGCAGCAGGCCAGCATCGAGTACGCCGGCCAGGACAGCGGCACCCTGCGCATCGCCGCCACCCACACGCAGGCGCGCTATGCGCTGCCCAAGGTGGTGCAGGCGTTCCGGCGCGATTTTCCCAACGTGCGCATCGCGCTTCAGCAAAGTGCGCCCGAGCATATCGCCGAGTGGGTGTTGTCGGGCAAGGCCGACATCGGCATCGCGACCGAAGGCCTGTCGCAGTTTCCCGACCTGGCCTCGTTCCCCTGCTATCGCTGGAGCCACCTGATCGTGGTGCCGGAAGGGCATGGCCTGCTGGCCAAGGGCAGCATCCGGCTCGAAGACCTGGCCGAGTGGCCCTTGATCACCTATGACGTCGGCTTTACCGGGCGCGGGCATATCGATGCGGCCTTCGCGCAGGCCGGCGTAAAGCCGGACATCGTGCTCACGGCCATGGATTCGGACGTGATCAAGCAGTATGTGTCGCTCGGACTGGGGGTGGGGCTGGTGGCCTCGATGGCGTTTGATCATGGGCGCGATAAAGGCTTGCGCGCGGTGGAAGCGTCGCACCTGTTCGCGCCCAATGTGACGCGGCTGGCGGTGCGCCGCGGCGCCTATCTGCGCGGCTACGCGTATCACTTCATCGGCCAGTTCGCTCCCGAATTGACGCGCGCCGAGATCGAGCGCGCCATCATCGCCGACTGCCAATAACCTACGCCTTGACGGCCTTGGCGCACTCGTTGATTAGCGCCGGGCCGCGGTAAATCAGACCGCTGTAAAGCTGCACCAGCGCGGCGCCGGCGCGCATTTTCTCGACCGCGTCCTCGCCCGACAGGATGCCGCCCACGCCGATGATGGGGATGGCCTCGCCCAGTTCGGCCTTCAGGGCGCGGATCACGATATTGGACAGGTCGAACACCGGCTTGCCTGAGAGCCCGCCCGCTTCCTGGCCATGCTTGAGACGATCGACCCTGCTGCGGGTGAGCGTGGTATTGGTGGCGATGACGCCATCGATCTTGTGCCGCAGCAGGGCTGCCGCGATTTCCTTAATTTGGTCGCCGTCGATGTCCGGTGCGATCTTGAGCGCCAGCGGTACGTAGCGCTTGTGCTGGTCGGCCAGGCGCAGCTGTGCCGCTTTCAGGGTCGACAGCAGCGCGTCGAGTTCGGAACCACCCTGCAGCTGGCGCAGGTTCTTGGTGTTGGGCGACGAGATGTTGACGGTGACGTAGCTGGCGTAAGGGTAGACCTTTTCCAGGCAGATCAGATAATCGTCGACCGCCTTCTCGATCGGGGTGACGGCATTCTTGCCGATGTTCAGCCCCAGCACGCCGCGCTGTTCCTGGTAAAAGCGCGATGCCTGCACATTGCGCACGAACGCATCGACACCGCCATTGTTAAAGCCCATGCGGTTAATGACCGCCTGCGCGGCCGGCAAGCGGAAAATCCGCGGCTTGGGATTGCCGGCCTGGGCCAGCGGCGTCACGGTACCGACTTCGATGAAGCCGAAGCCGAGCGAGGCCAGGCCGTCGATGTAGGCGCCGTCCTTGTCCAGGCCCGCCGCCAGGCCCACCGGATTCGGGAAGCGCAAGCCCATGACAGTGCGCGGGTCCGCTGCCGGCTTGGCGCACAGCGAGGTCAGACCGAGCGCGGCGGCGCTGCGCAGGGCCGGCAAGGTGAGATTGTGGGCGGCTTCGGGATCGAGCGAAAACAGCAGCGGGCGGCCTAAGGCGTACAGCAGTTTTTGGGACATAAGATGCTCAGGAAAAGGCAGGTGGCCGCATTTTACCTGTGCCGGGCAATTGCCGCACGGCAGAACTACTTGTCCAGGACGTCCCACACGCCATCGATGCGCGCTTCCAGCGGCCGGAAATTGATCTTGTATGCCATCTTGGGACTCTGCTCGATCCAGTAGCCCAGGTAGACGTAAGGCAGCTTGAGTTCGGCGGCCTGGGCGATCTGCCACATGACGTTGTAGGTGCCGAAGGAGGCGCCGGGAACGTCGGGATCGAAGAAGGTGTAGACCGAGGACAGGCCGTCGGAGAGCACGTCGATGATCGAGATCATGCGCAGGGTGCCGTCGGGCTCGCGGAATTCGACCAGGCGGGTGTTGACCCGGCTTTGCAGCAGGAACTGGGCGTACTGGTCGCGGCTGTCCTGGTCCATGCCGCCGCCCAGGTGGCGGGTGGTCTGGTAGCGCAGGTAGAGCGCGTAATGTTCGTCGGAAAAGCTCAGGTTGGCGACCGCGGCAATGAGATCCTCATGGCGTTTCCAGGCGCGGCGCTGGTTGCGGCTGGGGGTGAAATCGGCGGTGCGCACGCGCACTGGAATGCAGGCGCGGCAGCCTTCGCAATAGGGCCGGTAGGTGAAAATGCCGCTGCGCCGGAAGCCGTTTTTGACCAGCTCGGAATACACGTCGGCATTGATCAGGTGGGACGGCGTGGCGACCTGCGACCGGGCTTGGCGCGCGTCCAGATAGCTGCACGGGTAGGGCGCTGTCGTGTAGAACTGCAGCGTCGAGAAGGGCAGGTCATTTAAGTGCGTCATGCGTACCTTCAATGCGGCGAGGTGCTTCGATCCGTTTAACCCATTGTAGCGAAACTTGGTGCTTTTCAGCGCAGGGTGCGCAAGGGCGCGCCGGGCGTCCACTCGAGTATGGGCGGCTGCTCGATTGCCTGGCCGACGTGCTGGAGAAAGGCGGCACGCGGAATCGGCGCCGCTCCCAGCGAGCCCAGGTGCGCGGTCTCCTGCTGGCAATCGACCATCTCCACCCCATGGCTGCGCAGAAATCCCACCAGATAGGCCAGGGCGATCTTGGAGGCATCGGTAACGCGGGCGAACATCGATTCGCCGTAAAACATGCGGCCGATGCACACGCCATAGGCGCCGCCGACCAGTTGGCCGTCCAGCCACACCTCGGACGAGTGCGCATGGCCGAGGGCGTACAGGCCGGTGTAGCCGTTGATGATGTCTTCGGAAATCCAGGTGCCCGGGCCATCCTTGCGCGGGGCGGCGCAGGCGCGCATGACGGACTCGAAGGCGCTGTCGAAGCGCACCTGCCAGCGCCCGCCTTCTTCCATGCTGCGCTCGACCTTGCGCAAGGTCTTGCGCAGGCTGTCGCTGATCTTGAAGTCGCCCGTTTGCAGCACCATGCGCGGATCGGTGCTCCACCAGAGGATGGGCTGGCCTTCGGAAAACCAGGGAAAGATGCCGCGCTTGTAAGCGGCCAGCAGGCGCTGCGGCGACAGGTCGGCGCCGGCGGCCAGCAGCCCCGGCGCGTCCATCGTCAGCGCCTCGGACACGTCAGGAAACGGAGAGTGGGACTCGAGCCAGGGAATCATGGGTTAGTGGGGATCGCTTTCAATGCGCATCGGGCGCACGATGTCGTGGCTATGGAAACGGAAGTCTCCGCCTTGTTCCCTGATTTTGACGCGATCGGCGAAGAACAGTTCCAGCGTTGTGCGGATGGTCGGGAAGGCCAGGTCGTCCCACGGGATTTCGTGTTCGGCGAACAGGCGCACGTCCAGGCTTTCGATGCCGGGTGCGAACGCCAGGTCGCGCAGGCGGGCCAGGTAGAACAGATGGACCTGGTGCACCTGGGCCACGTTCAGCAAGGTGAACAAATTACCGATTTCGATGTTGGCGCCGGCTTCCTCTTCGGTTTCCCGGACCGCGGCTTCGGCCGTGGTCTCGGCGTTTTCCATGAAGCCCGCCGGCAAGGTCCAGTAGCCATGGCGCGGTTCGATCGCTCGCTTGCACAGCAACACTTTCAGGTCGCCATCTTGTTCCCAGACGGGAATGGAGCCGACCACCAGCTTGGGATTTTGATAATGGATGGCATCGCATTGCGAGCAGACATAGCGTGGCCGGTTATCGCCTTCAGGTACGATCAGGGCGACAGGGTGGGCACACTCGGAGCAGAATTTCATAAAGAGTCAGGAAAATGGTTTTCCGCTTACTTTACACCCATTTTCCTGGCCTGTGCCGCATCAGGAATGCGGCCAAATCCGGCGCGCGGCTGATATTGGTGCAGCTATCGTTCAGATGCATTGCATTAACATTGCCTAAATTCGGAAAGCGCCGTATAATGATCGTATCAGACGCGGGGTGGAGCAGTCTGGCAGCTCGTCGGGCTCATAACCCGAAGGTCACAGGTTCAAATCCTGTCCCCGCAACCAGAACACGACAAGCCCTTGATTCTCCTAGCGAATCAAGGGCTTTTGTCTTTTCCGGGTGCGCCACCTAGTGAGCCACCGATGATCAAGATTCCCCGCCTCTTCCGCAACCGCTGCGGCGTCTTCTATTTCCGCGTCAAGACGGCGACCAGCGACCGCCGCATAAGCCTCAGAACCAAATGCCCGCAGTCGGCGGCTATAATTGGCCTACAACTAAATGCCGATTTGGAACGAAAGCGAGCAATGAGCAACCCCAAGCTGTCCGATTTCAACTTCGATCTTGACGCGCTGCGCAAATACGAAATAGCGCTCAAAGACGGACGCTCGATCAAGACCGACGGCACAGAGGCCGACCACCGCAGGGCCATGGAGATGCTTGCCGCCATCGACCGGCTCGGCCCGATCCCGCCGGAAGACCGCTTGCCACGCGACCCGCCAGCCCCCGCAACTGAGCTTCCGGGCCTGACGCTTTCACAAGCCGCCGCCATCTGGCTGGCCGAGCGCGGCAAGAAGAACGCCAAGCGGACGCTCGACGCCAAGCGGTTCCACATGGCCGACTTCCAACGCCACATCGGCGGCGATCCTGATATCAACACCCTGAGCAAGCCCACCGTCGTCGGCTACAAGACGGCCCGCCTCACCGAGGGGCAGACCGGGAAGACGATCGACAACAAGCTCATGACGCTGCATGACTTCTTTAAATTCCTGCTCGCGAACGCCCACTACACCGCGTCGGCATCCAACCCTGTCGAGGGGCTTTTCGTCCTCACCAAGCGGGAGCGCGTGGCGAAGAACGAGCCCTATCAGCCGTTCACCGACGACGACTTGCGGGCGTTCTTCGACCCGGCCAGCTACCACGCCGCCATGGACTCGCCCGATTTTTACTGGGGGCCGCTCGTCGCTCTGTTCACCGGTATGCGTATCAGCGAAGTCGCCGCCATTCGCTGCGTGGACGTGGGCGAGGCGTGCGGCGTCAATTACATCAAAATTCCCAAGAGCAAAACGGCGGCTGGCGTGCGGAACGTCCCCGTCGCCTCCGCCCTTGTCGCCCTCGGCTTCCTCGACTACGTCGCCGAGGCGAGGGCTGCGGGCGCCGTCCGCATCTTCCCGCACCGCCTGCTGATCAACGACAGCTATTCCAAGCGGCTGTCCGAGCAAATGCTCGCGTATCTGAAAGCTCGCGATATCAAGCGGCCCGACGACCATAAAAGCTTCCACTCGTTCCGCGTCAACGTCGCCACGGCCCTCGCGAACAATGGCGCGAACACGGCCCAAGTCATGCAGATCGTCGGCCACAAGGCTAGCGAGTCCCACGAGGTGCATTTGGGATACGTCCGCGACCTGCCCGACCTGCTACCGGTTGTCGATACGCTGCAATGGCCCATGGACCTCTCCGGCCTCGCGTATCGCGGCCAGTTCAAGGAGTTTGTTAGCGACCGGGGCAACTGGGCGAAGGCGAAAAAGGCCAAGGCGGCGAAAGTCGCCTGATTTGGCTGGCGCGGCCCGCCAATTTTATTTTTTGCATTGCAAGCACTCCTGCGATTCTCGGGAGAAGGGCTCCCTCCTACGCGCGCAAACTCTTATGCCCATGAGCCCAATTTTTTCACGCTTGAGAGCATTCCTCAAAAGCCATAGCCTTTCTGTTTTTTAGGAGGGCGAAGCCCTCCTGTATTTAGACAGTTCCGATGGAACTGTCTTGCAGAACTACCAGGGAACCGGGAAAGGCTAGCCCTACCCAAAAGAGGGCATGGAGCCAATCACGGAACCTGATAGCCAGGTATGCCGGGGCGGGTTCGACGCAAGCGACCCCACTGCAAGCTTCAAGTTCTTGCGAACTCCCATGGCCGGATGCTTTTGGCTTCGGTGCGGCTTTCCATGGACCCAACTAACCGCTTCTGATGTGCTGCCCGCAAGCTTCCGCCGCGTCATCTGGTCAATCTGGTCCGTCCGTCCAGCCCGTGTTGTGGGCCTCACCGAGAACCGTCATTTCTAGATGCCCTGACAATAGCGGGGTAAGCAGAAATTGCAAGGGGCCGGACAAGCGAAAGCCCAGACCTTCGCCCGGGCTTTCTGGAACCGCATGTTCCAATTATCTAGAAAGGACGTTCAGGCGGCCTATCCAATCTCGCGCGCACCGAAAGCCTTGTCAACACTCGGCGCGAACTTTTTACGCACGACTGGCGCGGAAATCAGCGCCGCATCGTCGGGTCTTGGCGCTGGCTCGGCACCGGGGGCGTAAGCCTCGCGATTTCCCGCTGAGCATCGTATAGCTCGGCCTCCACCGCCCGCAAATCTTTGCGCGACCTCTCCTCGGCGACTTCTTTCGCCAGCTTCGCCCGCTTCGCAGCTTCCTTCTCCGACTCCGCCACGGCCTTCGCCGCCTTGACGGCTTTCTGGGCCATGAGCAGCGACGCGGCGCGCGCGGCCTCCTTGCCCTTGCGGTCGTTGAGCACGCCCCTGAACGCATCGACGGCCCGCGAGGCTAGGTTGCCGACGAAGGCGCCGACGCGGCCTCCGCGTTGGTTCCAGCGCGCGATTTCGGCGCGCTCTTCGCCCACCCGGCGCGCCACAATGTCCATGGCGGCGCGCTGGCGGGTCCACTTCTCCACGGCTTGGGCGCTGCTTGCCCTCGCGGCCTCGGCCCTGTCGGCGTCGGCCTTGGCCTTCTCCGCCAGTTCCATCGCGGTCTTGTGGGTCTCGACCGCCTCGGCCTTGGCTTTGTCCGCCGCTGCGCGAGCGGCGGCGGCGTCGCCAGTGGCGAGGGCGGCGACCTCCATCATCTGCTCCGCTTTCGCCATGGTCCGCGACACGGACAAGGCCGCGACCCTTTCCGCCTTCCATGCGGATCGCGTCAGGCGTCGCTTGGCCGGGCCGAGGCGCGTCAGGCCATGCCTCGCGCCCACGTGCTCGAAAAAATCGTCCTGAAAGCTTCTCATCGCTTCCTTGTATGCCCGGTTCTGTTCGCCCTTCACCGCGCCGCCAGCCTTGGCCGCGAGCGAAGCGGCTCGGCCCGGGTGCAGCGTCTCAAACCGTTCGCCGGGTGCCGGGACCTTGTAAAAGTGAATGTGCCTGTGGGCTTCGTCGGTGTGCTCCGCCACCGACAACAGCCGACCGTCGCGATTCAGCCAAGCGATTGCGTCGCGCTTCATCGACTCCCAATCCTCGGCGGCCATCTCGTCCGGGGCCGAGAGGACGCCAGCGAGCAAGCACAATCCGTCCTTGCGAAGCTTGCGGCCTATGGCGTCAACGGAGTTTGCCGCCCATTCGCTGGCCTCGGCTTCGACCTCGGCCAGCGGACACCCGAACAGCAAAACCGGCGGCGAGGGATGCTCGACGTGCGGGCAGGCTCCCTGCTCTCGCGTGGCCTCGGCCATCACCGAAGCGACATTGTGGCCTCCCGCCTTGCCTTTTCCGGCATGGCGGGCATAGCCCTCGACGTGAATAAATTGGAAGCCCATGCGGTTCAGCAAATCACGGCATAACGTCAAAGGCAAGGGCAAGAAGCAAAAGCATAGGGACCGACTATGCTTATTCGACCTGCGGTCTCATAAGCGCGGCCCTGCCGGGGGCAGAAGCAACGGCAAAAGCACCGCAACGGCGCGCTAGACCATGGGGCGGATCGGGTGGAGCCCGACCGCAGCAAAGCATGGGTGGCCCTGACGGGCCATCCTCGCTCCCTCGCTTCGCAACGGTCCTCGGACTCCAATCGCCCCTGCCGGCTATTCCGCAGCCGGTTGGCATAGGTTGACAAGGCAAGATAACGATATAAACCGTTTATATGCAATTTTCTCTTCGGTCAAGGTCGCTAGCTAGCCATGAAGCTCGTTAGCTTGGCAATCAACAGGTCTTCGTCTCTTAGGTCGCATTCCCAAAGAGTAAGCACCTCCCACCCAGCCAATTGCAAAGCTTCTATGTTGCGGGCGTCGCGTTGACGGGTCCGTTCGATTTTCCCTAGCCAGTATTCCGCCCGAGTTTTTGGAACCCTTGCTCCGCGGCGGCAGGTGTGCCCGTGCCAAAAGCATCCGTTGATGAATATTGCGCGTCGGCGCCCTAGCCAAACAATGTCAGGTTTACCCGGCACGTCTACTCGATGAAGGCGGTAGCCGCGTTGGCCCAAGCGGCGGAGTAGCTCTCGCACGTAGAGTTCGGGCGAAGTGTCCTTGCTTTTCACACGCCGCATCGCCTCCCGGCGCTGGGCGTCCGTGAGGTTGTCAGTCAAAGGTTATACGTAGGCTCGCGTCAGCTTCGTGAACGGCCACGATCTCGTTGTATTTCTCGATCAGCCGAACCACTGTAATTTTTCGGTCCGCTGCTTTGAACAGGCTCATTTCGTATAGGTTCGCCGCCAGGAATTGAAGGGCATCCATGACCTCCACCCGGCCCTCGATACCTGCATTTTCGGCCAGTCCTTCGGCGGCTCCAATCATCTTAGAAATCGTGAGAATAATCGGATGCTGTCCAGCTTTTATGTTCGCCTCGCATTTGCGTAAGAGCGCTTCCGATGGCGCCGTCGTGCAATGGATGATCGCATTGTCAATTACAAAATCGCCGGATCGGGACGAGACCGAATCCGCAACCGATGCGCCGTTGTGGCCTATCACCAATTCCGGCAAAGCCAGTTCAAGCTTGGCGCCGATCAGATGCTGCAAGACGGCTCCAACGTAGGTCTTGCCCGG
This sequence comes from uncultured Oxalobacteraceae bacterium, assembly GCA_946480015.1. The sequence goes on along the minus strand of CAMLIL010000003.1, from coordinate 9,158 downwards.
CGATTTTTTTTGCCTGTCCAAGGCTTGATCGAGCAGGTTGCGGATGACCGAGGCCAACGTTTTGCTCGAATCGTAGTTCAGCTTGAACGGCTCGGTGTTGAAGTAGTCAACAAAGCGCTCGACCCACCACGCCGCGATATCGGCGACATCGGATGCCGTGAGCGTCGGGAGGCCATGGACGAATGCGACATACTGCTTTGCGAGGGTAGGAGTGCCTCGGCTGGTGCGGCCCGACTCGGTTCCCACTTTTTGCGTTACGCCGTGACGAGCCAAGATTTTATTAATGTTCGCACCGCTCAGCCCGGAAACTTGACCGCCTCCCGGCGTCAAAAGCTTGTCCATGTCGAATGGCAGGCCCACGACCGCCGCCTTGTGGGTGAGGACCAACACCGTGCCTAACGCCCCGACTCCTGTAACCTGAAAATCAGACTTAAACTGGTTTAAGGCGGTTTCAAGGCTAGGACTTATCGGCATGGGTGTCTGCTAACGGTAGGAGTAATTTCTTCGCAAGCCATTTGGCCACAGGAACAGCCACAGCGTCTCCCATAGCCTTGTAGCCGTCATTGTATGTGCCGGGAATCTTGTAGGTTTCAGGGGCGCCCATCAGCCTTGCCGTTTCTTTCACCGTCAGCAATCGGCTTTTTAGCCGGCCATTTTTTCGGATGACAAGGATTTGCCGGCTGCTGCCGCCGCTAGGCGTTCGGAGGCATCCGGCTACATTGTCGAAACGAAGTTCCAACACTTGCTTGCCTGCCCGTGTTCGTTTATATCCCGGCGCGACAAACGTCTGCTTTTTCGGCAACGCATCAAGCAATGCGGCATGCTTAGGGGAGATAAGCCCGATGTTCCGCTCGTCAATGGCTGTGCTGGCAAAATCGGCGTCAAATTCAACGATGTCCGCTAGCACTTCGGAGCGCGTGGGAGGCTCAGGCATATGCCACCAAACCCAGCTTTCCAGACCGCTCGCGGCCTTCTGGACCGCCTCTGGATGCAGCCAAGTGGGGGTGGGACTTGTCAGGCTCGCGGGCACCTCCACATCGCCTCGCACAGCGACGACGAAAATACGTGGGCGCGATTGCGGCACGAAGCGGACGGCGTCCAACAGCATCGCCCCCACTTTATATCCGCGCTCGACCAAAGCACCGTGCAACGTGCGATAGTGCTCGCCACCGCCAGAGGAAACAAGGCCCAGAACATTTTCTGCGACCAGAATCGACGGAGGCTCTTTCATCTCGTCGATGATGCGCAGCCACTCCCAGACCAGTCCGCTGCGCTTGCCGTGGATGCCACCGGCCAGCCCAGCGAGCGAAAGGTCTTGGCATGGAAACGACGCCCAAGCGAGCGTTGCAGCTGGCAGGTCCTTCCCCTCCACGTCAGAAATGGAGCCAAGGTGAAAATGTTTGTTGGTGTGGTTCGCCGTGTAGACGGCTCCCTTTTTTTCGTCAATGTCGTTCGCCCAAATCGGCTTGAACATTGTTTTGAGTCCTTGGGCGACCAGTCCGCTGCCAGCGAAAAATTCGAGGTATGCGTATTTCGCCCCTTTTTTTGTGGTGCCGCCCTCGTTCGCCGGAGCGGCCATGGAGGTATCGACGCCGCTTATGGGCAGTTCTGGGGTGGAGGAGCGGAGGGACATGGGCGCCATTGTAGCGGTTTTTCTTAAATCCTCACAGACGGCGCCGGACGTCTGTTCGGAACCAAACAACACGTTCCTGCTAAGTCGCTATTGTTGGGCTTGGAGAGTCGCCGGGTGAGGTGATACACTTCGTGCCACACGTTTTTTACCCCGCAACCGGATCGGCGAATAAGCCAGTTCCGCTTTGAGGCAAGGGCAAAAAGTTCGTTTTCGGGCGTGGCTCAGGCGCTTATCCTGTCCCCGCAACCAAATTCCGAAGCCGTCGATCTTGCGAGAGATCGGCGGTTTTTTGTTTTGGAGCGTCGTCCTCGCGCACGCGGGGACCCATACACCGCTAGCTCGCATCGAGCCCCCGCGTGCGCGAGGGCGACCGGGTTTAGCCTGCTGAAGCCGGTGTGGCCCGCGCTACCGCCATCACCTGCCCAGAAGGCAGCGATGTTCGGGTTCGCCATTGTTTAGCTTACCTGGAAGACAGGGGCAAGAGTAAGAATTGGAGCCATGGTGCGCGCCGCATCGTTCTTCGACGGTCGCTAGAGCTTAGAGAGCGCCAGGCAGAGTTGTCTCCTTGGTCAGCTTTGGCTCGCGGAGCAGCTTCGCTTTGTAGTGAATCAGTTCATCTTCCGGGACATCAAACCGAGCGAACCACTGCGTTGCCGCCAAGCCTGTCAGGCGTGGCTCGCCATCTTTCGACCCATAGTGAAGATCGCCGTTGTGCTCAAGCCGCACCTCTTTTAAAGCCATCGCGGGCAATACGTAGATGGAGGGCTTGGGATCCAACTCGGCTGGGGCGATATCGGGCTCCGGCCCGGCTTGGATAACGATGCCTTTGCCGTAGTCGTATTTCGTAAACCAGCTAACGGGCAGTTCCGAACGCAGCGAGCTGAGCCCGCCGACTTTTTCCAACATGGCGCTGTTGATCGCGGTCAGCCAGCCAACATTGACGATATGGTCGTCGATACCCTTGTCATGCCAACCGCCGATCAGTCCCGCGCATCCGGCGTCGAGCCCTGCCATCTTCGAGGCCATGAATGCTTCGGTGGGCTCATTAGGCTCCCGACGGGGCAGTGGAAGATTCAACGCGAATCCGCCATGGCCATGGTCTGCTTCAAGCAGCTTCGAAAAGTCCACAAAGAGCTTTTGAAACAGCAAAGGATTCTGCTCGACTACCTCTTTGGGGACTGAAAATACCAGCGAGTCCATTCCGTTCGATCCCATCCTCGCTTCCCATGCCCTTAAGCCGGATGTGTAGAACAGCCAAGGACTTGCGTCATGCGGCTTCTCGCCGCCAATGTAGGCGAAGCCGAAGTGGTCGTCGCTGTCCAATTTTCTTGCCATCTCGCGAAGGTCTGGTGCCTTTGCATAGGCGAACTTGTCCGGTCCCGAGGGCGGCTCTACTCGCCAAAGCCAGGTCAAATGCTCCTTCGCGATAGCTTCGTAGGCGTCGAAACACTTGCACAGCGCTTCCCTAACCTCAGGAGTATGCAGCCCCTTGAAATAAAGCGTGCCGCGAACGCATATCGTCGCTCCCACATAATCTTGCGGTCCGTATTTCATCAGCATGGCCCCCGGCATTACCCCGTGCTCGTGAGTCTTGCTCCACTCGGCCATGAACTCGGCCATATTCGGTTTTGACATTAGTTGATTCCTTAAAAAGCCGGGACGGGTGGGGGAATTGGCGCGATCGGCGGGCGCGGAGTTTTCCCCCTCGTCAAAATATATGCGAGCCACGCCGTCACGCCCGCCGCAAATCCAAGCTCCTCAATAGGCATGTGAGGGTCTTTGGGCTCGGACGAGTCGCAATCGCAGTCGCTGGGTTCCAACGTCGTAAGCTTATTCTGGCCCCCCGCAATCCTGACGTAGGCCCGTTCCTGGGGCACAGTGATTGTGTCGGGCGGGAACTTCATCTCGACGATCTGTTTGATGTTGTCTTGCGTCGGTGGCTTCGTCGTGTCTTTGACGATCACCACATCGGGCCGACGGATTAAACCTGTGCCTGGCTTGTAGGTTGGGGATTGTCCGGGTTTTGAGCCCCAATATTTCCTAATCCAAGCCGGCAAATAGTCGTGCCCTTTTGTCTCGACGCCGCTGTCCATGATGGGCGCGGGCGGAGTTTGGCTCATGTCGTAGTTGACCTCCTGTTTGAACTGGCTCCGATGCTCCAAGAGTTTATCGAGGGCCTTTAAATTCTCCGATACGCACATCTGTTTGAGCTGTTTGCCGTCTTTCCCGATATTAGGTGCCTTGTCGCACTTGCACATGGCCGTACACAAAATTTTCTTGTCGATGGCATCAATCCTCGGCGTGTTCACGCGGACGACCGTGGTTACGCCTTCGCGCGACATTCCCCCTGTAGCCAGCGGCGGGCGTTCGCTCACGCCTTGCTCTCCTGAAAATCGAAGGAAAGTGCCTCGGCAGCGTCGCGCTCTACCCACTGGGTATAGCCGTCCGCGTCCGTCGTTCCCGTCAAGTATTGCCCCTGGGTGGACCGGATTCGAACGGGCTGACCGCTTATCGGCTGTTCATCCTCTATGTTCACCAAGCGGAACCGTCCCTGGAAACGCGGGGCGTTCCCGCCAAGAGGTCGATCCTCATACGCCGCTGCCATGTCTTCACTGACGGCGCCAAATCCCTCCGTCGCCGCGCTGTCCGCGCCGGTAGCAGCTTCGGAGGACGGCTCGGTGAGCGTTCGGATCTGGCTGGAGATGAGCGTCGCCCCGCACGCTACCGTTCCCCCGTGATACGCAACAGGTGCCCCGTCGATGATATTCGACCTGTCGCCTTGAGTTATTGGGAAAACGCCTTTGCACTTCGGGCACGCAACCAAGTCGCCCATTCTTGCAATGGGCTTGCCGTCGCAATCCGAGAACGGGGTGCCCGTCAAAACGGTTCCACCATGACTGGTCTTGTCGCCCTGCACAATGAATGGCTGCATAACACACTCCATTTTCGTTAATGTTGTTCGACGCTAAGTCGACATTAACTAAATGTAAATATGTTTAGTTTTGAAATCTTGGAGCGCCACTAAAAGGTGACTCATTCGCAGCCAGGTTATTTATTGTCCGGCAATCGATCGTTCGGACTGCATCCGTTCCCGCGCTACCGCCATCGCCTGGCCGATGTAGGCCTTCATGTCATCGGTGATCCAGCTGCCGACCATCAGCATGGGCTCGTTCTCGAAGGCGGTGCGCAGCTTCAGGTGGGTGGCCGGGTCGTCACCGGCGTAGGAGCGGGTCAGGCCGATCCATTCGCGCGCCAGCGCTTGCATGTCGGGATGCCCCGGCGCGGTACCAGCCTGGAAGACCTTGCGCACGCGGCCGATCAGCGCCGGCCATTCGTGCGAACGCTTGCGGTAGTTGGCGTCCATGAAGGCATACTCGCCGGCCGACAGGTACTTCTTGAACAGCGCCAGCCGAAACTGCGTGAACGCTTCAAGGACGTACTCCTGGATCTCGTGCGTTAGGCCGTTTTGCACGCGCATCTGCGGTTCCTGATCATGCATGCCGGTGATGCGCAGCGCGAATTCGGGATTGCCGCCGGTGTCGCGTTCGAGCGCGGTCATCCACTGCCGCCCAAGCTGGCGCGCCTGCTCGCTCGACGGCGCCACGCCTTCCTTGATCATGCGCGCGGCGCGCGCCACCATCTCTTCCCATTCCTTGCGGGCAGCGGGGGCGTGGTCGGCAAACGGCAGCTGCGCCAGTTCATCCTTGGTAAAGTATTTGTCGTACATGGTCATGCGCTCCAATGTGGTCAGCCAGGATGCGAGATCCGGTTGTTCGCCATTGGCCAACTGGCCGCGCAACGCGGTCAGCTGGCTGCGCAGCAGCGCCGCCTGTTCGATCTCGCGCGTGAGCGCTGCGATCTGCTGGTCGACGATGCCGCCAAGGCGCGCGTCCGGCCCCGCGAGGAAGGTCCCGATGTCGGCCAGCGGCATGCCAAAACGGCGCAGGGCCTGGATGTGATGCAGGCGCGCGATGTCGTCGTGGTCATACAGCCGGTAGCCGGCGCCGGAACGCGCAGAAGGCCGCAGCAGGCCGATGCTGTCGTAGTGGTGCAGGGCCCTGACGGTAACGCCCGAGCGCCGCGCCAGTTCGCCTATCTTTAACTTCATCGCCTTCTCCCTGTCTTCATGCGTGAGGCCAGCATGCAGCCTCACGCAGCGTCAGGGTCAAGCGGGGCGGACGACAGGCTGGCCCACAGGTGGGCCGCGGCCATGGTGCGGTGCGGCTGGTAGGGCGCCAGCAGCGCTTCGGTGCGGGCGATATCGGGTTTGCTGTCCTCGCCCAGCAGGCGCTGGAAGGCGCTGCGGATGGCCACGTCGCCGTGCAGCGAACAGTCGGGGTAGCCGTAGCCGCGCAGCAGCGCGTAGTTGACGGTCCACGGCCCGATGCCTTTCACGGCCAGCAGGTCGGCGCTGGTCTTGGCGACGTCGGCATGGCGCTCCAGTGCGAGCGCGCCGCTGTCGACAAGTAGCGCCAGGCGCAGCAGCGTGTCGGCCTTGGACCGCGAAAACTTGCGCGCGGTGAGCGCTTCCGGCGCGAGGCGCGCGGCATCGCTGGCCTCTGGATAGCACCGCAGGCCGCTGCTGTGGCGGCGGCCGGCCTGCAGGATGAAGGTGCGGCGCAGGGCGATGGCGAACGGGAGATTGATCTGCTGGCCGATGATGGCCCAGGTCAGGGCCTCAAAGACGCTGGCCGATTGCACCACCCGCAGGCCGCTCTGGCGCGCCGCCATCGGGCCGAGCAAGGTGTCGTTGGCCACAGCCTTCAGGAACGGCGCGGGATCGATGCGCAGGCCGAGCATGCTGGTGAGCGCTTCGCGGGCCAGCGCGTCAATGGCCGCAGTGATGGCGCCGTCGGCGTCGATGCTGCATTCGGCCGAACCGGGCGTCAGCGTCACGCTCAGCAGCACCGGGGTGCCGTCCAGGATCACGCCTTTGCGCAGGCTGGTGCCGCTGACCTGTTCGGCCACGCCTTCGGCATCGCGGCTGTGGAAGGCCAGCACGTCGTCGGCGCGGTAGCCGGACGGCAGGGCGATGGCGCGCTTCACGCGTCCAGCGCCGCGGCGTGCTGCACCTGCAGTTCGGCCGGCACGCCGTTTTTGACGGCGGTCAGTTCGGCCAGGATGGAGATGGCGATTTCGGACGGCGTCTTGCTGCCGATGTACAGGCCGATGGGGCCGTGCAGGCGTGCCAGCTGCGCGTCGCTGAGGTCGAACAGCTTGAGCCGTTCGCGCCGCCTGGCGTTGTTCACGCGCGAGCCGATCGCGCCGACGTAGAAGGCGTCGGACTTGAGCGCTTCCATCAGGGCCAGATCGTCCAGCTTGGGGTCGTGGGTGAGCGCGACCACGGCGCTGCGGTGGTCCAGCCGCGCTTCGAGCACCAGGTCGTCGGGCATCATGTGCACCAGCTGCACGCCGGGCAGCTGCCAGCCGGCGCGGTATTCTTCGCGCGGATCGCACACGGTGACGTAGTAGTCCATCGCGCTGGCGATCTGTGCCAGAAAGCGCGACAGCTGGCCGGCGCCGATGATGAACAGGCGCCAGCGCGGGCCGTGGATGGTGCTCAGGACGCCGTGTTCGATGCGCTGCACGGCGCCCGCCGGCGCGCGCGCCAGCTCGACCGCGCCGGTGGCGAAGTCGAGCCGGCGTTCGAGCAGTTCGTGGCGATCCAGGCGCGCCAGCAGTTCATCGATGCGGCTGTCGTGGGACAGCGGTTCGATGGCCAGTTCGATGGTGCCGCCGCAGGGCAGGCCGAAGCGGTGCGCTTCGTCGGCGCTGATGCCGTAGCTGACCAGTTCGGGCGCGCTGCGCGTGATGCCATGCTCGCGCATGCGGGCGATCAGGTCGTCCTCGATGCAGCCGCCGGAGACGGAACCGACCACGCGGCCGTCATCGCAGATGGCCAGCAGGGCGCCGATCGGCCGGGGGCTCGACCCCCAGGTCTTGACGACCGTGACGAGTTCGCAGGCGTGGCCGGAGGCAATCCAGCCTGAGGCGGTCTTGAGTACTTCGAGATCAATGCTGTCCATGGAATCGACTATACTGGGGCGATGAACAATACTACTAAAAACGACGACGGTTCGCCCAAATTCGGCCGGCTCCTGCTGGTGCTGCTGGCCGCAGTGGTGTTCTGCGGCCTGCTGACCTGGGTCATGTCTGTGTACTTCCCCAACTTTCCCGGCTGAGTCAGGGCAGCAGCGCCTTCCTGGCCGCCTGCTTGGCTTTGATCTCGGCCGCGGCCTTGTCGATGGCGGCCAGGCGGAAAGCGGTGGCCGGGTGGTTGGCCACATAGCCGTTCAATACCGTGGCCGGATAACTGGCGGCCAGGCGCTTCCAGAAGGCGGCGGCATTGTCGATGTTGTAGCCGGCGCGGGCCAGCAGATACAGGCTGAGGTTATCGGCGGCCGCATCGAGCTCCTGCGGCATCGGCTTGATGCCGCCGCTGCCGATCAGCATGGAGGTGTCGGGACGCACGCTCAGCAGATTGTCGATGATGCTGCCGATGGCGCTGGCGTTGCGCTGGCTGGCCGCGTGGCCGAGGATGTTGTGCGCCATGCCCTTGGCCAGCAGGAAGGCCAGTTCCTCGTCGTTCTGGGTGAAGCCGATCATGCCGCGCGTGACCATGACGCGCTGGCCGTCGGCGTAGGAGTTGACGTTGTCGGCACTGCCCAGCTCTACCCCGAATCCGCAGGCGCGCGTGACCGGCACGGTCAGCTGGCGCGGTTTGTCCTCGCGTTCGATCTTGAGATCGATATTGGCCTGGCTGCTCACCAGCGGGCCGAATACGGAACCGGCGGTGGCGGGCGCCGCCGCGCCGGTGGGCAGCTGCCTGCCGCCGGCCGCAATCAGGGCGTCGCCGCGGCGCAGCCCGGCGCGCGCGGCGCCGCTGCCGGCCAGTACGCCTGTTACCTGCAGGCGCTCGCCCATGCCGAAGGCCACGTGGGCCGCTTCATTGTATTCGCCGGCGTAGGAATAGCGGTTCTTGGCGGTGAAGCCGAGCAGGTTCTTCGCATGCGACTTGCATAGCTCGGCGTTGTTGATCAGCAGCGGCGCGGCCACCCGGTACAGGCGGTCCTGCAGATTGGCCATGCGGGTGAGGGTGTCGGCGGCCGCCGCCATTTTGGGGCTGAGGACCGGTGCCGGTTCGGCGGCCGGCTGGTCCTGCGGTGCGGTGGCGGCGGGGGCCTGTCTAACCGGGCCGGGGGTGCTGCAAGCGGACAGCAAAAGCGCCATGGCGATTGCCGGCAGGGCGGCCGGACGCAGACCAATGATGCGGGGCATAGAACTTCTCCATTTTTTTATTGTTTGCCGGTGCTGCCGAAACCGTTAGCACCGCGTTCGGTGGTGTCGAATTCGTCGACGACGTTGAAACCGACCTGCAGGACAGGCACGACGACCAGCTGCGCCAGGCGATCCATCGGTTGCAGGGTGAATGCCTGGTGGCCGCGGTTCCAGGTCGATACCATCAGCTGGCCCTGATAGTCGGAGTCGATCAAGCCTACCAGATTCCCCAGAACGATGCCGTTCT
>CAMLIL010000002.1 GCA_946480015.1 uncultured Oxalobacteraceae bacterium | reverse complement strand
GATCAGGTCTTTCTTGACCATTTCGCGCAGTTGCGGCGAATCCGGTTGCTGGCCCTGGGCCACGACTTGCTTGACGACCGCGTCGGCACGCGACGATGGAATGGCCTTGCCGTTGACCACGGCGAGGTTCTGCGCGAAGGCAGGCGATGCGGTAACGGCGATCAGTGCGAGCAGCAGACGAGCTGGCTTAAAAGTCATTATGTATTCCTGATTGGGGAGTTACTTGGACAAGATTGGATTAGTTGTTTTTACTTTTTGCTTGCGTTGCGATTGTCCGATAGATTTCTTAAGGCACTCTGAACCCAGGCAGCCATCACGCTTCGGACGGAGCCAAGGCGGTGATGGCGAGCGCATGAATTTCATTGCGCATCATATCGTGCACAGAATCATACACGAGTCGATGTCGCATGACGAGTTTGAGCCCTTCGAACTTGCTGGAGACGATCTTGATGCGGTAGTGCCCGCCACCGGACGCCGCCCCCGCATGGCCGGCATGCAGGGCGGAGTCGTCGACCAGTTCCAGCTCGGCGGGCGCCAGCGCCGCGCTCACCGCCGCGCGGATGCGCGCCATGCGGGTGTCGGGCGCGCTCATGCCTGCTCCTCTTCGATGTACTTGGACAGGAATAGGGTTTGCACGACGATGAAGGTGAAGACGATGGCGGTGATGCCGAAGGCCTTGAAGCTGACCCAGGCACTGGTATTGCCTTTGAAGATCACGAACGCCACAGCCAGGTTCAGCAGGCCGAGCGCGGCGAAAAACACCATCCACGACAGGCCAACCTTGTCCCACACCGGATCGGGCAGCTTGAGCTGGGCCTGCATGGCCTGGCGCACCAGGTTCTTGCGGAAGCCGTACTGGGCGATGGCCATGGCCAGCGCGAACACCCAGTAGATGATGGTCGGCTTCCATTTGATGAAGGTATCGTCGTGGAAGTAGACGGTCAGCCCGCCGAACACGGTGATGATAATGGCCGATACCCACAGCATGCCGTCGACCTTGCGGCCCTTGAGCTTGACGTAGCTGATCTGCAAAATGGTGGCGACGATGGCCACCACGGTGGCCAGCATGACCGGCGCCTGGTCGGGCGCGATGCCGCCGCTGGCGACGATGCCGCCGAGATACGAAGTGGCCAGCGCCGCCGAGGCAGCCTGATGCGCTTCGGCAAATTTGAACACGCCGAAGAACAGCAGGATCGGGAAAAAGTCGAACAGAAATTTCATGGATGGTATCAGGTAGGATCGAAACGCAGCGATGCGGAATTGATGCAGTAGCGCAGGCCGGTCGGCGGCGGGCCGTCCGGGAATACGTGCCCGAGATGCGCGTCGCAGACCGCGCAGATGATCTCGGTGCGCAGCATACCATGGCTGCGGTCGACCTTTTCGATCACGTTGGCCGGGTCGAGCGCCTTGAAATAGCTGGGCCAGCCGCAGCCGGAATCGAATTTCGTGTCCGAGGCGAACAGCGGGGTGTTGCAGCACACGCAAGTGTAGATGCCGTGCTCGTGGTGGTCCCAGTACTTGCCGGTGAAGGCGCGCTCGGTGGCCGCATGGCGCGTCACCTGGTATTGCATCGGATCGAGCATGGCGCGCCATTGCTCGTCGGTCTTGCTTAGCTTAGCTGCTTTGTTGTGCTCGTTGTCGGTCATGGCGGTTAAACGGTCAAATCATTCAAGACGAGCAGCTTACCTCAAGATGGCTGGCCCAGTCGGGCGGCAGCGCGGCATAGCTTTCGTGCCCGGGCTGCTCGTCGAACGGGTGCTCCAGCACGGCCAGCAGGCGCGCCACTTCGGAAAAGTCCATATTCTGCGCTTTTTCGATGGCGACCTGCGCCAGATAGTTACGCAAAACATATTTAGGATTGACGCGATTCATCGCCGTCTTGCGGGCGCTGTCCTCGCGCGCTTCCAGCGCCAGGCGGGCGCGGTAGCGCTGCGCCCAGGCATCGAAGCCCTCGCGGTCGATGAACAGGTCGCGCAGGGCAGTATCGGCGCCGGGTGCGGGCGATGTGCTGAAGTTGCCGAGCAGACGGAAAAACTGGGTAAAGTCGACTTGACTTTGCTGCATAACCGTAAGCATCTGGTCGAACAGGGCACGGTCGTCGTCGTGCCTGGTTTCGAGGCCGAGCTTGGCGTGCAGCAACTCGTCCATCGCGCGCGCAAATTCGGGCTGATACACGCCCAAGGCGTCCTGGGTGTCGTCCACCGTGCCGATCAGGGGCAGCAGCGCCTGGCCCAGCGCGTAGCAGTTCCAGTGGCCGATCTGCGGCTGGTTGGCGTAGGAATAACGCCCCTGCTGGTCACTGTGGTTGCAGATGTGCTGAGGGTCGAACGCTTCCATGAAGCCGAACGGGCCATAGTCGAGCGTCAGGCCGAGGATGGACATATTGTCGGTGTTCATGACGCCGTGCATGAACCCGACCGCCTGCCATTGCGCAATCATGCGCGCGGTGCGGCGCGTGACCTCGGCAAGCAAGGATTGATACGGATTTGGCGTGCCGGCAAGTTCCGGATAAAAATTGGCGATGACGTAGTCGGCCAGCACGCGCAATTCTTCCGGCTTGTCGCGGTAATACCAATGTTCGAAGGAACCGAAGCGAACGAAGCTGGGCGCCACCCGCGTCACCACGGCGGCCGTTTCAACGGTTTCGCGCATCACGCCCTGGCCGGAGCCGGTGACGATCAGGGCGCGGGTGGTGGGGATGCCGAGCGCGGCCATCGCTTCCGAGCAGAGGAATTCGCGGATCGACGAGCGCAGCACGGCGCGGCCGTCGCCCATGCGCGAGTAGGGTGTGCGGCCGGCGCCCTTGAGTTGCAGCTCCTGCGGCCCCTGCGGCGTGTTGATCTCGCCCAGCAGGATCGCGCGGCCATCGCCCAGCTGGCCTGCCCACACGCCGAACTGGTGCCCCGAGTAGACCGCCGCGAGCGGCTTGGACCGGGCGGCGGTCTGATTGCCGGTGAACACAGCCACATGGTCGGCGCGCGCCAGCAATGCAGGGTCAAGTCCAAGCAATTGCGCCGTGCGCGCGCTGCCCGCCACGAAATAGGGGGCGGGCAAGGGTGTCGGCATCAACCGGGTATGGAAAGCGGGCGGCAATTCGCTGAACGAATTGTCGAATGGAATGTCTGCGGCGTCGATGGCGGTTCCCGTGAGGAGAAATAGGCGTCATTTTAGCGTAGGGCGCCGGAAGGCATTCGCATCGTTGACATAATTGACACTTCTATCCGACACTCTGGCATCCACCTCCAAGGAGTTCTTATGTCGTATCCGACCAGCCCTGTGATGGGGCAGATGATGGACCAGCCGCTGCTCATCTCCAGCATTATCGCGTTCGCCTCCAGGCACTACGGGCATGTCGAGATCGTCTCGCGCCGGGTCGAAGGCGACCTGCACCGCTACACCTACCGCGACTGCCACCGGCGCGCGCGCCAGCTGGCCAAGAGCTTGTCCGGCCTGGGTGTACGCATGGGCGAGCGGGTCGCCACCCTGGCCTGGAACGGCTACCGGCACATGGAGCTGTACTACGCCGTGTCCGGTTCGGGCGCGGTGCTGCACACGATCAATCCGCGCCTGCATCCCGACCAGCTGGCCTATATCGTCAACCACGCCGACGACCAGTACCTGTTCTTCGACCTGAGCTTCCTGCCGCTGATCGAAGCGATTGCCCCGCAGTGTCCGGGTGTGAAAGGCTTCGTGCTGATGAGCGAGCGTGCCCGCATGCCGCAGCAGACCGGCATCGCCAGCCTGTTGTGCTACGAAGACCTGATCGCCAGCAGCGACGACGACTATGAATGGCCGCAGTTCGACGAAAACGTCGCGGCGGCGCTGTGCTACACCTCGGGCACGACCGGCAATCCCAAGGGGGCGCTGTATTCGCACCGCTCCACCGTGCTGCATGCCTACGGCTCGGCCATGCCGAACGCGCTCAATGTGTCGGCCGCCGACACGGTGCTGCCGGTGGTGCCGATGTTCCATGTGAACGCCTGGGGTTTGCCGTATTCGGTGCCGATGTCGGGCGCGAAGATGGTGTTCCCCGGCGCGGCCCTGGACGGCAAATCGCTGTACGAACTGTTCGAGGCGGAGGGCGTCACCTTCTCGGCGGGCGTGCCCACCGTGTGGCTGGGACTGGTCAATTACGCGCTGCAGAACGGCCTGGCCTTTTCCACCTTCCGGCGCACCGTGGTGGGCGGCGCGGCGTGTCCGCCGGCGCTGATGGACACGCTGATGGACAAGCTGGATGTGTACGTGATCCACGGCTGGGGCATGACCGAGATGTCGCCGCTGGGCACCACCGGCGGGCTGCAGGCGCGCCACAAGGCGCTGCCGCAGGACGAGCAGCGCAAGATCCTGCACAAGCAGGGGCACGCCATCTACGGCGTGGACATGAAGATCGTCGACGACGACGGCACGGAGCTGCCGTGGGACGGCGCCACCTTCGGCCATCTGCTGGTCAGGGGGCCGTGGATCGTCAGTTCCTACTTCAGGAACGAGGGCGGCGAGGTGCTGCGCGAGGGCTGGTTCCCGACCGGGGACGTGGCCACCATCGATGCCGATGGCTACCTGCAGATCACCGACCGCAGCAAGGACGTGATCAAGTCCGGCGGCGAGTGGATCGGCACCATCGACCTGGAAAACATCGCGATGAGCCATCCTGCGGTGGCGCAGGCCGCCTGCATCGGCATTGCCCATCCCAAGTGGGACGAGCGGCCCTTGCTGGTGGTGGTCCAGCGGCCGGGAATGGAGGTCGGCCGCGCCGAGCTGCTGGCGCATTTCGACGGCAAGGTGGCCAGGTTCTGGATGCCGGACGACGTGGTGTTCGTCGACGCGCTGCCCGTGGGAGGCACCGGCAAGATCCAGAAAAACAAGCTGCGCGAGCAGTTCAAGAGCCACCGGCTGCCCGATTGCGGGAAATAATACGACCGTTCTTTTATGCGGTATAGTGGGCGACTTGCCGATCCATCCAACAAAGGAAGCTTCATGAGCGCAGACTACATGGTCAAGGACGGCGTGGCCGTCATCACGCTGAATAATCCGCCGGTCAACGGGCTGGGACTGGAAACCCGCACCGCCGCCGTCAACGCGATCGGCCGCGCGCAGATTGACGACGCGGTCAGGGCGATCGTCATCACCGGCGCCGGCAAGGCTTTCTCGGGCGGAGCGGACATCAAGGAATTCAATTCACCCAAGGCGCTCGCCGAGCCGACCCTGCACACCCTGATCGAGACCGCCGAAGGCGCCAGCAAGCCGGTGGTGGCGGCCATTCATACCGTGTGCATGGGCGGCGGGCTGGAACTGGCGCTTGGATGCCACTACCGGGTGGCGCTGCCGGGGGCGCAGATCGCCCTGCCGGAAGTGAAGATCGGCCTGCTGCCGGGCGCCGGCGGCACCCAGCGCCTGCCGCGCGTGCTCGGTCTCGAACGCGCGCTCAACATGATCGTGGCGGGCACTCCGGTTTTGTCGGACCAGCTGGCCGATACCGCCCTGTTCGACCGCGTGTTCGACGCCGGCGCCGACCTGGTCGACTCCGCCGTGGCCTTCGCCGCGGAGATTGCCGGTCTGCGTCCGCTGCCGCGCGTGCGTGATCGCAAGGTCGACTATCCGAATCACGAAGCCTTCCTGCAGTTCTCGCGCAATACCGTCAAGGCCATGGCCGGCCCGTTCCCGGCACCGCTCGAATGCGTGGAGACCGTTGCCGCTTCGGTGACGATGAAGTTCGACGATGGCCTCAAGTTCGAGCGCGAGCGCTTCATCCATCTGATCCAGACCGATGAGTCGAAAGCGCTGCGCCATGCTTTTTTCGCCGAGCGGCAAGCCAGCAAAATCCCCGACGTGCCGGCCGATACGCCGGTGCGCGCCATCAAAAAGGCCGCCGTGGTCGGCGCCGGCATGATGGGCGGCGGCATCGCCATGAACTTCGCCAATGCGGGCATTCCGGTGGTGCTGCTCGAAACCCGCCAGGAGGCGCTCGACAAGGGCATCGCGACCATTCGCAAGAATTACGAGAGCACGGTCAGGAAGGGCAAGCTGACGCCGGAGAAGGCGGCCCAGCGCGCCGCCCTGGTCAGCGGCACCCTGTCGTACCAGGATATTGGCGATGCGGACATCGTGGTTGAAGCGGTGTTCGAGGACCTCGACGTCAAGGAAACCGTGTTCCGGCAGCTCGATGCGGTCATGAAGCCGGGCGCCATTCTGGCGTCCAACACCTCCACGCTGGACTTGAACAGGATCGCCGCCTTCACCGCGCGCCCGCAGGATGTCGTCGGCACGCATTTCTTCAGCCCCGCCAATGTCATGAAGCTGCTGGAGATCGTGCGCGGGGCGCATACGGCCAAGGACGTGCTGGCCACTGCCATGGCGCTGTCGAAAAAGCTCAAGAAGACCGGCGTGGTGTCGGGCGTGTGCGATGGCTTCATCGGCAACCGCATGATCGAGCAGTACAGCCGCCAGGCCGGCTTCCTGCTCGAAGAAGGCTGCCTGCCCGAGCAGGTCGACAAGGCGCTGGAAAAGTTTGGTTTTGCGATGGGGCCGTTCCGCATGGCCGACCTGGCCGGCAACGATATCGGCTGGTACATCCGCAAGCGGCGTTATCAGGAGTCGCCCGAGATCACGTATTCGAAGACCGCCGACCTGCTGTGCGAACTGGGCCGCTTCGGCCAGAAGACCGGCGCCGGCTGGTACGACTATCAGGCGGGCGACCGCAAGGCCTATGCCTCGCAGACGGTCAACGACATGATCGTCAGGCACTCGACCGATATCGGCGTGGAGCGGCGCAAGATCGGCGATCAGGAGATCGTCGAACGGCTGGTGTACTCGCTGGTCAACGAAGGCGCGCGGATTCTGGAGGAGGGCATCGCGCTGCGCGCTTCAGACATCGACATGGTCTACCTGACCGGCTACGGCTTTCCGCTGCACCGCGGCGGGCCGATGTTCTACGCCGATACGGTCGGCCTGCCCAAGGTGCTGTCGGCGATGGCGCGCTATGCCAAGGGACGCCATGGCGATGCCTGGGCGCCGGCGCCGCTGCTCGTCACGCTCGCCGGCGCAGGGAAGCGTTTCAACGATTAGACGAACTGTCGTCCCCGGAAAGATCAAGCCGAGGACTCAGATCTCCAAGCGGAAGTGTCCACTGGCCAGCAATGGCTCGGCATCCGCCCGCGCGATGCGCTGCAGCGGCTCATCGCGCGAAAATCGATACGTGGCGCGGGTCACCGGGCCGACGACCTGGATCGGCGCCCCGGCAAGATAGCGCAGCGTGACCGCGCCCACCTGCGCCTGCCCGGCAGCGCGCGGCGCCGTGCCGCTGGCCGGCGCAGCCGGGCTGCCGGCGGCCGTGGTGCGCACCGCCATGCCCGGCGCCGCGGCCGGCGTCACCGATGCCGGCTTAAGCTTCGCCCTCGTCTGAATACTGTTCCGCAGTTCCGTCCGCTTCCCGCCGCAACAACTCATGATGATCTCCTTCCGTTGGCAAACGCTGAATCAGCAAGGGGTCGCGCCCCATCCGCTCGAGCAGGCAGGCGGCGCCGGACAGGGCCAGCCAGGCCAGCGCGCATTCCTGCCCGGTGCGCCCGAGCATTAGCCCAAACGGCGCCGCCACCCATAGACTGACGCAATAAAAACAATCCATCAGCCGGCCCAGTACGCCGTTCCCCAGGGCCGCCCGCAACCGCACCAGCAGGTCCCATGGCCCGTCCTCATGCGCCAGCAGATGGGCGAGGCGCCAGCTTGCGAAAGCGCTCAACACGAAGCCGAACCATGGGGCTTCCATCCGCTCAAACCGATGGCAGGTCGTTGCAGATCTTCACCGGCCAGTCCGCCGTGGCGTAACTGATGCCGCAAGGGCGCGCGGTGCGGTCGTACACGGTCAGGTGGAAAATGTAGACGCAGCATTCGCCGCGTTCCAGCGCGAAGTTGGCCGGCACCGGGTAGGGCAGGGACACCCTGCAGGTCGGGTCGACGGCGCGCAGGTCAAACTGGGCCAGCGTGCCGATGACGGTGGGCAGGGTCGGCGTCCCACAGCGTGTGCCGGGGTCGCCCACCCGCGAGGTGCCATAGAAACAGGGAGGACCGGAAAGCGGGACCGTGATCGGGATCGCGATCGTCGGCCCGCCCTGCTTTTCCACGGAAATGACGTAGTAGTCGAAGTTGTCGTTGGGCCGCGTCAGCGGCATGGTGTCGTCGATGTATTCGTCGTAGGCGATGCCCGAGACCGGCAGGTTCCACGGAATACTGCAATCCGGCGGCAAGGCGAACTGGCTGACGAACAGGTCGGCGCATTTTGGCACCGCGTTAATCTGGATGAGCGCCGTGATCGGCTTGTTGTCGATCCACACCCGCTGGGTGTCGCAGTAGGTGTTGCCAACCGTATCTTCGAGCACCAGCCTCAAGGTGTGCAGCCCGCTCAGCTGGCAGCCGCCCACGTTGGTGGTCCACGACGAGGGCGACAGCAGCGCCTGCGGGTCGCTGATCAGGCAATACGGCGGGAAGGGAACCGGCACCAGGCAATCCGGCACCCAGTTGGCGGTCAGGACCGAGGTGTCGGTGCGCATGTTGATGGCGCGGTACTGGGCCGCCGTGGTGAACTCGACGTGCCAGAAATTGGTCCAGCCTCCGGTCGCGCAGTCGGTCTCGTAACCCGGCTTGTAGTCGAGCGTGTAGCGTTTGATCTTCTGGCTGTCGTCGCATCCGCCAATGAAGGCCGAACCCCAGATTTGCAGGCAGGTGCCGAACGAGGCTTCGAAGTCGCCTGCCGCCCGCGTGCACAGGGCCGGCACGTGGTCGATGAAACGGGCAGCGGGGTCGAAAGGCGTGCTGTCGAGCGTGAAGTTGCCGTCCACCCCGAGTATTCGCACGTCCTTCTTGAAGACGCCGAAGATAATCGGTCCGCAGGGCGGCAGGGTCTGCGCGGCGCCGTAGACGGTCAGGCGCACGAAGTAGGTGCCGGCGTTCAGTAGGGTGGTGTCCAGGTAGGCCAGGAGGCCGCCCGTGACCGGGGTGTTGCCCTGGACTGTATTACCTGGCGGGACAGGCGGATACACAAAATTGGCGGCGTGCCAGACGATATTATCGGTCGACCATTCGAGCACATAGCGCACGAAGCCGACACCGGCGGCAGTGCCATGGATCGGCACGACCAGCGCCGGAATCGCCGGGTTGACGACTTCGGCGATGCAGCCGTGCGGGCCGGTGAGCTCGCACGTCAGCGGACGAAAACATTCGCGCAGGCAGAACCAATACGTTATCAGGCAGCGATACACGTCGATCAGATTCTTGGCGCGCGCCAGGCAGCAGCCGAAACGGGTGGCGCACATGCACCAGCACTGGTAGAACCAGAACCAGGGTTCCCTGCTGTGTGCGTCGAACGCCTTTTCGCCCAGCAATGCGCGGGTGGTGTCAACCGTCATCAGGCGTTCGAACACGGTGGCCGCTTCCTCTTCGCCCTCTTCGCAGTCGATCTGGCCGTCAGCCACGGCGTCGGCCAGGCCGGCGGTGAAATCAATGCTGGCGAGCTGGTCGCTGACGAAGGGACGGTAGGCCTTGGCCAGGGCGGAGACCAGGATGTCGAGGTCCCGACGCTCGAGCTCGGTCAGGCGGCCGGGCGTGACCGGTGTGCCGACCGCCTGGCGCACGCACAGCCAGTAGCGGTACAGGTAATATGCCGACAGGCGGAAGGTGCGCGGCCGGCGGCACACCAGCCAGCCGAAGATCATGCAGCAGCGGATGTGCAGCAGAACCCAGCGCCAGCGCTCGACCGGTCCAAGCAGTTCGCGCGCCTCTGGCGGCAAGAGGGCGAATACCACCTGCTCGTCGGGGAAACTGCCGAGCAGCCGCTGGGCGGTTTCCAGCTCCGCTTCGCAGTCGGGCGGCGCCTTGCGGGCTTCTTCACCGAGTGCATCCAGGTCGCTGGCACGCTTGAGGTCTTCCTCGATGATCGGGCGGTAGATGTCCACCAGGGCCTTCAATACGGTCTGGAATTCCGGGCTCGACGGATCGGTCGCTTCAGGGTGAGACATTGCCATAATTTGTTCCCCTTCAAGTTTTGCATTCGAAAATGCCCGGAATACTGACGGACATGTGACCTCGCGCAAGAAAAGCCACGATGGTCTGGGAACCATTCTAGTAATGCGGAATGACCGTCGGTTTGATATAGAACAAGCAGGCACAGCCATAAATGGCATTTACGCTGGCAGCGTCTGGCGGGTTCCTTGCTTGGCTTGCCCGCCTTAGTCGAGGTGCCGTTGCACCATGCTCAGAATGGCCTTGGACTGGTAGTTGCGGGCCAGCTCGATGAGCTGTGCGGCAAAAGGGCGATAAGCGTCGTCCAGCCTGGTGATGCGATCGGCCCAGGCCAGGATTTCCACCATGTTGCCCATGCGGGCCAGGCGATGCAGATTGGCCATTTCAGCGGCTGGCGGAACTGGCACCGCCGCCCCGGCCTCCAGTGTCGGCAGCGGCGTTTGCGTGACCGGGGCGGTCTTGAGCCAGCGGATTCGCAGCAAGTCCGCCAGTTTGGCCAGCAGCTGCGCATAGTCGATAGGCTTGGGGAGAAAGGTGTTCGCGCCGGCTTCCAGGCAGCCCTGCTGGTCGCTTCCGTACACGCAGGCGGAAAGGGCGATGACCGGAATGTCGCGCCAAGGAACTGGATGGCGAAGAATGGATTGCCCCCCGGTCTTCTCGTGGATGAGCCGGGCCAGCAGGGCGGCTTGGGCCGGCGCGCAATGCAGCGCATCGGCGACCATCCGGTCGACATCCCCGAGCGCAAGCGGCGCCAGCACGATTTCGCTCGCGCGGCCGGCGGCGGCGCGCATCGCCACCAGCCGCCGTCGCAGCGGGTGGGCGGCAGTGACCTCATTGTCGCGGTAGGCGCCGATCAGCAGCAGGTGTCGCAATCCCGGCTCGGTCACCAAATGATCGAGCAGATCGAGCGTGGCCGCGTCCAGCCCGATGGCGCCTGCGTCTTCCCATTCGGCCAGGCAGCGCTGGAGGTCGGCCGCCACGCCGGCGGCGCTCTGGTAACGGTCTTCGGCGGTCTTGGCCAGGCACTTCATGATGATGGCCGAGACCGCCTCGGGGAGGTCGGGAACCCGCTCGGCCGGCGCTACCGGCCGCCGGGCGATGTGGCAATGCACCCATTCCAGCGGGTCGGACGCGGTGAACGGCAGGACGCCGGTGAGCATCTGGTAGAAGGTCACGCCCAGCGCATAGAGGTCGCTGCGGGCGTCGAGCGCGCGGTTCATCCGCCCGGTCGGTTCGGGCGCCATGTACGCCAGGCTGCCGGCGATGAGCTCCGGCGGTGCGGGCGCCGGATGCTCGCGCGGCATACCAGGACGATGGTCCGCTCGCCATCAGTGCCATGCCACCCCCTGTACACGATGACGTCGCCGCCCTTTTGCAAGACTTGGAAGTTGGCGTTAAGGTTTATCGACGATGAATTTGCAATTCCCATTCGGCAAACAGCAAGCAAATTTGAACCAGCCATGAACTTGTGAGAAACATGGGAATGGTTTGACTGGTTTGGAGGATGAGGGCGATAACATGCGGGGGCGCCAGCGTGTCGGCCAAATGCGGTGGGACCAGTATATACGCCTATTCGACAAACGCTTCGGACCTGGACTGGCCCGCGCGCGCCGCCGATGACGACGCACGCGGGCTCGCCGTGTTTCGTGCGTCAGCTCTGGATCAGCGCAGCCAGTTCGGCTGCCGTCAGTGCGCCCTGGTAGATGCGGAAGTCGTCGATCTTGCCGTTGAAGTAAGGATCGGGGTACTGCGAGCGTCCGATCCAGTTCTGGGTCGTGCCGCCAAGGCGAAACGGTGCATGCACGATGCCCGTATTGTTGCCGACCTCGCTGCCGTTCACGTACAGGCGGCCGGTGCTACCCGATAAGGTGACGGCCAGGTGCACCCATTGCCCGGTGGCCAGGGGGGCCGAGGCGGTGATACCCTGTTCGCCCACGCCGTAATTGGTGGTGATGGCAAACCGCGGCACGCTGCCGTTGCGGGTGCTGAGCATCATGTAGTGCTGGGTTCCCGAGCCGAAGTCAAACACGCGCTCCCAGTTGCGCGAACCATTCCAGTAGACCCAGGCCGCGATGGTGAAATCGGCCAGGTCGGCCACCACGTTCTGCTGCAGCTGGACGTAGTCGTTGACGCCGTCCAGCTGCAACGCATTGCTGCTGCGGCCGGCAACCCAGGTGCCGCCATTGATTAGCGTGCCGGCATGGCCGTTGCCGCTGGCGTCGGCCGCCGTGGTGCCGCCGGTTTCGTTAAAGTTCAGCCAGGTGTGCAGGCGGGTGCCGGCGTACGCCTTGACCTGGTTCGACGGGCCGCTCTGGCCCGCCGCGCTCTGGGCCGTGACCACATAATAGTAGGTGCCGCTGCTCACGCTGGTGTCGGTGTAGGTGAGCAGATCGGAAATGTTGCTGGCGATGGTGGTGTACGGGCCGCCCGAAATGGTCGCGCGCTTGACGGTGTAGCTGGTCGCCTGCGTGCTGCCCCACCAGGACAGGACCATTGCCCCGCCGCTCCACATCGCCGACAGGCCGCTCGGTGCACCGCCTGGAGCGATCGGGTCGCGGGTAAAGGTCAGGGTGCCGAAGCCGAGCTGGTCGCCGTTGCCGCCGTCGCCTTCGGGCCGCATCCGGGTGGCCTGGAGGGCGGTGTACGGCGTCGCCAGGCCCTTGCGGTTCATGTAGTGATGCTGCACCATTTCCCACACGGAGCGTTGGTGGCCCTGGTTCTCGGGGTCAAGGATGGTGTCGGTCTCGAGGATATTTTTGTAGCGGGCGAACGGCATGGTATAGAACGCGCCCGATGCATCCGTCAGATTCGCTTTCGCCACGTATTCTGCGCCGGCCAGGAAACGGTTGTTGTCATAGCCGTACATGTCGTCGCCCTGGTTCCAGGCCATTTCGCAGAACGCGGCGGCCAGGCCGATCCCCAAGGTGCAATGTTGCTGGTCGCGTCCGCTTTCCTGCCATTGTCCGAGATAGCCGGGATGCAGGTAGTAGATGGCCTGGCTGCTGGCGCCGTTGCCGGTGCCGCTCTTGTAGTAGGTGATGGCCTCGTCGTACAGGTCGGGGCGGTCGCACAGTACGCCGATGGCAAGCATGGACGCCATATTGCACTGGTCCCAGTTGGCCCAGTAATTGGTAATGTCGGCATCGTTATGGGTGGTCAGGAACTGATGGTTCAACGGATAGAACACGTTGAGCATCAGCGCCTGGAAGCGGGCGAGATCCGCCGCCGCCCAGCCTGGATAGGTGCGCATGATTTCCGCTGCGTTGGCGAACTGGTAACCGTAAATGCCCGACGCCAGGTAGCGGTCCGCGTTGCCGGTCAGGGTCGTCATCGTCGATGACCACTGGTTCAGGAATTTGACCGCCTGGTCGGCATACACGGTGTTGCCGGAGACTTTCCAGCGCAGCGCCAGCTGGTAGGTGCGGGCGATGTCGATATACAGCTGGGCGTAGTTGCTTCCGGTGCCGCCGCGGACCACCGTTGGCAGCGGACGGGGATCGGTGTCAGGCTGGGCGCGGCCGTTGGAAATGAGCGCGTTCCAGCCATCGGTCCAGGGCTGTGCACCAGCGGCGATCTTGGCGCGCATGCGCGTGAAATCGGCCTCGGTATGCAGCAGGCCGGGGTGGACGAAGGTGCGGGCAGCGCCGCCCCCGGAGACGGTGCCCGAGGCGGTGGCGGGACTTGCGCTCGCGCCCATGCTTGCGCCGGGCGAGGCTTCGCCACCGCAACCTGCCAGGCTCAGCGGACCCAGGGTGGCTAGCCCGAGGCCGCCGGCGCATACCGACCTGCGTTTCAAGGAAATTTTTTCGTTTTTATTTGACATACACTCTTCCAATGTAGGGCCCGCGGGTGCGGCGGGTTGCCGCACTCAAGCCGGGCCTGATACCGCAATGGGATGTTTTCGATAACAATTTTTGACCGTTGCATGGGGAAAATTCCGGCCTCCGGCGGTTCGCTGTTGCGATTCGAAACGGGGAGAGTCCAGGGCGCAATGTTCCCGCCTGCGCTGGTGCTATCGATAACAGTCCATGCTCAGGCTATGCCAATCCTGGCCTGTCAACCAATGAAAAAATCTGCGCGAGCCATGTCATTGTTGACATCCCAGCCGCAAGCACGCGCTGTCGCGCGGGCAGCCCCGCCGGCTCATGCCGCGAGTGCGACATGAGTAAACAAAAAAACGCCGCTATCGCTAGCGGCGTTTTTCACCTTACGGCAAGCGAAAAAAATCAGTCGGCTGCGTAGATGTCGTTGTTTTTGGTCTCTTTCACGAACAGCATACCAATCACGACAGTGATCAATGCGATGATGATCGGATACCACAGACCGTAGTAAATGTCGCCTTTGAACGCCACCAGCGCGAACGAGGTGGTGGGCAGCAGGCCGCCGAACCAGCCGTTACCGATGTGGTATGGCAGGGACATCGAGGTGTAGCGGATGCGGGTTGGGAACATTTCTACCAGCATCGCGGCGATCGGGCCGTACACCATGGTCACATAGATCACCAGGATGAACAGCAGCAACACGATCATCGGCTTGTTGATTTGCTCAGGATCGGCCTTGGGCGGATAGCCGGCAGCCTTGATGGCGGCGCCGACTTCCGCTTTCAGTGCCTTTTCCGCGGCCTTGCTTTCGGCGCTGAAGTTCAGGCCGGCCGGGTCCATGGTGGCGTTGAACGCGTTGATCTGCTTGTCGCCGATCTTGATGGCGGCAACCGTGCCGGCCGGCGCATCGACCTTGGTGTAGCTCACCGATGCCGCCGTCAGCATGCCGGTGGCGATATCGCACGACGATGGGAACTTCTTGGTGCCGGTCAGGTTGAACTGGAAGTGGCAGGTCGCTGGATCGGCCACCACGGTCACTGGGGAGTTCTTCAGTGCGGTTTCCAGGGCCGGATTGGCGTAGTGGGTCAGGGCGCCGAAGATCGGAAAGTAGGTCAGCGCCGCGATCAGGCAGCCACCCAGGATGATGTTCTTGCGGCCGATCTTGTCCGACAGCGAGCCGAACACGATAAAGAACGGGGTGGCCAGCAGCAGCGAAATGGCGATCATGATGTTGGCCGTCGCCCCGTCCACTTTCAGCGTCTGGGTCAGGAAGAACAGCGCATAGAACTGGCCGGTGTACCAAACCACCGCCTGGCCCATGGTCAGGCCGATCAGGGCCAGAATGACGATCTTGGCGTTCTTAGGCTGCAGGAAGGCTTCCGACAGCGGCGCCTTGGAGGTCTTGCCTTCGGCTTTCATCTTGGCGAACGCTGGCGATTCGTTCATCGACAGACGGATCCACACCGACACACCCAGCAGCAGGACCGACACCAGGAACGGCACGCGCCAGCCCCAGGCTTCGAATTCGGCTTCGCCCAGCGCAGTACGCACGCCCAGGATCACCAGCAGCGACAGGAACAGGCCCATGGTCGCGGTGGTCTGGATCCACGAGGTGAAGAAGCCGCGCTTGCCTTCCGGAGCGTGTTCGGCCACGTAGGTTGCCGCGCCGCCGTACTCGCCGCCCAGCGCCAGGCCTTGCAGGATACGCAGGGTGACCAGGATGATCGGCGCCGCGATGCCGATCGAGGAATAGCTTGGCAGCAGGCCGACGATGAAGGTCGACGCGCCCATGATCAGGATGGTGACGAGGAAGGTGTACTTGCGGCCGATCATGTCGCCCAGGCGGCCGAATACCAGCGCGCCGAACGGACGCACGATGAAGCCGGCGGCGAACGCGAGCAGCGCGAAAATGAAGGTGGTGGTGGGGTCGCCGACGAAGAACTGCTTGGCGATGATGGCTGCCAGCGAGCCGTACAGGTAAAAATCGTACCATTCGAAAACGGTACCGAGGGACGAGGCGAAAATAACTTTCCGCTCTTCCTTGGTGATGCCGCCGCTGGTCGCTACCTTGCGCCCATCGGCGGTCATGCCGGGTGTGATTGCCATATTATTGTCTCCGTGTCTCAATCGAGGGAATTCGTGTGTACTTCATCGAATGCAGCCGATACTTAGTCAGCTGACACGGAGTGTGGACCGCCAAACTTACGCGGTGCTTGCTCCAAACTTACACCAGGCTTACGCGATGGCAGCGCTACCGAGGCGCTTGTGCATGAACACGCTGTAAGGATCGTCGCCATAATCGCCATACTTGCCGCAGCGCTCGTAGCCGCGGCGGGCGTACAGCGCCAGCGCGGCTTCCTGGCAGGGCCCGGTTTCCAGAGTCAGGCGCGTGCAGCCGGCCGACAGCGCTTCTGTTTCGAGCAGCGCGAGCACCCGCCCGGCCACGCCCTGGCCGCGCCGCGCGGGCTGCACGTACATCCGCTTGAGTTCGGCATACCCGGGCGTGATCACCACGGCGCCGCAGCCGACCGCCGTGCCGGCGGCGTCGCGCGCAACGGCAAAGCGCACGTTCGGCCGCTTCAGGCTGGCGATGTCGAGCGCATACACGCTTTCCGCCGGATAGAGAGTCAGCTGGTAGGCGTCCAGGTCGGCGATCAGGGCGGCGATATCGGGCTGGTCGGGCGATTCGATGGCGATGTGCATGGTGTGAACCGGGATGAGATGGCGGAGCCGCAATTGTAAACACGGGCGCCCTGCATTATTTGCGAACGATCGTACTTTATTGTGCTATTCTCATCGTCGATCCCAACACCCGCAGGAGGAAGTCATGATAGACGCTGTCATCGTATCGACCGCCCGGACCGCGCTGGCCAAGTCCTGGAAGGGCGCATTCAATATGACGCATGGCGCCACCCTGGGCGGGCATGTGCTGGCGGCAGCCATTGCGCGCGCCGGCATCGAGCCGGGCGAGGTCGAGGATGTGCTGATCGGCTGCGCCAATCCGGAAGGCGCCACCGGCGCCAATATCGCCCGCCAGATCGCTCTGCGCGGCGGCTGCCCGGTCGGCACGGCCGGTGTCACGGTCAACCGGTTCTGTTCGTCCGGGCTGCAGACCATTGCGCTGGCGGCCCAGCGCATCGTCGCCGGCGAAGGCGATATCTATGCCGCCGGCGGGGTTGAATCGATCTCTTGCGTGCAGCAGGAAATGAACACCCACATGCTGGCCGAAGTCTGGCTCAAGGAGCACAAGCCAGCGCTGTACTGGCCGATGCTGCAGACGGCCGAAACGGTCGCCAGGCGCTACGGCATCGGCCGCGAGCGCCAGGACGAATACGGCGTGCGCAGCCAGCAGCTGGCCAGCGCGGCCCAGGCGGCGGGGCGCTTCGCTGCCGAGATCGTGCCGATGACGACCGTCATGGGCGTGGCCGACAAGGCGTCCGGCATGCTGCTCTCGCGTGAGGTGACGATCGCCGCCGATGAAGGCATCCGCGCCGACACCACGTATGAAGGCGTATCCAAAATCCGCACTGCGCTGCCCGGCGGCGTCATTTCGGCCGGCAACGCCAGCCAGTTTTCCGACGGCGCTTCGGTGGCCATCGTCATGAATGCCCGCAGCGCCGAGGCGCGCGGCCTGCAGCCGCTCGGCGCGTTCCGCGGCTTTGCCGTCGCCGGCTGCGAACCCGACGAGATGGGCATCGGCCCGGTGTTCGCCGTCCCCAGGCTGCTGCGCAAAGCCGGCCTGTCGGTCGACGACATCGGCCTGTGGGAATTGAACGAAGCCTTTGCCGTGCAGGTGCTGTACTGCGCCGACACGCTCGGCATTCCCATGGAACGCCTGAACGTCAACGGCGGCGCCATTGCGGTTGGCCACCCGTATGGCGTGTCGGGCGCGCGGCTGGTCGGGCATGCGCTGCTCGAAGGCAAGCGGCGCGGCGTCAAGTACGTGGTGGTCACGATGTGTATCGGCGGCGGCCAGGGCGCGGCCGGCCTGTTCGAGGTGCTCTGAACGCTGTATCCTGTTCAGTCTTCTCAACTCGCAGGAAAGCCAAGCAATGATCAAGCACATCGTCATGTGGAAACTGAAGGATTTCGCCGAAGGCAAAGACCGCGCGGCCAACGCGCTGGAGATGAAGCGCCGCCTGGACGAATGCGCCAGGCTGTCGGCCGGCACCCTGGCGTTCGAAGTGGCGATCGCCCAGCCGGGTCTGGAAGCGACCTACGACGTGGTACTGTACTCGGAATTCACTGACCGCGCGGCACTGGCGGAATATTCGGACCACCCGGTCCATCAGGCAGTCAAGCCATTCATCGGCGCCGTGCGCAGCGAGCGCCAGTGCATGGACTACGAAGTTTAAAGGAGGCGCATGCGCACGACCCAGGAACTGTTTTCATTGGCCGGTAAAACCGCGCTGGTCACGGGAGGCTCACGCGGCCTCGGATTGCAGATGGCCGAAGCGCTGGGCGAGCAGGGCGCCACCCTGGTCCTGTCCAGCCGCAAGCAGGCCGAACTTGACGCCGCGCTAGCCCACCTGGCCGCGCGCGGCATCCAGGCCACGGCCATTGCCGCCGACCTGTCGCAGGAGGCGCAGATCGCGCCGCTGGTCGGCGAGGCGATGCGCCGGCTCGGCCACATCGATATCCTCATCAACAACGCCGGCGCCAGCTGGGGCGCGCCGGCCGAGGATTATCCGCTCGAAGCGTGGGACAAGGTGATGAACCTGAACGTGCGCAGCATTTTCCTGGTCAGCCAGACGGTGGGCAAGCTGTCGATGATCCCGCGCCGCTATGGGCGCATCGTCAACATCTCCTCGATCGCCGGCCTGCTGGGCAATCCGCCGGGCACCATGCAGACGGTGGCCTACAACACGTCCAAGGCGGCGGTGATCAACTTTACCCGCACTTTGGCGGGCGAGTGGGGCCGCTACGGCATCACGGTCAATTCGATCGCGCCGGGCTTTTTCCCTTCCAAAATGACTAAAGGCGTGCTCGATACCTATGGCGCGGACCAGTTGGCCAAGGACGCGCCGTTGGGCCGCATCGGCGACGACGAGGACCTGAAAGGCGCGGTGGTGCTGTTCGCCTCCGATGCCGGCAAACATATCACCGGCCAGACGCTGGCGGTGGACGGCGGCGTGACGGCCGTATGAACTATCAGCGCATGGTACTGGCGGCGCGTCCGCGCGGGCAGGTCGCGCCCGAGCATTTCCGCCTCGAAACGGTGCCGGTGCCCGAGCCGCTGGATGGCCAGGTGCTGGTGCGCAATCACTACCTGTCGGTCGATCCATACATGCGCGGGCGCATGAGCGAAGCGAAAAGCTACGCCGCGCCGCAGCCGCTGGGCGAGACCATGATCGGCGCCACGGCGGGCGAGGTGGTGGCCTCGAAGCACCCCAAGTTTGCCGTCGGCGACCAAGTGGTCGGCATGCTGGGCTGGGCCGAAATGGGCGTGGCCGATGGCGCGCTGCTGCGCAAGGTCGATACCGGCCGGGTCCCCCTGTCGGCCTATCTGGGCGCGGTCGGCATGCCGGGCATGACGGCGTGGTACGGACTCAATCACATCATGCATCCGAAGGCGGGCGAAACGGTGCTGGTGTCGGCGGCCAGCGGGGCGGTCGGCAGCGTGGTCGGGCAGCTGGCCAAGCTGCGCGGCTGCCGCGCGGTCGGCATCGCGGGCGGCGCGCAGAAGTGCGCTTATGTGGTGGAGGAGCTGGGCTTCGATGCTTGCGTCGACTACAAGGCCGGCAATCTGGTGGCCGATCTGGCGGCGGCAGCGCCGAGCGGCATTGATTCGCTGTTCGAAAATGTCGGCGGGGCCTGTTTCGACGCCGCGCTGCCGTTGATGAACCCGTTCGGCCGCATCGCGCTGTGCGGGCTGATTGCCGGCTACAACGGCGACGATACGTCGATTCGCAACCTGCGCTATTTGCTCACCAGCCGTATCAACCTGCGCGGCTTTATCGTCACCGAGCATATGGAGCTGTGGCCGCAGGGCCTGGGCGAGCTCGGGATGCTGGTCGGGACCGGCAGGATCAAGTACCGGGAATCGGTGGCCGAGGGACTGGCGGCGGCGCCGGCAGCGCTGATCGGTTTGCTCAGCGGGCGCAACTTCGGCAAGCAGCTGGTGAAACTCTAATTCTGTCGTCCGCGCGAACGCGGGGGCGACATCACTGGAGGATGCGCTCGTGCAGTTCGGCCGGCGCATCGCGATGCAGCATGACTACCGTCGACGTCCGGGTGCCGTAACCCGGCGTTTCAATACACACCGCCGACAGCTTGCGTTCCAGCTCCAGCTCGATGCCGGTATCGGGCAGCCGGGTATCGGGCGCCCTGGTGGTATCGGCCAGCATTTCGAAGTAGGCATCCTGGGGCGCACCCTGGCACAGCAGGCTGGCAAACTGCGCCTTGGTGCGCAGCACCTTGGGCCATGGCGCATCGAGCAAGCCGTTCGAGATTCCGTAAATGCCCGGCTCGAGCGGCTGTCCATTGCGCGGATCGTCGCCGCCGCGGTTTGAAAACCACAGCATCTGCTCGCGGTCCCCGAGCACCAGATTGAAGCCGTTGTACCCGGCACTGCCCTGCGCAATACTGGCCACATACTCGGCAGCGCTCATGTCGCCAGCCAGGAAATCGGCCACCAGCGCCCCGCGCGAGGGCGCATCGGCACGCCTTTCCAGCGGCCCGCGGATATTGGTCAGGGCCGCGAAGCGCGGTCCGTTGCTGCCGCGCTGCGTGATCCCCATCCAGCTGCCGCCAAACTTCAGATCGCGTCCGGCAAACACCTGCGGATGATCCGGCCACGCAGCCGCCGGCGCGGCCGGGCGGTCGTAGAATTCGTCGCGATTGGCGGCGGCGATCAATGGCACCCCCGGCATGACCTGCCACGCAAAGACGATCAGGCACATGGGCTGGTGTCCGTAAAAACTTCGGTATGGCGGCGGCCGTCGATCTGCGTTTCGATTCCCGACGCCGTCACCGCGCTGGCCAGCGCGTCGTCGAAGTCGCCGGTGACGGCCGTGTAAATCTCCATCCAGGTCTGGCGCCCGTCTTGCGCTTCGGGCCGGCGCCGCAGCTGCCCGCTGACGCCGGTGCCGGCCGTCAGCGCCGCCTGCATCGCCTGCACGCGCGGCCACAGGGCCGGGGCGTGCGCGGCAGCTACCTTGTAATAGATGTACAGGTCGATCATGGCGTCAGACGTCGAGCGCGTCGAGCGTGTAAGGCATCGTCAGCAGGCGCAGCGGCGTGCCGGCGGCCGAGCCCAGGCGGATGTCGGCCTGTTCCAGTGCCGCCAGTTTGAGTTCGACCAGCACGTCGGCGCCGCCGGCACCATTGGGCGCGGCGTTGACGATCATGCCGCAGGGCTGGTCCGGGTCGGCCACGTCGAATACTTCGGCGCCCGCCTCGACGCCGGCATCATCGAGCGTGGCCAGGGCGGTACGACGCTTGAGCTTGCCAAGATACTGGCTGCGCGCGACGATTTCCTGGCCGGGGTAGCAACCTTTCTTGAAGTTGACGCCTCCAAGCAGTTCGAAGTTGATCATCTGCGGTACGAACTGTTCCTGGGTTTTTGCGGTAATCTGCGGCACCCCGGCGTGGATCTCGGACAGACGCCAGGCCTGGTTGCCGCGAATCTTGAGCGTCGCCGACAGTTCCGGCAGCGCCGCTTCAGCGTTTTGCTCGCTGGTGATCCACACATAGCGTGGCGCACCGAACGCGTCACCTACGCGCAGCAAGGTTTCGCCGTCGAGGTCGATGCGGGTGTAGGGCGCGTCCGGCAGTGTGCCGAACATGGTGGCCAGCGCCTCGTGGGCGGGCAGGCCGCCGAAACCGAGCACGGTCTTGCCGGGGGAAGCGTCGGCCAGCTTGGCCTTGGCGCGCAGCACGAACATCGACAGGCGCTTTTGCAGGGCCGGCTGGATGTCCCGGGACAATTGCAGGAAGACCGATTCGGCCGAGCGCCACATCAGGAAGGTGGCTTGCAAGCGGCCTTTCGGGGTGCAGTAGCCGGCCAGGCGCACCTCGGACAGGCCGAGGTGTTCGACGTCATTGGTCAGTTGGCCGTGCAGGAAAGTGGCGGCGTCCTCGCCGGTGACCGAGATCAGGCCCTGGTCGGTGATGTTGGCGGCGAAGCCGGCGGCCAGGTCGGCTGTGCCCAGGGTTTGCTCGGGGAAGCTGGCGTTGCTATTTGTCATAAATTCTCTAATTTTTTGGGGCTGAAGGCCTTATCATTACGGGTTCATTATAGAGATGTCGAGAAAATCGCGCCGGACGGGGCGTAAAACCACCAGATCCAATATGGGCTTCATAAAAAAAACTATTTTCACGACAGCCGTCGTTGCGCTTGCCGCAGTCGCCGGCTTTTCCTATTGGGCCAAGCGGCCGATCACCAGCAGCGGCGATCCTATCGATTTCACGGTCGCACCGGGCAGCAGCGTGGTGGCGGCATCGCAGCAGATCGCCAAGGCAGGGGTCCCGGTCAATCCGTATCTGCTGTCGTTTCTGGCGCGCATTACCCAGCAAGCCAGCAAGATCAAGGCCGGTACCTATGAGCTCAAGCCCGGCACCTCGCCGCGCCGCCTGATCACCCAGCTGGTGCGCGGCGAATTCGCCCAGGAAGCGCTGACCATCATCGAAGGCTGGACCTTCCGCCAGATGCGCGCGGCAGTCAATGCCAGCAAGGGCCTCAAGCACGACACGCTGACCTTGTCGGACAAGGAATTGATGGCCAAGATCAATCCCGAGTTCAAGGACCCGGAAGGCTTGTTTTTTCCTGACACTTATCTGTTCGCCAAGAATTCCAGCGATCTCCAGGTGTTCAAGCAGGCGCATACGATGATGATGAATCATCTCAACAGCGCTTGGGAAAAGCGCGACACCAGCCTGCCGTACGCCTCGCCGTACCAGGGCCTGGTGATGGCCTCCATCGTGGAAAAGGAAACCGGGCAGAAATCCGAGCGCGCCATGATTGCCGGGGTATTCGTCAACCGCCTGAAAACCGGCATGATGCTGCAGACCGACCCGACCGTCATCTACGGCATGGGCGACAAGTATGACGGCAAGATTCGCAAACGCGATCTGGAAACCGATACCCCGTACAATACCTACACGCGCTTTGGCTTGCCGCCGACGCCGATCGCCTTGCCGGGGCTGCAGTCGCTCACGGCCGCCTTCGGCCCGGCCAAGACCGATGCGCTGTATTTCGTTTCGCGCGGCGATGGCACCAGCCATTTTTCCGGCAATCTGAACGACCATAACAAGGCCGTCAACCGTTATCAGCGCGCTCCATGACCGACAGCACCTCTGCAGTACCGGGCAAATTCATCACTTTCGAGGGCATCGACGGTGCCGGCAAGTCTACCCATATCGCTTTCGTCGTCGCGCTGCTGGAAGCGCGCGGCAAGACCGTGGTGTCCTCGCGCGAACCGGGCGGCACCGGGCTGGGCGAGCGCCTGCGCAAATTGCTGCTGCACGAAAAGATGCACCTCGAAACCGAAGCGCTGCTGATGTTCGCCAGCCGCCGGGAACATCTGGCGCAGGTGATCGAGCCGGCCCTCGCGCGCGGCGAATGGGTCATTTCCGACCGCTTCACCGATGCCAGTTTCGCCTATCAGGGCGGGGGGCGCGGCCTGGACCGCGCCAAGCTGGAAGCGCTGGAGCACTGGGTGCATCCGCAGCGCCAGCCTGATCTGACCTTATTGTTCGACGTGCCGCTCGAGATCGCCCGCGCCCGCCTCGACGCCACCCGCACCCTGGACAAGTTCGAACAGGAACAGGCCGGCTTCTTCGCCGCCTGCCGTGCCGAATACTTGCGCCGCGCGCGCCAGTTTCCCGAGCGTGTCGTGGTCATCGATTCCACCCGCAGCATCGAGGAAACCCGCGCGCGCGTGACTGAAATTATTGCAAAGTTGTGATGACAAAGACCATCTATCCCTGGCAAGCCGGCGCGTGGGAGCAGCTGCAGAGCTTGCGTCCACGGATGCCGCACGCGGTGCTGTTTTACGGCGCGGCCGGGACCGGCAAGGCCGATTTCATCGAAGCCTTCGCCCAGGCGCTGCTGTGCGAAAACGTCCAGGCCGATGGCCATGCCTGCGGCGCCTGCGTGTCGTGCGGCTGGTTTTCGCAAAATAATCACCCCGACTATCGGCGTGTGCGGCCCGAAGCGCTGGAAGACGAGCCGCCGCCCGAGGGCGAGGACGGCGAGTCCGACAAGAAAGCCAAGGCAAGCAAGAC
The DNA here is from genome assembly GCA_946480015.1 of uncultured Oxalobacteraceae bacterium. Next base: position 92,319 of record CAMLIL010000002.1, on the reverse strand, counting down.
GCCCTCCAAGGAAATCAAGATCGAGCAGATCCGCGCGCTGGCCGACTTCATGAACATCTCCACCCACCGCCAGGGCTTGCGGGTGGTGGTGCTGTATCCGGCCGAAGCGCTCAATACCTCGGCCTCGAACGCCTTGCTCAAGACGCTGGAAGAGCCGCCGCCGGGGACGGTGTTCCTGCTGTCCTCGAACAGCCTGGACCGCCTGCTGCCAACCATCCTGTCGCGCTGCCGCAAATTTGCCTTGCCGATGCCGGACGCCGCGAGCGCGCTGGCGTGGCTGAAAGAACAAGGTTTGGCCGATGCCGACGCCTGGCTGCGCGAGCAGGGCGGGGCGCCGCTGGCGGCCTTGGCCGCGTCCGAGACGGCCAATCGCGAGGAAATGGATGCGCTACTGCAGCTACTGGCGCACCCGAATATCGAAGATGCATTGAAGAATGCTGACAAATTGAGCAAAATCCCGCTGGCAGCACTTGTCTCGTGGCAACAACGCTGGCTGTATGACGTTTTTTCGTACAAACTGTCTGGGAGCGTCCGCTATTTCCCGCGCTATCAGAAGGAAGTTGCTACGCTGGCGGGACGGGTGCATACCGCCAAACTGATGCAGGCGATCAAAAGCACCAACGAGCGGCGCGCCGTGGCCGATCATCCCTTGTCACCGAAATTGTTTGTCGAAGACATGTTGCTTGATTACACTGCGTGCTGCACCTGAAAGGAATTGAATGGCTGGCAATCCCACTGACCCGAGCGCTCCGCATGCACCGCGGCCATCGGTGCTGTCGCTTGCCATCAAGGAAAAGGCGGCGCTGTACGCGGCCTACATGCCCTTTTTGAAGAACGGGGGCATCTTCGTGCCCACCAACAAGCCTTACAAGATCGGCGACGAGATTTACCTGATTTTGGCGCTGATGGACGACCCCAACAAGTATCCGATCGCGGGCAAGGTGGCATGGATCACGCCGGCTGGCGCGAACAACAACAAGGCACAGGGCATCGGCGTGCATTTTCCCGACGACGAGGCCGGCCAGCGCGCCAAGCTGCGCATCGAGGAAATTCTGGGCGCCGCCCTGCGCTCCTCGCGCGCGACCCACACGCTCTGATGCGGCATGCCCGGTGGCCCCTGGCCTGGTCATTCTGGGCAAGCATATAAGCTAGGCCGTACAATGGCGGGATGTACATCGATTCCCATTGCCACATCAATTTCCCCGAACTGGCCGCGCGCATGCCGGAGATTCTCGCCAAGATGGCCGAGAACAAGGTCACGCATGCGCTGTGCGTGTCGGTCGACCTGCCCGATTTCCCTCAGGTACTGGCGCTCGCCGAGCAATATCCGCATATTTACGCCTCGGTCGGCGTCCATCCGGACTATGAGGACACGCCCGAGCCCACGGTCGAGCAGCTGACCGAACTGTCGCAGCATCCGAAAATCATTGCCATCGGCGAAACCGGGCTCGATTATTACCGCCTGGAAGGCGACCTGGAATGGCAGCGCGAGCGCTTCCGGGTCCACATCCGCACGTCAAGAATCACGCGCAAGCCCTTGATTATTCACACGAGATCGGCCAGCGAGGACACCATCCGGCTGATGCGCGAAGAGGGCGCCGGGACCGACAAGGGCGGCGTGGCGGGCGTGATGCACTGCTTTACCGAATCGCTCGCCGTGGCCGAAGCGGCGCTCGAGATGGGCTTTTACATTTCGTTTTCCGGTATCGTGACGTTCAAGAGCGCCAAGGATCTGCAGGCGGTCGCGCGCGCCGTGCCGCTCGAACGCATGCTGATCGAAACCGATTCGCCTTACCTGGCGCCGGTGCCGCACCGCGGCAAGATGAACGAGCCGGGCTTCGTACGCCACGTGGCCGAATACATCGCCGACCTGAAAGGCGTGCCGCTGGCCCAGGTTGCAGAACGGACGACGGAAAACTTCTTCGATCTTTTCAACGTGGGACGGTGATAAGGTCATGCGACTTCTAAGGATTGCCGTTGCCTCGGCACTGCTGCTCACCGCCGTCTGCGCCCGTGCCGATGCCGTGCGCGACCTCGTCCTCGCTGCCCAGCTCGACAATGGCGGCGGCGTCGAACGTTTGCTGGCGGCCGGCGCCAGTCCCAACACGATCGACCCGATCAGCGGCGAACCGGTGCTGATCCTTGCCCTGCGCGAAGGCGCGCAGCAAGCGATCGATCGTCTTATCGCCGCCAAGAATTTGCAACTCGAACAAGCCGCGCCGAACGGTAATACCGCGCTGATGATGGCCGCCTTCAAGCGCAACCAGAAGGCGGTGGAATCACTGCTGGCGCGCGGCGCCCAGGTCAACCGCCCCGGCTGGACCGCACTGCATTACGCCGCAGCGGGCGGCGACGACGCCATCGTGCGCCTGTTGCTGGCCAAACACGCCGACATCGACTCCCGTTCGCCCAGCGACCTGACGCCGCTGATGCTGGCCGCCCGCGAAGGCCAGGAAGCGGCGGTGGACACGCTGCTCAAGGCCGGCGCCGATACCAGCCTGACGAACAATGAAGGCCTGAGCGCCGTGCAGATTGCCGCGCGCGCCGACAAGCCGCGCATCGTCGCCGCCATCAAGGCGGCACTTGCCGTACCCAAATAAAGTTCCCTGAAACGAGGAACTGGCGGGAAAAAGCAGCCTAGCTCGCCGCTTGGATGCGCCGTGAACTTAACGATAATGATCCTGTCGTACCGATCATCGGCGCACCAAAAGGACAACTATGCTGAACGAACGCGAAATTGAGAGCTGCTACCTGGGGCAGTTTATTCCAGTGCACTACCATCACAATATGCTGATGGATCAGAACCGCATGCATGGCTTCAAGTCGGCCATCCATTATGCGGTGTTCCCCGGCGCCAAGGTGCTGGAACTGGGTGGCGGCACCGGCGTGCTGTCGTGGTTCGCCGCGGCCAAGGCGGAAAAAGTGTACTGCGTCGAGTTCAATCCCGACATGGTCAAGGAAGCGCGCAAGTTCATGGCCATGAACCCGAACGGCCACAAGGTCGAGGTGGTGCATGCCGATGCCTTCGAATACCTGCCGCCGGAACCGGTCGATATCGTCATCTGCGAAATGATCCACGTGGGCATGCTGCGCGAAAAGCAGGTCGAGGTGATCGAATCGTTCAAGCGCCGCTACCTGGCCCGTTTCGGCGGCCCGCTGCCCGTGTTCATGCCGGAAGCGGTGATCATGGCGGCCCAGCCGCTGCAGCAGGAATACGATTTCGAAGGGTTTTACGCGCCCATCGTGCAATTTCATGAAACCAATGTCGTGTATCCGGGCACGGTCGAGCTGGCCCAGCCTGCGGTGTACAGCATCCTCGACTTCAGCCAGCCGGTGGACAGCCAGATCGCCTGGGAAGGCAAGTTCCTGATCGAAAAGGCCGGCTGCGTGAACGCGCTGCGTTTCGTCACCAAGAACGTGCTGGCGGTCGTGCCCGAGCAAAACAGTACCATCGACTGGCTCAACCACTACATGAGCTTGCCACTGTCGCGCCCGGTCCAGGTGTGCGCCGGCGATGTCATCGAGGTCAGTTTCGCCTACCGCGCGGGCGGCTCGCTGCCGTCGCTGGAAGCGGCGATCAAGGTCGATGTGATCTACGATTCCAGCACCCAGACGGTGGTGCGCACCGAAGCCTACGCCTGAGCGCTCCCGTTCGTCGCCGGATTGCCCCGCTGGTCGGGGCCCGGCGACCGTTGGTCGCAGCGCCGTTGCGGCGCCTGCCACCCAGCCTTACAGTGCCGTCATCCGTTCACTTTCTCGGGAGATAGCGATGTTCGGCTTCTTGCTGTGGCTGGTCTTGCTGGTGGCCTGCTGGCCGCTCGCCTTGCTGGCCCTGTTTCTGTATCCCCTCGTCTGGTTGCTGTTATTGCCGTTCCGCCTGATCGGCGTCAGCGTCGAGGCCGTGTTCGCGCTGCTGCGCGCCATCGTCATGCTGCCGGCACGCGTGCTGGGCCGTGCTCCAGCCCGGTGAATGTTCGCTAATTAACAGACGTCCCAGCCATACAAGGCTAAGTTGAGGGAGCGATGCTGGTTCCAGCGGGACCGGCATGAACTCATCATCGACAAAGGACATCATCATGCGTTTGGACATCTACCGCAGGGCCGAAAACGGCGGCAAATTCTCCTATCTGGCCGTCCCCGAAGACCGCCGGATTCCGGAAGAGGCAACCAATACCGACTGGCAAGTCGAGGCCAAGGCGGTCGAAGTCGACGACGCCAGCAACCACATTCCCGACTACGACATCGAGCACCTGAACGAGCAGATCGCCGAGAAGGGCTATGCGATGACGGCGCTGCACTGAGGAGCGGCCCGCCATGCACAGCGCCTGCAGCCTTGCCGCAACGGCCGCCCTGACGGCCTTGCTTGCCGCCTGTTCCTCGACCACCGCGCCCGGCGCGGTCGACGTGGACCGCCGCCAATTGCTGATCGTCCCCGCTGCGACGGTCGACAACATGGCCGCCGTCAACTTCAAGGATCAGAACGACAAGGCGCGCGCGGCCGGCGTGCTGGTCGAGAGCGGCCCGGAACTGGAACGCATCGGCCGCATTGCCGACCGGCTGAAACGGCAGGCGCCGGTGTTCCGGCCCGACGCCGCCAACTGGAACTGGGAGCTGGCCCTGATCGACCAGCCTGTGGTCAACGCCAGCTGTGGTCCCGGCGGCAAGATTACCGTGTACACCGGCCTGCTGCGCAAGCTGCAGATTACCGATGACGAGCTGGCCATGGTGCTGGGCCATGAAATCGCCCACGCGCTGCGCGAGCATGGCCGTGAACGGGTGTCCCAGGCCGCGGCGCAGAACGTGCTTGCGGCGGCGGCCATGGGCGCGCTCGGCGCGGGCGAGAGCCAGGTGCAGGTCGCTCAACAGTTTGCCGATGTGCTGTATGGGCTGCCCAATTCGCGCAAGAACGAGGTCGAAGCCGACAAGATCGGCCTGGAGCTGGCCGCCCGCGCCGGTTTCGATCCGAACGCCTCGGTCAGCCTGTGGCAAAAAATGGCGCAGGCCAGCCAGGGCAACCAGCCTCCTGCCTTCCTGTCTACCCACCCGACCGACGAATCGCGCATTGCCACGCTGCGCGGGCTGATTCCCACGGTTGCGCCGCTGTACAGTGCGGCGCCCAAATCCTGAGTCTATAATCGTGCGGTTTCCCTCCTCTGGAGCTTAATTGCACGATCGACACTTGCAGGTGATTGCCCTGTCCGGCAGTTTGCGGCGCGGTTCGACCAATACCGCGCTGCTGCATGCGGCCGCGCGTCTGGCGCCGCCCGGCGTGCGCATCGGCGTATATGAGGAACTGGGGTACTTGCCGCTGTTTTCTCCCGACCTGGAAGAAGCGTTGCCGCCGCAGGCGCAGCGATTGCGCGCGGCCATGTGCGCCAGTGACGCCATCCTCATCGCCAGCCCTGAATACGCGCATGGCGTGCCGGGAGCGTTCAAGAATGCGCTCGACTGGGTCGTGGGGTGCGCGGAACTGGGGCACAAGCCGGTGTTGCTGCTCAACGCATCCGGCCGCGCCGTGCATGCGCAGGCGGCCTTGGCCGAGATCATCGTGACGATGAATCTGAACCTGCTGGCGTCGGTAGTGGTTCCGCTTCAGCGCGGCGTGGATGTGGACGGCATTGTCGGGGACGCGGAAGCGGCGTCCCTGCTGCGCCAGGCAATGACCGATCACCTCGTCGTCCCCGCCTGCGCGTGACGACAAGCTTATCTGACGTTGGCGTCGTAGGCCAGCAGCACGATCAGCACCGCCAGCAGGACGCAGGACACGCCTTTCCAGAAGATCACCGGGTTCCGTTCGATGAGCGGCAATCGTGTGCGCGTGAGGAATTCCTTGTTCGGATGGCGCAGGTCGAACACGAATTCCGCCGCTTCCTCGTAGCGCTTGTAAGGCTGCGGATGCACCGCCTTGTGCAAGGCCGCGTCGATCCAGCGCGGAATGCGGCGGTCGATATCGAGCGCCGACTGGTAGCGCAGATTGCGTTGCTGGGCTGTGGTCTTGATCTTCGGCACCTGCACGTCGTAGGGCAGCTGGCCGGTTAACATTTGATAGGCGATCACGCCCAGCGAATACACGTCCGAATACACCGACGCTTCGCCGCCGATAAACAGTTCCGGCGCCGCGTACTGGGCCGCGCCCAGCATGCGCTGCTCGTCCTGGACGACCATGTCGGCCACGCCGGCCACGCTGGTCGAGCCGAAGTCGATGATCTTCACGGTGCCGGTGGTGTCGATCATGATGTTATCGGGACGCAGGTCCTGGTGCAGCATTTCCAGCCGGTGAAAGGCGCGCAAGCCCTTGGCGATCTGCTCGATGATACCGCGCACGGTTTCCAGGTCCGGCCTGGGATTGTCGACCATCCATTGCGTCAGGGTCTGGCCCTCGATGTATTCGGTGACCACGTACACATAGTTGCGCTTGCGCGTTTGTGCGCAGGGCTTGAGCACATGGGCGCTGTTGATGCGGCGCGCCACCCATTCTTCCATCAGGAAGCGCTCGATATGGGCCGGGTCGCCCTGCATGTCGACCGCCGGCGTCTTGAGGATCACCAGCTGCTCGGTCTCGCTGTCGAGCGCCAGATAAATATGGCTGCGGCTGCTGGCGCGCACTTCGCGCACGATCCTGAATCCATCGAAATCGGCGCGTGCCTCCAGCAGGGACGGGAAGGGCAGGCTGGACAGATGCTGCACCAGTTCGTTGGCCGCCGCGCGCGGCAACTCGTCGATGCGCACCAGCTGCACGGTCAGGTTGTCGTGGGAGCCTGCCGCCAGGGCGTGCTCGACGATCATGCGCGCCGCCGTGTCCAGGTCGCTCGCACTGGTTGCGATGGCCGAGCGGATGAAGGCGGCGTCGGCAAATTCGTACACGCCGTCGGTTGCGAGGAGATAGATTTCGCCCGGTTCGAGCGCAAAGGTACGGTAATCGATTTCCAGCTGGGCGTTGACGCCGAACGCGCGTCCCAGATAGCTCTGGTTGGGTGCGACGAAAATACGGTGGTCGGTGGTGAGCTGTTCGAGCGCGTGCGGGTGCAGGCGGTAGATGCGCGTGTCGCCGACGTGGAAAACGTGCGCGGTGGTCGACTTGAGCACCATCGCGGAGAGCGTGCAGACGTAGCCGCGGTCCTTGTCGTAGCGCCCCTGGCTTTGCTGGGTCTGCGAATACAGCCAGGAATTGGTGGCCACCAGCACCCGCTCGACCGAGGTCTTGACCGACCATGCATCGGAAGTGCAATAGTAGTCGTCCAACAGCCCGGTCACGGCGGCCTGGCTGGCAATGTGGCTGACGTTGCTGGTGCTGATGCCGTCGGCAATCGCCACCGCGATGCCTTTGGAACTGAGCTGCGGCTCGCGCGGTACATATACGCCGTGGAAATCCTGATTGACCTCCTTGCGTCCCTTATCCGAATATTGTCCGACCGAGATTTTCACGCCGCAACCCGCTTTCACATATAAAAAAGAGCTTCAGGCCGTGGGCGCTGAAGCTCTTTGGATTCTAACCGAGGCGATTAAGCGGCTTTACGCAGATCGCGCTTTGGCAGGGTCTTGATATGGGTCGTGTACAGGGTCAGGCCGGTGAAGGTCAGGCCGCCGACCAGGTTGCCGAGCACGGTCGGAATCTCGTTCCAGATAATGTAGTCCATGATCGAGAAGTTGCCGCCCATGAGCATCGCCGATGGGAACAGGAACATGTTCACGACCGAGTGCTCGAAAGCCATGGCGAAGAACACCATGACCGGCATCCACATGGCGATCACTTTACCGCCCACGGTGGTGGAGATCATCGCGCCGACCACGCCGGTCGACACCATCCAGTTGCACAGCATGCCGCGCACGAACAGGGTCAGCATGCCCATGGCGCCGTGTGCGGCGTAGCCCAGCGTGCGCGCTTCGCCGATGCCGGCGATCGCGGCGCCGACCTTGCTTGGCTGCTCGGTGAAGCCGAAGGTGAACACGATGGCCATCAGGATGGCAACGGTCAGTGCGCCGAGGAAGTTGCCGGTGAAGACGACACCCCAGTGCTTGAGCACGCGGCCCAGGGTCACGCCGGGGCGCTTGTCGAGCAGGGCCAGCGGGGTCAGCACCATCACGCCGGTCAGCAGGTCGAAGCCCAGCAGGTACAGCATGCAAAAGCCGACCGGGAACAGGATGGCGCCAATCAGGGGCACGCCGGTGGTGACCGAGCAGTGGACGGCGAACACGGCCGACAGCGCGAGGATGGCGCCAGCCATGTAGGCGCGGATCAGGCTATCCCGGGTTGCCATCAAGATTTTGGATTCGCCTGCTTCCACCATTTTCACTACAAATTCCGAAGGCGCTAAGTACGACATATGTGTCTCCCGCTAATTCCGCATCGCTACGGCTGGTCAATTAAAAACAAAGTGTTTGCGCTTTGTCTGTACGCATTGGAGGGTTAGCAAAAAGCGGGCCTGGCCCGCAGTGTGGCGTATCTGCCACTGGAGCATCGTTTGATGCCGCTGGACATGCACATCCAGGCGGACCTGCGCGCACCAAGATATGCATGCAGTGCAACTTTACGGTGCGCTTGCGCACCTGTGCGGGGCAATGAGGGGTTTTAGCAGGGAAAATGTCCATATTGGGGCGCTCCCGCAGCACTTGTGCGGTGCAGCATGCGCTACCGTCGTGCACCGGCTACCCGGAACAGGGCAAGTAGTGCTTGTGAGAATTCATAGTTATATTTGGTGATATTCGCAATTGTGTTGCAACATAGGTATGGTGAGAATGCACTTACGGCACAGGAGAGCCCGATGAGGCTGCCGAGCATCCAACAATTACTATAAAGTGAGAGCTATGAAACTGAAGCGCATCGTCGTGCTGTTGGCCGCTGGCCTGTTGTCGGCAGCAAATTCCAACGCAGAAAACTACCACTGGGATTCGGTCGCCATCGGCGGCGGCGGTTTCGTCACCGGCATTATCCCCAGCAAGAGCGAGCGCGGCGTCGTGTACGTACGCACCGACGTCGGCGGCGCCTACCGCTGGGACCCGAGCGCCGCACGCTGGGTCGCGCTGACGGACTGGGTATCGGATACCGAAACCGGCTACCTGGGCATTGAATCCCTGGCGGTGGACCCGAAGAACGCGGCCAACGTCTACATGCTGGCTGGCACCAGCTACTTAAGCGGCGGCAAAACCGCGATCATGCGCTCGACCGACTACGGCAAGACGTTCACCGTCACGGATGTATCGTCCCAATTCAAGGCGCACGGCAACGGCATGGGGCGCCAGTCGGGCGAGAAGCTGCAGGTCGACCCTGGATCGAGCAATGTCCTGTACGTCGGCACGCGCCGCAACGGTTTGTTCAAGAGCACCGATTCGGGTGCCACCTGGAGCCGTCTGGCGGGCCTGGACGTGACCGCCACGCCCAACGACAACGGCGTCAGCTTCGTGCTGCTCGACCCGAAGAGTGTCGTCGACGGCCAGGCGCAGCGCCTGTACGTCGGCGTTTCGCGCTCGAACGCCGTCGGCCCCAATCTGTACGTCAGCTATGACGCGGGCGACACGTTCGAAGCGGTCGAGGGCGGCCCTAGCGGCCTGCTGCCGCAGCGCGCCGCACTCGGCAGCACCGGCAGGATGTACGTGACCTACGCCAACGGCAGCGGTCCGCACGCCGGCACCGACGAGCCGATGGACCAGGGCCAGATCTGGGAATTCGATACCCTCGGCGTCAACTGGGTCAACGTGACGCCGAGCGGCATCACCAGCGCCTTCGGCGGCATCAGCGTCGATCCCGCCAACTCCAAGCACCTGATCGCCAGTACCATCAATACCTGGAAGCAGCAGTACGGCAACGCCTACGGCGACCGGATTTACACTTCCAGCGACCGCGGCCGCACCTGGACCGATATTGTCGCGCGCGGTTTCACGCTCGATAACAAGGGCGTGTCGTGGGTCGACAACCACGCCATTCACTGGGCCGGCTCGGTCGAGTTCGATCCTTTCGATGGCAAGAGCGTGCTGGTCACCTCGGGCAACGGCCTGTTCCGCAATAACAATATCGACCAGGGCGCCTGGAGCTTCGACGTGGCCGGCCTGGAAGAAACCGTGCCGCTCGACGCCGTGAGCGTGGCTGGCCTGCCCATGATCTCGGCGATCGGCGATTACGACGGCTTCATGCACAGCGACCCGGCCGTGTACGGCCCCATCCACACGCCGCAAATGGGCACCACCACCGGCCTGGCCGTGGCGGCCCTCGACACCCGCAACATGGCGCGGGTGGGCAGTTCGCAGATGTACTACTCGACCAACAGCGGCGCCAGCTGGACCCAGGCGGCCGTCATGAACGGCGCCAGAGGCAAGCTGGCCTTGTCGGCCGACGGCGCGGTGCTGCTGCACAGCCCGGAGAATTCGGCAACCAGCTACCGCTCGGTCAACTTCGGCAGCAGCTGGACGCCGGTCACCGGCCTGAGCGCAAGCAATGCGCGCCCGGTCGCCGACCCGGTCAACCCGGCCAAGTTCTACGCCTACGACAACGGCAACTTCCTGGTCAGCACCGACGGCGGCGCCAGCTTCGCGACGCGCTCGACCATCGCCAGCGGCGGCTCGAACCTCATCCGCACCGTGCCCGGCCGCGAAGGCGACATCTGGGCCTGCCTGAACGGCGGCGGCCTGGTGCACTCGACCGATTCCGGCGCCACTTTCGCCAAGATCGGCACCGTCAACAGCTGCGGCTCGGTCGGCTTCGGCAAGGCCGCGCCCGATACGGACTATCCTGCCATGTATATGTGGGGCACGGTGGGCACCGTGCACGGCCTGCTGCGCTCGATCGACAAGGGCGCCAGCTGGATGCGCGTCAACGACGATGCCCACCAGTTTGGCGGGACGGGCAACGGCCAGTTCGTGCTGGGCGATATGAATACCTATGGCATGGTGTACATGAGCACCGTCGGCCGCGGCATTGCCTACGGCGTGGTCTCGGATCTGGGCGAGGTGACGGTGGCGCCGGTCACGCCAGGCACGGCGCCAAGCGTGCCGGTTAATAAGTGCGAGTACGTGATCACGGCCTCGTGGGGAAGCGGTTACAACGTCGCCGTCAAGATCACCAACAACAGCAACAGCGTGATCAGCGGCTGGACCGTGAACTGGACCTACAGCGACAACTCGGTGGTGCAGGGCTTCTGGAATGCGGCGGTGAGCGGCGCCTCGCCGACCTACTCGGCCACCGATAATTTCGACTGGAACCACAATATCTATCCGGGCGCGACGATGGAGTTCGGCATGACGGTGTCCGGTTCCCCGTCCGCGATTCCAACATTCAGCGGCGACGTTTGCAAGTAAGCCCACGCACAGAGATAGAGGTAAGACCATGAAAAAACTGATGTTTGCGCTGATTGCCAGCTTTGGCGTATCGATCGCCGCCCACGCCACCGTGCTCGATTTCGAGAGCCTGACCCCCGACCAGGATGATGGCGAGGTGATGCTGACGAGTATGTCGAACTTCCCCTCGTATGGCGGGTTGACCTGGAACAGCAATTTCTATTTGGGCGACACCACGTATGCCGGCTACAATAATGCGGCCCACTCCGGCACCAATTTTGTCAACAACGGGGGCGCCAACAACCTGGCCATCACCAGCGGCACTCTGTTCGACTTTGCCGGCGCATGGTTCGTGACGCCGAACACGTCGTCGACCAAGGCCTCGTGGATCAATATCAGCGCCTACGACGCCGCCAATCACCTGATCGGCAGCACCGGCAATGTGGGCATCGGCAGCACCTACAGCTTCATCGCCGCCGCGTTCAATGACGTATCCAAGCTGGTCATCAGCCGCGACCGCGGCGCCTTTGCCATGGACGACTTCACCCTTGCCGATGCCGAGGTGCCGGAACCGGCCGGCCTGTTCGGGGTGGGACTGGCTGCCGCACTGCTGGTGTCGCGCCGCCGCAATCAGCGTCAGCAGTAAGCCTGCCTGTTGGCGCCGCAATGGCGCCAAAACAAGTGTGTCGATTCTGAGTCATCGTCCTACGCCGTCCGGGACGTGGCGCTGACCCGCCGCCGCCATTCCCCTGCCTACACTGCTTGCTCCGGGCGCGCACACCGCGCGCCCGGCCTTTTCAATCATGTAAGGGAGAAGCACGATGGCTATTACACACACGGCCGATGAGCATGTGGGCGGCAACCGGATGAACGCCGTGGACTGGGTCGCGATGGTGCTGTTGATCATTGGCGGACTGAACTGGGGCCTGGTCGGCCTGTTCGAGTTCGACCTGGTCGCGGCAATCTTCGGCGAAATGAGCACGCTGTCACGCCTGGTTTATGCGCTGGTGGGCCTGTCGGCCCTGTACTCGATCTACCTGTCGGCCAGGAAGCTGCCGAACCGGCCCAGCGCCTGACAGCGCGCCGGTCAGGCGCGCGGGCGCTGGCGATGGAATACCAGTGGACTGTAGGGCACGGCGGAGGGGGGCGGCGACTTCAGGATTCCCGGCTTCATCGCCCCCACCACGTGCATTTCGCACGGCTTGCAATCGAAGCGCAAGGTGTAGCGCTCGTCGCCGTTGACCAGGGTCATCGGTTCGGCGCGCACCTGGCCCTGCACCCCCTGCACGCCCTTGGCCTGCTTGGGGCACAGGTTGAAGGAAAAGCGCAGGCAATGCTTGGTGATCATCAGCGACACCTCGCCGGCTTCTTCGTGCGCCTCGTAGGCCGCCGCGATCAGCTGCACGCCGTGCTTGTGGTAAAAGGCGCGCGCGTTCTCGTTATACACATTGGCCAGATAGCTCAGCTGGGTGTCCGGATAGATGGCGCGCGGCGCGGCCGGGGCCTTGCGCGGCGGGCGCTCCCAGGCCTGCAAACGCGCCTGCTCGTGCGCGGCAATGGCGTCGCGCCGCAGCGCGTTGATCGCCCCGGTCGGCACGAACCATGGCTGCGACAGGTTCAGCGACACGCTGCGGGCGTCGAACATCGTATTGCCCAGCTTTCCCAGACTAATGCGTAGTGCCGTGTCGGCCTGTTCGGCCTGCTGGGCCGGTTGCAGGGCAATGGCCGCGTCGGTACTGCTGGCGATGCCGTCTTCATCGCGCAGCGACAGGCGCAGGCCGCCGGCGTGTTCGCTCAGGGTCAGGTCGAGCGCCACCTTGCGTTCGGACGATTTCTTGTTCAGCGTCGATTCCCACTGATGGTCGCGGTTGCGGTGCAGCTGCGTGCCGAGCTTCAGGCCCGGCAGGGTGTTGATCAGTTCGTTGGGATACACGCGCCAGCGCTGGCCCTCGTCGTCGTGGCCCAGCAGTTGCACCTTGTTGGCCTGCACACCCACGGTGGCGCGCTTGTGCATGTAGTTGAGCCCGTCACCATTGGCCATGCCGGCCTTGGCCAGCAGATCGAAATGGTCGGCGCCGATGTGCATGACCGTGCCCAGCTCCACTCCCACATATTTGGGCGAATCGAAGGCGCCGATATCGTCCTGGCGGCCTTGGGCGAAGTAGTCCGTGTGGCCGCGATGGAAGTTCTTGTCGACATCCGGGGTGAACAGCACCTGGGTGAGGCCGCTGGAGGCGCGCGCAAATTCCGGACGGCGCTCCAGCAATTCGTCCAGCAGCAGGCGATAGTGGGCCGTGATGTTCTTGACGTAACCCATGTCCTTGTAGCGGCCCTCGATCTTGAAGGAACGAATGCCGGCGTCGACCAGCGCCTCCAGGTTGCGGCTCTGGTCGTTGTCCTTCATCGACAGCAAATGTTTTTCGTAGGCAACGACGCGGCCCTGGCCGTCGGACAGGGTGTAGGGCAGGCGGCAAGCCTGCGAGCAATCGCCGCGGTTGGCGCTGCGGCCGGTGTCGGCGTGCGAGATAAAGCACTGGCCGGAAAACGCCACGCACAAGGCGCCGTGGACGAAGTATTCAAGCGGCGTGTCGACCTCGGCACGGATGGCGCGAATCTGTTCGACCGTCAATTCGCGCGCCAGCACCAGCTGGGAAAAACCGACCTGCCCGAGAAAGCGCGCCTTGTCCACGCCGCGGATGTCGCACTGCGTGCTGGCGTGCAGCTGAATTGGCGGCAAGTCCAGTTCGAGCAGGCCCATGTCCTGGATGATCAGGGCATCGACGCCGGCTTCGTACAACTGCCAGATCTGCTTGCGCGCCAAATCGAGCTCGGCGTCATGCATGATCGTGTTCATGGTCACGAAGATGCGCGCCCGGTAGCGGTGGGCGAAGGCGGTGAGGGCGGCGATGTCTTCCAGCGGATTGCTGGCATTGTGGCGCGCGCCGAAAGCCGGGCCGCCGATATAGACCGCATCGGCACCATGCAGGATGGCTTCGCGGCCGATCTCGGCGGTTTTGGCGGGCGCAAGCAGTTCGAGTTGATGATCGAGGAGGGACATGGCAGCAATCCTGGCTAGGGGAACCGGTAATTATAGCGCCCCCAACCGGCTTGCGGAATCACTCCGACTCGACAAAGGCCTTGAGGTTGCCCAATGCCATGTCCCACTGCTTGCCGATCACTTCCAGCGAGCGCTTCGCTTCTTCGATACTGCCGGGTTCCAATTGCCAGCGGCGCTCGCGCCCGAGCTTCAGGTCGCGCACGACGCCGGCGTCGGCCAGCACCTGCAAGTGCTTGGTGACACCCTGGCGGCTGATGTCGGTGTTGGCCGTCAATTGCGCGATCGACAGGGCGCCGCCGGCGCACAGCAGGGCGATCAGCTTGAGCCGCGTGGGATCGCCCAGCGCGGCGAAGATCGCCGCCAGCGTGTCGGGCGATGGCGGCTTATGCGCTGACATAGCGCACAATATTGGCCATCTGCGCATCCCAGCCGGCATTGTTCATCCGGAACGCTTCCATGCGGCGGTGTGGCGGGACATTGTCGAAACCGGATTCGACCACCTTGAGCAGGGTGCCCTTGTCTGGTGTGTCGTCCAGGGTGAAGGTCACGAGGGTCGGGGTTTCGCTGCTGTAGTCCACGCTGGTATCGATGGCGCCCGGATGCCAGCGGAAGGAAAACAATTGCTGCGGTTCTACGCGATCGACGACGACATCGAAAAAGGCGTCCTCATGGCCGCAGATCGTGAAGTTGCCGCGCGTGCGCTGGCCAGGCAGGAATTGTTGGCCGGCCAGATTGACGCCAAACCAGGCGCCGAATTTCTCGGGATTGGACAGGGCATGCCAGACGCGCTCGCGCGGCGCGTTGATGACGATGCTGCGTTCGATGCGGTCGGTATCGCTGTTGAGTACGGCACTCATGGTGTGCTCCTTGGATGGTGGCTGGAGGTTGATGCAACCATTTGGTTGCTCAAGTCAGTATGGAGTGCCACACGAATGAATGCAACCATTTAGTTGCACTTGAATCGAGAACAAGCCTGCATGGGTGCCGAACGCCGCACCTGGCGCGGTTTAGAAATTCACGCGTAGCCCGGCCGAGACAATATCGGATTTGAGGCTTACGCCGCCCTCGTCGACCATTTTGATAAGGGTGCACTCGGAATAGCTGTTGCGGCAATGTGACGAGAGATGGGGGCGCGGTGGCGTCAACGGTGTGAGTAGGAATTCAATGTTCGAGTAAACTGAGGCTACATTGCCTCCTGAACAACAGCATGCGTCCTTTGGCGGCGCGGCGACACAGCGGCAGGGACCTGATGCCAGGGCACTGGCACTTTAGATTTTTGCCGGGGAGAATTTTGGATATCGCATTGCCCGCCAACGCTTCCGGTAAGGAGCGCCATGTCGTCCGCTTTTACGATCACGATGAATCAATGCTGGAGGAAGTCGCCGATTTCCTCGACGTTGCCTTGCGCTCGGGCGGTATTTCCATCGTTATTGCAACGGCGGACCACATCAGTATCCTGCGCCGCATTCTGGCCGGGCTCGGTAGCCAGGCCAACCAGTCGCCATGGTTTCCCGGCGAGCTTATTGTCTTTGAAGCCGAAGCGGTACTCGCGCAGTTCATGGTGAACGGCTGGCCTGATGAGGACCGTTTCAACAACATCGTCGGCAAGATTGTTCGCGACGCCTGCGTGAGCAGCGGGTCAGTTCATGCCTTCGGTGAGATGGTCGCAATTCTTTGCGCGCAAGGCTTGTATGATGCTGCGATCCGGCTTGAACAATTATGGAACGGTCTGCACGGCAGAGGACATGAATTTTCCCTGTTTTGTGCGTATCCCTGGAGCGTGTTTTCGTCGGTCGATCTGTTGGCGAAATTCCAGCAGGTATGCCGCGAGCACGATCATGCGTGTTCCCAGGCGGTCCATGCGCCGTCATCGCCGCCATCGCTCGACCTGCACATGCGCGTGGTCGAAATGGAGCAGCGCAATCGGGCGCTTCAGGGGGAATTGACCCGTGCGCAGGAAGCGGTCCAGACCTTGCGCCACCGGGAACAGGAATTGGCCGATTTTGTCAACAATGCTGCCGAAGGGCTGCAGCGCCTCGGCAGCGACGGCACGATACTCTGGGCGAACAAGGCTGAGTTGGCAATGCTGGGCTATCGCTGGGAAGAATATGTCGGGCACCACGTCGCGGAGTTTCACATCGATCAGCCCGTCATAGAAAGCATGCTGGCGAGGCTGGAAACGGGGGAAATTTTTTACGATCAGCCGGCACGGCTGCGCTGCAAGGACGGCTCCGTCAAGCATGTGCTGATTTATTCGAACGGCTGCTTTGTCGACGGCAAGTTGCGCTATACGCGGTGCTTCACGCGCGATTCGACGGACCGGCTTCGTCTTGAGCAGGCCCATCGCGAGCGCGAAGCCTTGCTCACCGAGATGACGCACATGAATCAAGCCAAAGACGAGTTTCTGGCGATGCTGTCGCATGAGCTGCGCAATCCGCTTGCCCCGATTTCCGCAGCCGCCGAGTCGCTGAAATTGACCGCATCAAATCCGCAACGCGTGAAGGAAACGGCTGCCATCGTCGCGCGGCAAGCCGGACATCTGGCCGCGCTGCTCGATGACTTGCTCGATGTGGCGCGGGTGACGCGCGGGCTCATTGAATTGGCCCATGACCCGCTGGATCTTCGGGATGTTCTGACGGCCGCGATGGAGCAGGTGGCGCCCCTGGTCAGCAGCATGTCGCACGAGGTTTGCGTCAACATGGCGGACCAGCCGGCTTGGATAGGGGGCGATTACAAGCGTCTTGTCCAGGTGGTGGCCAATATCCTGACCAATGCCGCGAAATATACGCCTGCCGGCGGCAGGCTGGACGTGCAGCTTCGTCTCGCAGCAGGCGAAGTCGAGCTGAAGGTGTCCGATAACGGGGTCGGCATGGCGCCCGAGCTGGTCGACAAGGTGTTTCAGCTGTTTGTTCAGGGGGAGCGGTCCTCGAACTGGTCCCAGGGCGGCTTGGGCGTCGGCCTGGCGCTCGTCAGAAGCCTGGTGCTTGCCCACGGTGGGTCGGTCAGCGCCGACAGCCCCGGTCCGGGTCTGGGCAGTACATTTGCCGTACGTTTGCCGCTGCGGGACGTGGCCGAGGCGCGCACGGACGATGCGGCTTCTGGCGATGCGCAGTCACCGGCAGGCCGGAGCCTGCGCGTGCTGATCGTCGATGACAACGTCGACGCAGCAAAAATGCTCGAGATGTTGCTGGAGATGGCCGGCCACCAGGTGGTGCTTGCGCACACCGGAGGCGATGCCATTTGCACGGCGCAGGCGACCGCGCCGGATGTTTGTCTGCTCGACATCGGTCTGCCCGACATGGACGGCAGGGAGCTGGCGGCCAGCCTGAGAACAATGCCGGCGGTAGCGCATTCACAGTTGATTGCCGTTTCCGGCTACGGCCAGCCGCACGACAGGCAACAGTCTGAGGCTGCCGGATTCGATTATCATCTGGTAAAGCCGGTAAGTACTGAAGAGTTGCTGTCCCTGCTGGAGCAAGGACGCGCGTGAAGTCCAATTCCTTGTTCCATGAGATACGGTAGCCCGGGGAGGGCTCACGATGACAATCACGATTACCGCCTTTGAACGGTCCCCCGATGGTGGCAAGGGCCTGGCGCGGGACACCCGCGTGCGCTGGGCGCTGGAAGAGGTGGGGCAGCCCTACGAGGTTCGCCTTGTTTCATTCCGTGCATTGAAGGAGCCGGCGCATCTGGCGCTTCATCCTTTCGGCCAGATTCCCACTTACGAGGAAGACGGTCTCGCTGTGTTCGAGACAGGGGCGATCGTGTTCCATATCGCCGAGCGCCATGCGGGCCTGCTGCCGGACGGTGCCAATGCCCGCGCGCGCGCCATCACATGGATGTTTGCCGCGCTTAACACGGTGGAACCGCCGATTCTTGAACTCGGAACCGCCAGGCTGCTGGAGGGCGACAAGCCCTGGTATGAGGAGCGCCTGCCTTTGGTCGCGGATCGCGTGCGCGTCCGGCTGGAGCAACTTTCCAGTCGCCTTGGCGATGCCGAATGGCTCGATGGTCCGTTCAGTGCGGGCGACCTGCTGATGGTGTCGGTGCTGCTCAGGTTGAAACCATCTGGCATCCTGAACGAATATGCGAACCTTGCCGCCTATGTCGCCCGTGGCGAAGCGCGGCCCGCCTATAAGCGCGCCTTCGACGCTCAGCTGGCGGTAAATGCCGGCAAGTTACGGACCGGCTGATTCGATAGGTCACCGCTACGTGTGGAGACCTCAGATATTACGTATCCGGGCTGGACACATTGGCTTGACTTGATGCAGCCCATGAAAAAGTCTAGCATCTTCATGGGCGCGGCGCTGCACTCAGTTGGGCCGGACCACGCCATGGAAGCGCACTTCAGCCAGATTGCCAAACCAGGCGGCAGCGTTGTAAATCCGAATGTAGCGGTAGGACAGGCTACTGCTGACCGACAGGGCTTGCCATTCCGGTGTCGCTGCCGCAGGCGCGGTCAAAGTCGTCCAGCTCGCATTGTCGTTCGATCCCTGGATCACCACACCGCTGGCGCGCGTGTAGTAGTTGTCCTGCCGCGCAGCCAGTTCCACCTTGGTGAGAACGGCCTGGTTGCCGGTCTTGAAGTCGAACGTGATGTAGGCGCCGCTGCCTGAATTGTTGCTGCCGGTGCGGAAATCCGAGATGCTGGCGGTCCCGTCGAACAGCTTGTTCACCTGCGCCAGCGTGTCCGTCGCGCTGCGGTTGACGGTGGAATCGATCAGCGTGGCGATCGCAGGAATATTACCGATCACATCGGATTCATCGGCCAGGTACAGCGTGCTGCCGTCGGTGGTGGCGGTGACGGGGGCGCCGCTCATGCCGCTCTGCAGCTTGTAATTGAGGACGAAGGTCACCGCGCCAGGCGCCACACCCTTGGGCAGGGTGGCGGTGGCGGTGAAGCTGATGTTGTCCGACGTGCTCACGGTGGCTGCCTGGCCCTGGATCGTGGCGCTGACATCGGTCACCGCTTCCTTCGCCGTGAAGCTCAGGTTGACGGTGCTGCCCGCTCCGATGCGGTTGCGCAGCGACTGTGTCGAGCTGATCGATACTGCCGCAGACTTGTTGGTCTGCGCCACGCCGTGCAAGCGCAGCTCGGCCATGTTGCCGAACCAATTGCCGCCATTGTAGACCCGGATGTAGCGATAAGGCTGGGTGTTATTGATCGCCAGCTGCTGCCACTCGGGCGTCGAGACGGCGGAACCCGACAGGGTGGTCCAGCTGGCGTTGTCGTTGGAACCCTGCACCACGGCGCCGGCAATGCGGGTGGAGTATTGATCCTGGCGGGCGAGCAGGGTGACCCGTGACAGCGCGGCATAGCCGTCCTCTTTCATGTCGAACGTGATGTAGGCGCCGCTCCCTGAGTTGTTCGTGCCCGTGCGGAAATCCGAGATGCTGGTGGACGAGTCGAACAGGCTGTTCACCGACGCCAGCGTGACCGCCGCGGTCCGGTTGACGGTCGAATCGATCAGCGTGGCGATCGCAGGAAGATTCTTGATCACATCGGATTCATCGGCTACGTACAGGGTGCTGCTGTCGGTGGTGGCGGTGATGGGGGTGCCGGTCATGCCGCTCTGCAACTGGTAATTGAGCACGAAGGTCACGGCGCCCAGCGCCGCGCCCTGGGGCATGGTGGCGGAGGCAGTGAAGCTGATATTGTCCGCGGTGGACACGGTGGCTGCCTGTCCCTGGATTGTCACGTTAACATTGGTCACCGCTTCCTTCGCCGTGAAGCTCAGCTTGACGGTGTTGCCCGCTGCGATGCGGTTGCGCAGCGCCTGCGGCGAACTGATCGATACTGCCGCGATGCGGTTGGCCTGGGCCACGCCATGTACCCGCAGCTCGGCCATGTTGCCGAACCAGGTGCCGCCGTTGTAGACCCGAATGTAGCGGTAAGGCTGGGCGTTATCGATGGGCAGTTGCTGCCAATCGGGCGACGACGCTGCGGCCCCCGAGATGGTGGTCCAGCTGGCGTTGTCGTTGGAGCCCTGCACCACGGTGCCGGCAATGCGGCCGGACTGGTCCTGACGGGCGAGCAGTTCCACGCGCGACAGCGTGGCGCTGCCGTCCTCCTTGAAGTCGAACATCAGATAGGCGCCGGCGCCGCTGCCATTGAGGCGGAAGTCGGTAAACGAGCCAATGTTGCTGTCGACCAGCAAGTTCGCCGTCGTTTTCAGGTCGGCCGCATTCCTGCCGCTGGAATCGGTCAATGCCGTGATGTCCATCAGGTTGGCGATGTAATTGGTCTGGTCCGAGATGAACAGGGTGCTGCCGTCGGTGGTGAAGTAGGTGGTATCGGCGTCGATGCCCGCAGCCGTCTTGTAATTGAGCACCAGTTTGACTGGGGCGGTGTCCGGCGTGGCCGGCGCGACCCAGGTGGCCGTCCAGTTCAGGTTGTCGGCCGTGGTCACGGCGACGGCCTGGCCCTGCAGGGCGAGACGGACATTGTTGATCGGGGCGGATGAGGTGAAGCTCACCTTCACGATATTGCCTGGCACGATGCGCTTCTTCACACTTTGGTCCGAGCTGATCGAAACAGCCAGCAACAGGTTGACCGCCTCGTGGCGCGCGCCGATGATCCTGAATTCAGACAGTTCGAGCATGTTGCTGCTGGGCTTGACCATCTGGATCTTAATGAAGCGGAATCTGTCATCCTTGAGGTCGTCCTGCACCTCCAGCGTCTGCATGTCCTCAATGGCCGAAGTCATTTCAGGCGTCAGGCGGGTCCAGGTTTCATTGTCATTCGAGCCGAAGATCGCGACCCCGCCAATGCGGGTCGGGAAGCTGGCGCGCACCTGCAGCTGGAAGGTGCTGGCGGAAACCCGGTAGTTGGCGCCGAAATCGAGCGTATGGGACAGGTTCTGGGCGAGGGTGTACACGACGAAGGTGTCAGGCTGGCTGTCCAGCGCGTTTGGCACTTGGGTGCCAAAGGTGGACGAGCTCAGCATGTTGGCGTAATTCATGCTGCCATCGTCCAGCAAGGGCGTCAGCAGCTGCAGGCCGGCGACGGCGTTGCCTAGCGTGGCAAGTTTGGCGGCGAACGCATCGTCAGTGGCGCTGCTGACGGCGGCCATGACGTCGGCGTAGGCGGCGTTGTAGGTGGACCGCGAGGCGGTGGTGTAGGTGGTGCCAACCTGGTAGCCGTCGTTGGCGGCGGCGACGGCGGAAGGGCGGTCGGCCGTCACGACCACCTTTACCAGCTTGGCGTTCACCGTCGTGCCGTCGGTGGCGGTGATGGCGAAGCTGTAGGTGCCGGCCTGGGTCGGCCGCCAAGAGAATGCCCCGGTGCTAGTGCTAAATGTTGCGCCGGCCGGCATGTTGTCGATCTGGTAGGTGACGACCTCGCCCGAGTTGGCGTCGGTGGCGGCGAAGCTGCGGTTGAGCGTGCTCGTGGAGCCCGCATAGCTGTACAGGTTCAGGTCCGCTTCGCCCTCGGTGAAGACGGGAGCCGTCAGCGCGGTCCCGGGCTGCAGATTGATGTGGTCCAGGTCCACGGTGGTGCCCGCGCCCTTGACGGTGATGTAGAACATGTCGCCCATCCATTGGTAGGCGTTGAGCGCATAGGTCACGTAGCGCCACTGTCCCTTGGTGTCGGGCAGGGCGATGCTGTCGTCGAAGGCTTCGAGGGTGGCGACCCCATTTGTCCTGACCCGGAAGGCAATATTCTTGCTGGAGTTGCCGTAGCTGGTCAGCGCGATCCTGCTTCCCGCGCTAGTGGCGGTGACGCGTGCATAGCCGATGGTGGCTTCGCGTATCGCCTGGGCATTGCCGTCGAGCGAGGTGAAGCGGTCCTCGATCTCGCGCAGTGGCTCAACGATAGGCCTGACCAGCAATTGCGCCCCTTCGGCTGCCGCTGCCGCCGGCATGTAGAGCCAGTATTCGCCGCCGCCGTCGGCGCTGTCCCAGTTGTAGTAATTTCGGCGCCGATACGCCTCGGTGAAATAGGGCGCGCGCTGGTCCATGTTAATGCCGCGCGTGTATTTGTAGTAGTAATACGATCCCCAGGTATTCATGGTCAGGCGGCCGCGGTAACCGCTGGCAAGCACCTTGTACACAATGTTGGGCGTGCCGTCCGCATCGGCATAGGCGGCGGTGGGCACCCAAGGCGTGTCGTAGCCCAGCATGTAGCGGCCGAAGTAATCAGCGGTGTCGAGGATGCGGTCGCTCAGGAATTCGTACGGCCCGACCGCGTTGGCGGCGGTGGACGCGGTGCCCGCCACGGGGTCGACCTTGGTGCCCTGCGCCATCAGGAAGCGCGCCAGGACTTCCACATTGGTGAGGTCGCCAGCGCTGTGGGCCTGGTCGCGGCCCATCTCAACGAGCTGCACCACGGGCGGGCTGACCGCTTCGCCGGTCAGGTCGTTCCGGTCCACCAGCCTGAACAGGCGTTTGATGGCGCCATTCTTTCCTTGGTCCTGCGCGGTCTTGTTAACGGTGAACCATTCCACACCCTCGTTGTAACGCGCCCGGTTGCCGGAGAAGATGTAGCCCGCCATGGAACCCATGAGCGGGTACAGGTGCTGATTCATGAAGCGGTCGTTGCTGTAATTGAAGGTTGCCGTGCCCGGGACGATCAGGTTGTTGGTCAGGTTGGCCGTGTCTTCGTCGGTCCATTGCAGTGACGCCGTCTGGTAGCTCGTGTAGCGCAGGATTTCGGCGGCCGACACCATGCGGTACATCGGCACGCCGGTGTGGATGTGCGCATCGTCGAAGTATGCGTATTGCGCCGGGTCCATCTGCGCCCAGATGCGCAGGATGCGCAGCGCGTTGCCGCGGTAGGTCTCGTCGCCGGTCACCAAGTACAGAAGGGCCTGGGTGTAGGCCTTTTGGCCGTCGGCGATGAAGAGCGAGTTGACGGCCTTGCTGTTGAAGGCGTAGTTTGCCGGCTTGGTGGGGTCGGCGCTGCTTCGGTTGCTGGAGGTGGCGGTCTTCGAAGCGGCGGACGACAGCAGCATGGCGTTGAAATGCGCGTTCCACGGCTCTTTCTGGGCCAATACCTGGGTCCGCATATTTTCCAGAATGGCCTTGGTCAAACCGATGCCGGGGTGCTTGAAGCCACTGGTGTCGACCGTCTCGTTAATGGTCGGCTGGTAGCCGGTGGCCAGCGTCTGTATCGTGTCGGCGGCCACGGCCGGGGAGGACAGCAGGGCCAGGCCCATCATTACCGCGCTGAATATCGTCGCTACGATACGGGGACGCGCAAGCCTGCCCTGGGTTAATCTCATGTCCGTTCTCTTTCTTACATTATAGTTATCGATAACATTCGCAAGGGGATGAAGTTGCACATTTGATGACACATGTACAAGGCATCCGGGAGCGATAGCAGATTTGGTGATGATCAATATATCGTTTGCTGATAACTTTGTGCGATTTTTGGGAAAATGTTATCGATGTGCGATGATCGATAACTGAACCTTCACCGAGCCCGTGCGCACTCGGCGAAATTTCCGCAAATTACTTGACGGCATGCGCTGGTATCGATCACATAAGTTTTCGTGAGATCGTCGGCGAGTTC
The DNA here is from genome assembly GCA_946480015.1 of uncultured Oxalobacteraceae bacterium. The sequence continues at coordinate 68,479 of CAMLIL010000002.1, read as the reverse complement.
ATCAACGGACGACAGCCGCTCCGTGTGCTCGCGTGGCTGCTTCCGCTGTTGGGGCGAGGCGTAGCGTGGGGCCGGTCAACAGCCTATGCTGGACGGCTAAAGACAGGGATAATAGTGCCTAACTCATTTTAAGCACTGTTTTGGAATTCCCTCATGGAAATTAAGGTCAACTTTCTCGATAAGCTCCGTCTCGAAGCCAAGTTCGATGATTTCACGGTGGTGGCCGACCAGCCTATCCGCTACAAGGGCGATGGCTCGGCGCCTGGCCCGTTCGATTACTTTCTGGCCTCATCGGCCTTGTGCGCGGCTTACTTTGTGAAGTTATATTGCGTAACTCGCAATATTCCGACCGAAAATATCCGGCTATCGCAAAATAATATTGTTGATCCGGAAAACCGTTACCAGCAGATTTTCAAGATTCAGGTTGAGCTGCCGACGGATATCTCCGAGAAAGACCGCCAAGGTATTTTGCGCTCCATCGACCGCTGTACGGTGAAAAAGGTGGTGCAAACCGGGCCGGAGTTTGTGATTGAAGAAGTGGAGAATTTGGATGCCGATGCTCAGGCCTTGCTGATGTTGGATCCGGCTTCTGAATCGAGCACTTATATTGCGGGCAAGGATTTGCCTTTGGAGCACACCATCGCCAATATGTCGGGAATTTTGGCGGGCTTGGGCATGAAGATTGAAATCGCTTCGTGGCGCAATATTGTTCCCAATGTCTGGTCGCTGCATATCCGCGATGCGCACTCGCCGATGTGTTTTACCAATGGGAAGGGTGCGACCAAAGAAAGTGCGTTGGCATCGGCGTTGGGGGAGTTTATCGAGCGACTGAGTTGCAATCATTTCTATGGCGGTCAATTCTGGGGCGAAGACATCGCCAACGCGCCGTTTGTACATTACCCCGATGAGCGCTGGTTCAAGCCGGGCCCTAAAAACGCGCTGCCGGCTGAAATCCTGGATGAGTACTGCCTGCAAATCTACGATCCCGATGGCGAGTTATGTGGATCGCATTTGTACGACACCAACTCCGGCAATGTGAAGCGCGGTATCTGTTCGCTGCCGTATGTGCGGCAGTCGGACGGAGAGGTGGTGTATTTTCCGTCCAACCTGATCGAAAACCTATACGGCAGCAATGGCATGAGTGCCGGAAATACGCTGGCCGAAGCCCAGGTTCAATGCCTGTCAGAAATTTTCGAAAGGGCGGTAAAGCGCGAAATTCTGGAGGGTGAACTCGCATTGCCTGATGTCCCGCAGGAGGTACTGGCGAAATACCCCGGCATTCTGGCCGGCATTCAGGGGTTGGAAGAGCAGGGCTTTCCCGTGCTGGTAAAGGATGCTTCGCTGGGCGGAGCATACCCAGTGATGTGCGTCACCTTAATGAACCCACGGACAGGTGGTGTGTTTGCCTCGTTCGGAGCGCACCCAAGCCTGGAAGTGGCGCTGGAACGCAGTCTTACGGAATTGCTACAGGGTCGCAGTTTTGAAGGCCTGAACGATTTACCACGGCCGACCTTCGTAAGTAACGCCGTGACTGAGCCAAATAATTTTGTTGAACACTTCATTGATTCGAGCGGCGTGGTGTCGTGGCGCTTTTTCAGTGCCAAAGCCGATTTCGATTTCGTTGAGTGGGATTTTTCTGGCCAGGGTGAAAACTCCAATGCCGAGGAAGCCGCTACCTTGTTCGGTATTCTCGAATCCATGGGCAAAGAGGTATACATGGCCGTGTATGGGCATCTTGGAGCTGCTGCCTGCCGGATTGTGGTGCCGGGTTATTCGGAAGTTTATCCGGTCGAAGATTTGGTCTGGGATAACACAAACAAATCGCTGTTGTTTCGCGCCGACATTTTGAACTTGCATCGCCTGGACGATGCCAGCCTGGAGGCGCTGCTTGAGCGTTTAGATAACAGTGAGCTAGACGAGTACTCCGACATCGCCACACTGATTGGCATCGAATTTGACGAGAACACGGTCTGGGGTCAACTGACAGTTCTGGAGTTGAAGCTGCTGATTCATCTCGCATTACAGCAGTTTGAGGCGGCGCAAGAGCTGGTGGAAGCCTTCCTGCAGTACAACGACAACTCGGTCGAGCGCGGATTGTTTTATCAGGCCTTGAATGTGGTGCTGGAGGTTCTGCTGAATGACGAGTTGGAACTGGACGATTACGTGGTTAATTTCCGCCGGATGTTTGGCAATCCCCGGATGGATGCGGTGTTGGGGTCGGTGGACGGCAGCGTGCGCTTCTTTGGCTTAACGCCAACGAGTATGAAGCTGGAGGGGCTCGACAGGCACCAGCGGCTGATCGACAGCTACAAAAAATTGCACGTAGCGCGTGCCAAGGTGGCGGCTACGTCCAGCTAGGATTTAGCGGTAACGGACGAAGCCGCTAAGAACGCGAGCTTCGCCCTGAAACCACCAATGTATGAAGTTTATGTGCTGGCACTACAGCTCTTCGCATAATTTATATTATGTCAAATACGGAGTCCGAAGAGAACAACGGTTTACATGAGGGTTGGCCGGGATTCGTGCAAAAATACCCAAATCCTCCTGTAAGTGATTGATTTTTTGAGAATTAAGGCTCCTCGGATCTGGCCTAAGCCCAGCTTGAGGGCTGGCCACAAAGCGCTCTTGTCCAGATTTCTCTACGGTAGTCGACCGACAGAATTCTTCCCGTGCTAGCGACACAATTTTGTTAATCCTTGTATCTGGGGATACGAGCGCGACCTACTAACACGATTCTGTCGTGGTTTTGCTGTGCTCTCCGCAAACTCACAAAATTCTGTCGCCGCTCAAGAGAGCAATTTGGGTGGTGCTCCCCCCATTTTCGACTTGCTCACAAATTTCGGTCGCGTTGCTCTAGCGTCGCGTTGCAGGCACGATCGACGCGCTAACAAATTTCTGTCGCTACGCGTAGGTTTCCATGCCCAGGCCGTCTGCCGAACGATTTCTTTGTTTTTGATCGTCATCCGTAAAGATCTGGTCGCGCCAGTGACGGCGCCTCCCCCGAATTGTTGCACCAAAATACGCGTCCATCTTCCAGAATAAAATGCGCCATACAGCCCTGATTCCGCCAAACAGACGGCTTTAATGTCGCGCGTCCTGCCCTACTGGCGTGTACTGACCAGCGCGGTCTGTGTGGCGCACGAAGCGGCAAAGAAATTACTTGGCCGCAGCCGTCAGGGCATCGAAACAAAGCCCAGAAGTGCTCGTCCTTGTGGGCGACGACATAAAACCGACCTGGCTCGACACTTTCGCTCGGAAGCACCCTTGGGATTATTAAAATACTTTCAAAATGGATCGGCGGCAGAACCCGGCGGGAATTTGGCGTGCTGGTCGGTGCGTCCCCGCCGGCAGGTGCTGCCGGCGGCTGTCCTTTGAACCATTCGGCCAGTGCTGAGAAAATGCTCATGGTGTTGGAAGTTTCCCGAGAGAGGCCATACCGAGACGATAACCATTTTCAGAGGCGTTTAGCAGCCCCGACGTGCCGCAGCAGAAGCAATTGGGATTGCGGATGTTCTTAATGCTGGAAAAGTTCAGGTGGACGAAATCGATCCAGACGTTATCGGCCGAAAAATCTTCAGACAAACGTCGATAGCGCCTCACCAGATTCATGAATGTGGAAATAGCGAAGTCGGCAACCATGCTCGTAAATGGACCGACACCGGGTGCTGCTTCCCCTCCCCCCTTCAAGTAGTACTCGCGCAACAGCGTTTCTTTGTCCACGTTCTTCAGCTCCGGGCGCTCACGCACTGCGCGTTCATACGCGAGCTTTTCTTCAGTAACCACCCGCTGGCAGCGAAGGCAAGCGCCTGCCTCCGGCGCTATCACGCTGATCCGGCCGCGATGATCCCGCAAGTACGGGTCACCTTCTTCATCGTGATCAATGCGGCCTGTGAGGCCTACATCAATGCAAGGAAGGCAATAATAATACATCGCTTGGGTGAGAACGTCACGGCCACTGACATCGTCGGTACATCCGAAAATGATATCGGCTGTGGAGATCGCATCGACGGCATCGGGCGACCTGTCGACAAATTCCGCAATGGATGTGACCGCGCACGACAGTCCAAGGTTTGCAATGTAGCGGGCGAGCGTGTCCGCCTTGTTTTGGTCGACGTCTGCTACTCGGTATCCCCGAACCCGATTGAGATTGCTGGTCTCTAACTTATCGCCATCCACGACTATCAATTCTCCGATACCGCAGCGCGCCAGCAACGTAGCAAGTGCAGATCCCGTTCCGCCAGCACCGATGACGACAGCACGAAGTGACTGCAACTTTCGATTGAAAGGTTTGCCAAAAGCCGTTTCTTGGCGAGCAAGCGATGCCACATTCTCTTCAACGCCGGAGGAAGACCCAAGGTGTAGTTCGATACCGTCCGAAAGGACCGCCACGTGGCGCGCTGGGGTCGACAATTTTGGTGTCGCGCCCGATCGCGTACGCGCGTGCCAGCGCCCTTCACAAAGCACAAGTGTCACCAGTGCGACGGCTGTGCCGTTACAGCCAGCGTAACCTCGCAGAAGGTTCTGTTCGTTCTGGTCATCGATCGCCGAGAAGGCATGCGCACCTACAGGGTGGCTATGAATAAAACCCAGCTCGAGATGTTCTAATTCGCACCGCAAGTAGAACTCGGGCAGAAGCCTCATGTTGATGCGGACGTGCGTCGCTGAGCTGCTGACGATCCAGTCATCTTTGAGCTCCAATACGTCCACACAAACATACCGCGGAGACGCTTCAAGCCCGGCAACCGACCGATCGAGCTTGCGGAACAAGACCAGCGCAGCACGCTCGTGGCCCTCGGGATGCCCCTCGAGCCAGATACGAAGTTGCTCGTTTTGACTTCCGGTGAATACGATCCGCGCGCTCATACGCGTTTCGCATCAGGGTTGGCAAATGCCCAGGTCAAGCGGCTTACGATTTGTTCTATGTTGTCGACTTTCGGTCGCCACGGCTTGTTGTTCCAGTGGCGCGACCAGCGTAGGTACTCGACACCGGAAAACGTTCGACTGTCTTCGGCAGGTCCGCTAATGCTTGGGATAGGCACACCGTCCACGCGTTCGAGTTTGCAACTGGTCCAAAACATATCTCCGCCCTCGGTATTATAGTTTGCGGGGACAATGTAGAGCACGTCTAAGGCGGTGCAGGCGGCATCACCTGCCTTGTAGATACCGGCAGGAAGTGGGAAGCCCCGAAGAATCAGAAAGCGCGTCGCTTCGTCTTCGACATAGTCCTGCCCAATTTCCTTCAGGTATTCGTAATCGCTGTCGAATAGTAACGCCATGTTAGAGTCCACCCGCCTCTGAACTGGCATCTTGAGCATAGAATTTTTCGATTCCAGACTCGCCTAAGTCAAACCTGTCGTCATTAGCAACCAGGACGCCAGGACTGTTCTTGCGCTTGATGAACAGGTCCATGCCCTCGGGAATACCCGGCCCGACGCCACGGACATCGGCCCCGGTAATGAACTGCGTCGGCCACGGGTAGTTGTCGTTTTCGATTTTGAAGTGGTACGTTTTCATGGTAATGCCCTTTTCAGCGTGGATGGATTGCTTCTGGAAACCGACTGCTTATTAACACAACATAATTTACTGCTTCTACATGGAACGAATTCTATTCAACTGAATTAGTGCTTGTGGCAAGTCACATTGCGCAGGCTTATACGACCTTCTCAAGTCCGAATCGGAATGCTGATCTTCGGCTCGATGGCCTTGAGCTTGCTGTGGGCCGCCAGGATCTTGTCGTAGATGTCCGCGTGTTTTGGCGCCTCGACCGTCACCACGAGTGCATAACGAATCAATTCGCTGCCCGTACCCGCAGCGCCGCCGCCGTCGCGCGCGTTGTAGTGCACGTCGAAAGTCGCTTGGTCCAGGCTGGATCCACGGAAGTTGTCGGTCGCATGCAACACGGTCTCCCATTTTCCAAGATCAGTACGCTGCTCCTGTTCGGTGCGAAACTCCGTCGACGTGAAGAAGGAGCGCGACTTGACCTGATTTCCGTTCATCTTGCCGGCGTGCGGGCGGAACGTGATTCCCAGTCCAGCTTTGGTATACGCTGCCGAATCCTCGATGTCGACCGGGCTCGCGTAGCAAAAGGTGGCGGTAATTTTCACGGTGCCATCCAACTGGGTCAACGGCAGCGGAACAGGTGCACGAAGATATTTTCCCGGGCGCAGCATGCCTTGGTAGATGATTCGCGCCACCCCATCGCCGCACATGATAACGTCGTTGACGTCTTGGGAAATTCGCCCCCAGCCGCCCTCCTCGGCGCTCACGTCGGCATTGGCGTCGGCGGCATGAATCATCAGTGCTCTGATGGTCAACGGGTGAACTTCCTCGCCGAGGATCGCTCTCACGCCGACGCCAGTGCGCAAGGCAAATGGTGACGCAAAACTAGTTCCCATCGTCGCATCGAGTTCAGCCTTCGGTCCCGGCCGGACAACGTGAAAGTATTCCTTGCCGCTTCCGCCGAATGCGAGCGCGTCCGGTTTGCGGCGACCTGGGCTACGCCCGGGCCCCTTGGCGCTGTAGGGTGCTTTTGCCCACTTCTCGGTTGAGAAATTCGCCGCGCCAATCGACAGCGCATTGACGCTGTCTGACGGCACCTGGATGCGATTGAGCTTCAAGGCATCATCGCGTTCGCCGTTGTTACCCACGGCGACGGTCACTAATGTGTCACCATCGCTGAGCATCGTATCGAGCACTGCGGTCCATGCGTGCACGTCCGTGTCTTCATACGGCAGATCCGGCCCGAGACTGAGATTGATGAACTGATACTGACGCGAGAGCAAAACTTCCTCGACATGCGCAAGCGTACGATACAGCTCGTATGGATCTTCGCCGTCCGAGGTCGCATCAAGGACCCGAAAATGGTCGGCGAGCGCATAAGGGCGAGCTGCAGTTCCTCCTGGCTCAATGGGCCCGAACAAGAACGCGGAAGTCACGCCCAAGCCGTGCGCGACGTATTCGTCGACGTCGCTTGCGGCAGGATCTGACTTTTCATACCTGCCAATATACCGATCGAGGACGTGCCGCGAAGGCAGTCCGCCATCCAAAATTGCCACTGTCGGCTCGCTCGACAGCGGTGCCGCGATAGGAAGTGTAAAACCAACCGCAACCCCATGGGCGCGAGGCATCGGTCGCGCGCTACGTACCTTGGGCATCGGCCGCACGACGCGCATGAGCGTGAATTGGGCCAGAACCGGCAAGCCGGACGCGTCGCCTTCAATGGCCAAGAACAGCATTCGGCCTACAGGAAACTCGTATTGCGTATTGACCTTGAATCCACAAGCGTTCGCATACGCACCAAAAGCCTGGCGCAAAATTTCCGGAGGCTGATCCGGAATCAGGTGCAGGCCTACCTCGAACACGTTGCCCGGGTTGCCATCAAAAGCGCGCACCCGATCCGCTGCTTCCATGCCTTTAAAATGTTCAATCTGCCGAAATTGGAGGGCTGCTGTGGTTCCGTCATCGAGGCCCAGCGCCAAGCTTGGCAGGCGCGCAAGCGCGGTCCTGGTGCCGGCAATGAAGAGTTCCGTGGTTTCGCACTCCAACGGGGCTTTGATCCGTAGATCCCGCCGCGGGCTGACGCGCGCGGTCCGGCTTCCAATCGAGACGAGGCCGACCTCCCTGAGCAACGCCTTTGGGAAAAAACTCTTCGAGATATACGCCGGATGCAGCTGTAGCTTCGCGACCGCGAAGTCGTGCGGACATGCCGTTGCAGGCAATTTCTTCAAATTGATGACAGCTTCTTTCATCTGAGGGATGATGATCGACTTTGCTTCATCAAGCGAGTAGGGGTGCGCCTTCTTGGACACCATGGGGGGAGCCGGAATGTCGTAGGTAAGAAGCTCGCCCTTACCAATGATGAAGCGGTTTGCCATACTCAATCTCCTTTTCGTGGCCCACGGCCCTTAATTGGCGAAGGCCCGGCATATTTACGCAAGGTGTCGCGTGCTACGCCTGTCAATTCAGAAATCTGGTTATGCGACATCCCACCCTCTTTCGCGAGCGTGACAGCCAGTTCGCGCCGTGCGGCTTTATCCAACGCCCCGACCTGTTGCAACGCGAGGTCGGCGACCAGCTTGCGTGGTTCACTTCTGTCGAGGACCGCGCTGCGACGAAGCGACAGCACCGTACGTTCGACATCCGAAAGGGAGTGGCCCTGCAGCGTCGCTGCAAGCGTATCGACCCAAGGCTCGAAGGCGTCGATATCGCGGCCGAGATAGCGCCTGACCGCGGCAAGCACCCCAGCGGCGTCGGCCAACTCGAAGTTGAGGATGCGGTCGAACCGGCGCCACAGTGCGGGGTCGATCAACTCAGGGTGGTTTGTCGCCGCCAGCAGCAGCCCCGAATCCGGCCAGCTGTCCACTTCCTGCAAGATGGCGGTCACCAAGCGTTTCAGCTCACCGACGTCAGACTCGTCGCTGCGCCGCTTGGCGATCGCATCGATTTCATCGAGCAGCAGTACTGCTTCGTTCTGCTTCGCATGGTCGAACACCATCCGCAGGTTGTTTCCGGTCTTGCCCAGCAAGCTGCTCATGACTGTGGTCAGGTCGAGTACCCACAACGGCTTGTTCAACTGGGCGGCAATGTAGCGCGCCGATAGCGTCTTCCCGACGCCTGGCGGACCCACCAGAATGGCCGATCGCGTCGGACGAATTCCATGCTGCGCCAGCTTCGCCCGCTCGGCGCGCTCACGCACGATGCCGTCGATCTGTCCGAACAGCGTTTCGGACAGGATTGGCTTCGCCGGGTTATCACGGTCGTCAAAAACTCGAATGAGCGACATTTTCGAATCGACGTCCACCGGAAAATGCTGAGAGAGCTCGTCGGGAACACCGCGGCGCATGATGGCCGGCCCGGAGGCGCGGGTTTGCGTTGTCTTCAGACTCTGGTCCAAGCCAGCCGATAGCGCTGGGCGCTTGACCCGATACTTGCGCACGAGCTTGGCCAAGAACAGGCGCACGTCCTCCATGGATGAGCCTGCTGCCAATCGAGCTAAATTGACGAAATCCTCTTCTATTCTGTCATCTACGTCAGTGTGTTGCACATTTGCCTCTTGTATAGCCGTGTAGTGTTGCCGAATCAATTGGCGAAGTATATGGCGAATCTGAAAAAATCGCCAATAAAATTTCTAAATTTGAAGTAATTGGGAGCCGCAGAGCCGAATGAGCGCCAGAAGCGGCGTTTGTGAAAAATCGGAGGTAGGGTCCTGGTGCGCAACGCGCGGACCTATAGGAGGGACGGCCGGGGTTCGTGTTTTGTTTCGCCAAAGTGAATTTAAGCGGATGATTTAAAAGACGAATTCACAATCTTAGTTTCGCGGAGAGGCGACCTGTTCGCGATCTAACCTCCCTGATCTGCTGGAAGAGCGCAGCGTCGTCGGCGGCGTGCTCAAAATGAGTAAGCCCCCCGGCGGGCGTGGCATACTGCCTGCATGAAGACAGCCGCCGACATCGAAACCGCTATCGCCGTGCGCTGCGCCGCGCTGGGCTTGGCGCGGCCGCAGGCGTTGGCCGATGCGGAGCCGTTTCCGTCAGGCCTGGTACACGTCCTGGGACTAGACCGGGACACGCTCGCGCCGCTGCCGGCCAAGCGGTGGCTATGGATGGCGGCGCAGACATCGAGCGTCAGCTACCGCGGCGTGCTCACACCCGAAGTGCTCTTGGCCGTGCTGGTGGGCGGTGACGTGCCCGACGAGTACCGGGCTCACGTGACGCATTTCCTGGACGAGGCTCCCATGCAGCTGGTGGTGATGGCCATCGAGCAGGCCGCCCAGCAAAGCGGCGTGCCGATCGCGTTCATCTGGCGCAGCGTTGCCCAGCTCAACAGTACGTTGCAGGGCCGCCGCCTTGGTACCGTGGGTGAATGCACGTGCGTTGCTCAAATTACGTAACCCCCAGCTATCGGGCTTGCCCCACGCTGGGGCACTTCCTCCCTGGCTGTAACCAGACGCCAGGTCAGCCGGAGCGCGTCCTGACGGCCGTGCAGCTGGCCAGCCACCGACACGCCGCCGGGTCACAGGCGGGGAAAAGCATCGGGGATGACAATGCAGTGACTTCACCTTGAAAGCGCTCTGCTCTGGAGAGTGCTGTGACGCGCTGTGCCTGGCTGCGGGGGCAGCCAAGCATTTGTGCTTTAGGCCCCGGTGACCAATACGTCAACCCGGCGCGCGTAAGCTGAATCATCAACTCCGCCGCTCATGACCCGGCCCTCGTATGCCCGCGAGAACTTCTGCTGCTGCAGGAAGTCCCGCACGGTTTGGGCGCGGCGAAGCCCAATATCGATATTTCGAAGGTAGGAGCTAGACTTGTTGGCATACCCAACGATGAAAACGACCGGACGCTGGCTCTCTGGAATCTTACCCAATGCCTCCTGGAACTCGTTGTAGAGCCGCTGTCTTTCGGTGGCAGCCAGGCTCACGCCGTTATCGTTAAAGCTCATGATCCTGATCTCGCCTTGGCCTGGCCTGGCGTCGAACCGCTTGTTCAGGACGTCGACCTTGTCGGATAGGTGCTTGAAAGCATCTGCTGTATTCGCCTGCATGAGTGCCAAGGTCGCCCACAACGGTAATGGCTCGTAAGGAAGAACGTTTACCTGCTTGCCTCCTGCCGAAGCGGGAATTTTATCAACCAGCTCCTTCTCCGCCTCTTTTGCGGTTTTCGCCAGCTCGGCCGCAGCAGCGACTGCCTCTTGTGGGGTCGTAGCGTTCATCACTTTGACGACAAATGCGTTGACGTTTGTCTGGATGGTGGTCTGACCTGCGAGTGCGGTTTTGATAACATCGGCCCGACTTGCTTCAGGTACAAGGCTAAGCACTGCCGGATCGGTTGCACGACAGAAGGTCAGCCGGCTCTGTTCTGCCAGCGAAGCCGCCTGACTGAGCTTCTGAGCCTCGGAGTGATTGTAGTCTACCGATCCGATCTTGATTGGGCCGCCTGCCCACTTTCCAATTGGGATCTCAATTCCAGCTCCTTTTATATTGCCTGCCGGCGATACGAAGCTGCCTATACACGCGTGGTTAACAATAGGAGAAGTCACAGGAGTTGTGCCTCCGAGAGTTCCCCCTCCTAAAATCCGCATTGACTCGCAGGCACTTAGTAGCATGGCCGCCGAGCTGATCGTCGCTGCGGCTAACAAAATTCGTTTCATGAAGTCTCCTGACCTTAGGTGATTAGACAGAGCCACGCACACGAGCACACGGCACTTGCACCGCCGACATAGTTGTCGCCATATCATCATATATCGGTTAACTAACCAGCAGTAAATTTTATTGTTTGATCAACTAAAAACCACATCTTAGGGACTGAGAGAGCGCGTCGCCGGGCTTGTCAATTATTCCATCTGACAACGAGCCGCCGTCGGATCAACTTTATCGTTTACCGACTGACTCTATTGCTTCAAGTCACTCATGCGCTGGTGGCGCCCCCACTGTGAACCGTGGTTTCGCGCGCGGTAGTCGGATCAGTCACCTCGCTGCCTCTGTGCAGGCGTGGCGCCCCCGCCGGGTTCGCGGCTTCGCGAGGTGTCGCTCAGGAAGGACCGGAGTTCCGCCGCGATGCCCTGGTGTGCCGCCAGCATCGCCTGCGCCGCAGACAGGGCCAACTCCCCGTCCCGCACCTGGCCGGTCAGTTCCGCGATGCGTTTGTCGGCGCCGGCCAGCCGCTCGGTGGCCGCCTGGAGTTGTGCGGCCTGGGCAGCGAATTGGGCCTCCAGCGCATGGAGCTGCTCGATCCGCTTCGCCTGCCCGCGGCCGGCCGACTGCTGTTCGTACAGTGCCTGCTTCGCATGGGACAGTTCCGCGACCAGCTTGACCCCTTCCTGGTTCAGCCTCGTGACCTCGTCATGCTTCGCGACCAGATCTTGCCGCAATTGGCGAATCTCGGCCTGCAGGTGCTGCACCTGCTGCTCGTGGCGGCGCTGATCCTGGTCGCGCTGTTCCTTGACCGATTGCCGGTAATGCTCCAGCGCGTCGCGCGCGTGCGTGTGCTTTTCCTCCAGGGATCGAAGGTGCTCATCGTTTTCGAGCAGCCTCTCCTTCAGGTCCGCCACCTGCTGTTCGGCCAAACGGCGGGCGATCGCCTCCGCTTGCAAATTGGCGCTCGTACGCGCGTGCCGGTCCCGCTCGCTCTCGGCGGCGTCCGCCAGCTGCTCGAGCTGGGTGCTGGCCGTCGCCAGTTCGCCCTGGAGCGTCTCCAGTTGCGCGGCCGTTGAACGCTCCTGCGCGAGGCGCGCGGCTTCGACGGCGGCAACGCGCGCATCAGCTTCCTCGTGCAACCGCGCCGCGAGTCGCTCGACGAGATCCTGCAGCGCCTCGCCGATCGACGCCTTTCGGCCCGCGGCGCCGCCATCCTCCTCGTCGAGCTCCTTCAGGTATTTGTGGATGGTAGTTTTCGACCCGGTATTGCCCAGCGCCACACGCACGGCGTCGACGGACGGATGCCGCCCCTGGGCGATCAGCCCGTCGCGGGCCTTCCTGACCTCCGATAGGTACAGTCCAGTACGGGCCATGAAGTCTCCATGAAATAAGATAATATATTACATGCCACATAATTACATACCAATCGTACGCCAGCCTTTCCAGGTATTCAAGGATGATATAAAGCTTGATAACCCTGTTTTATCCCGCGTGATCCCCGAAAAAGCGTATGATCGGGCCGAATCCGCCTGTAATGCCCGCTTTCAGACCACGAAAGGACTCGCATGGCCACCGCCAAGCCCGCCAACGCCAGGACGTTCTCGCTCCAGTCCCCGGGCGACCTGTATTGCAAACTGAACTTCGAGGCGCTCGCCCTACGCAACCACCCGCCGGCGGACCTGGACGCGCGCGCCTACGCGGTGATGAACGCCATCACGACCGCGTGGCAGATGAAGGACTGGGTGTACGCGGCGCTGGCCGGGGCGGGACAGCTCGACCGCCTGCACACGTTCGCGGGCCGGACGATCAAGGGACGAAAGGAGTTCGGCGTTTACCTGACGGGACGCTCGCCCTGGATGAACATGTGCTTCCAGCTAGCCACCGCCGCCAAGCATTTCGAGGTGGGCCAGAAGGCGGGCCCGGAAGTGGTCACCGGCGTCGATTTCCAAGTCGACCCGGCGGGGATCGCGCACGACCTCGCGGGGCGCGAGGAGTTGACGGTGGCCACGCGCGAGAACACGATTTCCGGCCCGGACCTGGTCCTGCTGCTCGACCACATGTGGCGCCACGCGCTCGCCGACCTGGCGTTGCTCGACACCGGCAAGCCGGACTGACGCCATGGCCAAGATCGACGCCTACATCGAGGCGGCCACGCGCACGAATACCCGGCGCAGCTACCAGGGCGCGGTGCGTCACTTCGAGGTGGAATGGGGCGGCTTCCTGCCCGCCACGGCCGATTCGGTCGCGCGCTACCTGGCCGACCACGCCGAGACGCTGGCCATCAACACATTGCGCCAGCGCCTGGCCGCGCTGGCGCAATGGCATATCGATCAGGGCTTCCCGGATCCGACCAAGGCGCCCGTCGTGCGCAAGGTCTTCCGCGGCATCCAGGCCCTGCACCCAGCCCAGGAAAAGCGCGCCAAGCCCCTGCAGCTCGAACAAGTGGCGCAACTGGTCCGGTGGCTTGAACGGGAGGGCGACGCCGCCGGCGCGGCCGGCGATCGCGCCGCCCAGATGCGCCACGCCCGCGACAAGGCCCTCGTGCTGCTCGGATTCTGGCGGGGATTCCGCGGCGACGAACTGACGCGCCTGCGGGTTGACGGCGTCGACGCCGTCGCCGGCCAGGGCATGAGCTGCTACCTGCCGCACACCAAGGGGGACCGCGCGCGCAAGGGCACGACCTTCCGCGCGCCGGCGCTGGTCGACCTATGCCCGGTCGACGCCTACCTGGCGTGGGTCGGGATGGCCGACCTGCGCGAGGGGCCGGTGTTCCGCGCCATCGACCGCTGGGGCCATGTGGGCGCGACAGGCCTGCACATCAACAGCCTGGTGCCGCTGCTGCGCGCGCTGTTCGGCGCGGCGGGCATTCCCTACGCCGACCAGTACAGCAGCCACTCGCTGCGCCGCGGCTTCGTCAACTGGGCGACGTCGAACGGCTGGGACCTGAAGACCCTGATGGAGTACGTGGGCTGGAAGGATGTGCATTCGGCGATGCGCTATGTGGACGGCGCCGACCCTTTCGGCGGGTCCGGCATCGCGCAGGCCGCCCCGCCGGCGCTTCCCGCCGCAGCGCGGCGCTAGCGGTGCCGCAGGCGCCTTCGCGGACGCCGGGACTGCCAGCCGTCAGACTGGCCGCCACGGCGAGCGTGCGCGGCCGTCTTGTCCGTGGCGGGGAATTCGGCCAGGCTCCGCGCGCTGGTGTATCAAGCCAGCCGGTTCGATGCGAGGTCCCAGCCGCCCACGGTAAGTCCCACGATACCGCCGCCAACCTTCTGCTGGGTGTAGCGCCATGTGATTTTCGAGTACGCCAGCGCCAGATGTTCGCTCAGCAACTGGCCTTCGCGCACATCGGGCGCTATTTCGGCGACCAGGACGTTCTCGAGGTCGATCTCGAAATACTTGACCGGCTTGGCCTGGCCATCGGCACGCATGAACTCAATGCGCGCCCGCCGCAAGGTCTTACCCATTGCGCAGGTTTGCAGCAGAATCGGCGTGGCGATATCCGACATCCGGCCAATGACGATCGTGTCGTGGTGGCAGCGGCCGACGGTATGGCCGGTCGATGATGTGGCCGCAGACCTTGGCTGATGTACGCCAAGATCGACAGTCACACACTCCATCCAGTCGGGATGGCCCGCGTCGCGGGACTCCCCCTTGATGCCTTCGATCTGTAGGTAGACGTCGATTGCCATATTGCCTCCGAGGTGAATGCTGGTGTTTGCCTGCTACTTGCAAACGAAGGCGGTTCCGACAAACGCGCCGCGTTCGGTTTTGGTGGTCGCCGTGCACTCTGTGGCATCGAGAGGGACACGCTTGAAGAGCTGCAGCGGGCCATAGCCGCAGTACAGCCAGGTCTCGTACGAGTGCGGCAGCGGGCCGAGCTTCCAACGTGTGACGCCGGTTTCCCGGTCACCCGTTTTCGCGATGTTCGCCTCGTACGGCTTGAGGTAGCCCGATTCACTTGGCGCACCGTGCAGCAGGCCGCCGCCGTCCAGCCGCCACTCTTGCGGCATCACCGCCGTCCATCCGTCGGGCGGGCGGTCCGCCTTGAACGCGTCCGGCTTGAGCCAGAGCGGGCAGTCGAACCGTTGTTCGCCGCGCGGGAGTTCAGCGCCACGCGCTGGAACGGGCATGCTGTACAGCCATGCCATCGCGCCGGCGACCGCCAGCGCGAGACCTCCAGGGAATCCACGGTCGTTCATCGTTCAATCACATAGAAAGCGAGCGCGTTGTCGCTTGGGGTCATAAATGTGCCGTCCGCGTTGCGTTGCTTGTGCGGGGCCGGCACCCGGATGAGCCGGCGCTCGATGTAAGGCCGGTTCTTGTCGTTCTTCCACTGGTCCATTACCCAAATCCCGGACCCCATGACCTTCAGCACGATGGCGGCGTGATTGTCATGATCCCGCCCAGGATAACGGCCATTTTCGAAAGTCGCTATCGCCGTTCCTCTGACAATTTTGCTCCCGGCCTCAATCACGTTGACCCCGGCTTTCCAGGCTGAAGTCGGTAGGCCTTTCAGCCCCGGCACGTATTCCTTGATCAGGTCGACGCACGTGCCCGAGCCTGCGAGCGGCTTGTGCCAGAGCTGGTCGACGTCGCGATACACGAATGGCATATTTTCCTCCTTCGCCGCGCTGGATGGTGGCGCGTATTCATCATCCTCTATGTCGCGCAATTTACTCTTGCGACACGGCAACATGGCTGTCTGGACTGGGTCTAACGGGCTTGGTTCGACGCCAGTACGCGCTTGTGCCGATCTCCCCTCAGCGCGATCTCTTGCGCGCGCGACTACCGCGTTGGAAGCGTTGTGCCGGCCCGTTGCTTGAGCGATCACAACAAGTAGAAAAGCGGCCTGAACCTCTAAATGCATGAGCCTGTCTTACCTGAAGCAATACCAAGGAGAACGCACATGCTGATACGAACCGGGCTTTGGAGCCTTGAAGCGGCGAAATCATGGTTACGCACCCACGAGTGAGGCGAGGCGATCGCCAGCACGATCGAAGACAATCCGGAACCGCGACGACAAATGGCTTGGATCGGCATGGTGATGGACATGGAGGCGGTGCTGTCCGCATCACTCCAGTCAGATGGCATGCATCCGGCTGCGCCACTGGGTGACGAAGAACATTGTTCACAGCGGGGTTTGCGCAAGTGGCCGGAACAGGTTGACCAAAGAATGCCTGCCAGGCCGCCAACATCCGCAACGTCACGTACTCGGCCAACAAGTCGATCCCGCCCTTACGCTGCGATCGAGGCCCAGTCGTGAGTCGACGCCGGCCACCGACGCTACGGCATCAGAAAGATTGGGGGGCGCAGGATCGGCTAGCGCGGCGGGTGTTGGCTCCTCCGCCATCATGGGTGCCCCTTGGGATTCTAACGCACGAAATATCTCCGGAACGTCGGCCAATGTTCCGGCAGTTCGGTCCGCGCCAGTTCGTACGCGTGGCGGGAGAGCATGGCGTCCAGCATGGGGACACGTCGGCACTGGTGCGTTCGGCGGTGGAACGGCTGATCAGATCATAGATCACAGGCGCCAGACGCCCGAGTTCCGACAACTCGTTCGCTGGAATCAGCTGGGACGGCTGGCGATCAGCGCGGCGTGCGGGTCGCGCAGCAAGCGCAGCCCCCCGTTGCCGATGCGTTCGCAAGCGGCCATATAGCCCTCGTGCTCATTCGCGCCAAGCTGCCACGACATACAGCGTTTTGGCTCGCCGGACATCGTCCGCGTTGCTGCGACGCTGCCCGGATGGGATCAGTCGGAATATGTGCGCAGGAGATGAGCGCGAAAGGTTGGCCACTGCTCCGGCCAGCTGGTGTCGGCCACTTCGTCCTTATGGCGCTCCATCAGCGCGTCAATGGTGGCGACGTAGCGGCTTGAGCGATCGTCCAAGGACTGGCGGTGCAAGAGCGTGATTAAGTCAGGCACCGGGATTGCCGGGCCGGGAGGCGGCGTAAGGGTCGGGAACGGCGCCAATACCTGCGGGTGGGCGTATTCAAGCATGCGCAATACCGTGAATCCAATGTAGTGGCAGGCGCCCATGTAGCCCGCTTCCGTCAGTTCGGCCAGCGGCCACACTCTCTGATTAAATATCTCATTGTCGTTGCGGGAGATAAGCAGGACCGGACGCTCACCACATTCGGTCAGGCCCAGCGTTAATTTCGGTTCTTTCATGGCTAATTTTCGCTCTCTATTCGATATCAACCCAGCCCGGCTCCTCGCCCGGCAGGGTTGACGTTGCTGATCATGGCGCAGGATGCGCCCCATTGTCGGTCAATTCTGACGCGGTTCGGAAGCATGCGTACATGCGTTCGTTAGCGTTGTTCGTGCAGACCAGATATTCGCGGAATTTCGACGATGGTGGGTATATGGCCTTGCAAACGTCGATCTCGACTATATTGATATCCGTGCAGATTTGGTCGAGCTCCTCCTTCGTCTTGCCGCTCGTGCCGCTGTCGGCACCTCGGTCATTGTCGCGCGGCTCCTGTCCGGCACTGCAAAGCACATGAAATGCGTCGCACCAGCTTTGCGGGAACCATGGCGTGGGCCCTGTCGGCAGTGGTACCACGTCCGGTGGCGGCGGACGATTGCCACGAACGCAGACCGTTATGATCGGGCTAATCACGCACGGATTGAGCACCGCCGCCAGGTTCTCAGCCGGGTAACTGGGCGGCAGTTGCGGAAAATTGCCGATATCTCCGTCGCCATTGGTGACGAAGAACGGGCCCCAATCGATCGGGTCCGGGAAAGGTGCAGAAATGACGACGACCGGGACGAAATATCCTCCGCCACCGGAATCCCCGGGAGAGGGAACGGGGTCAAGGATCGGATCATATTCGTAGTAGTCGTCGACATGCGGAATGGAGTCAGCGGTATGTTCGCTCAGGAACTGGCGTACGGCAGCCGCCGCGGCGTCGACGGCCGCCTGAAACCGCAGTGCCGCCTGCCCCTGCGGGTCGGGAGCACCTGTGACACCTGGCGCACGGGTGTACGTGAACACCGTGTAGCCGTCCGGCAGTAGCAAGGCATTGACACTGACACCCGTCGGGGCGGGCGCGGCGACCCGGGAGCACACGATCGCTCCGCTTGCGGTGCAGACGATCGCCTGTCCGGCGCTTTCGAACAGCATCACCAAAGGCGTTGAGTCCGCCCCTCTCGCGAGCGCCTCAGGCGATGGCGAAGGCGAGCGCGCCGTCGATGGTGTCGGTTTCCTCGATGCAGGATTGGCGTGGAGCAGATGGGCCGACGTTCCGGATGGTGCCGGCAGTGCCAGAGGGACCGCGCGGGTGATGGTGCCGAATTCGGCCGGCAGCCGTCCACTGCGGCACAGCGGTACGGTACTGCCAGCCTCCGGTCGACACGCTTGAAGCGTGCGGCCGACAAGGCGCAGCGTCGGCGAGGACGACGGCGCGGCTGGCGCCGCGATGGTCGGCGCGAGCTGCGGTGATAGCAGCTCGCCGGCGTTGGCGCCGCCAACGAAGGTAGCCAGGGCAAGGGAGGCCACCAGGGAGAAGATCGATAGGTTTTTCATCATTGTCTCGTTGTATGGTTGATAGCCATGCAATCTTTACAATCAGGCGCAATGATGAGTCAACATGGCGCAATCTCGCTCTAGACGCGTATCAAGAGCCAGGACGCAAGGCTGGACTTCTAGCAGCGGTTGTAGTTGTGCGACTGGCGGCAACCGGAGACATGCCGGATTTGGAGAACAGCGGGTGGAGTCGTGATTGGCACCGGATTTCGACAGAGCGACCGGCGCGTATAGCGGAAAGCATCCATCACGTGTTGAAGCGGATTTCCGGGCATTGAAAAAAATCTTGGCAAATTGCCAAAGTGAGGTCTTATCAAGATAGAATTTCCAGCGTTGGAAAAACCCGGTTGCAACGATGAACAGCCGCACCACCGATGTTCCGCTTGAACGCAGTCTGGCGAAACGAGGCGGATCGCGGCTTCACCATGTGGGAGGTCTGGTCTTGAGCAGCATCCATGAAACTGCGTATCCACGCTTTAAACCTGAACTGACACAACGCGAACTTGAAGACGTGTATGCGCCCAGTGCCGAAGACAGCAAATTCATCCGCCGAAGCGCCAAAACCCCAGCCGCCAAGCTCTACTTGGCGCTGCTGCTTAAGACGGTCCTGAGGCTGGGCTACTTCCCGATGCTCCATGAAATTCCGGCACCTATCGTCTCCTTCGTCAGCAAAAAGATAGGGGTGCGTGCCGTCGCGGCGCGGGACCTTCTTGAAGAGGAGAAGCGGCACCATTCCCGCGTACGGTGCATGGAAGGCATCCGGATCTATGCCAAGATCAAACCAATCACCGACGAGACCCACGCGGCCATCTTGAGCGCCGCAACGGAGGCCGCGCAGACCAAGCAGGAGCTGGCCGACATCATCAACGTCATCATTGAAGAACTGGTGCGCCAACGGTTCGAGCTGCCGGCATTCAGCACGCTTAACCGCAAGGCCTTGGCGGTGCGCAGCGAGGTGAACGACCGCTATTTCAAGACGCTCGCCGATCCTCTGCCGCCCGCCGTCATTAACCGGTTTGACGCCATGCTTCTGCCCGCACCGCAGCAGGCCATGAGCGGATGGCAGCAGCTCAAACAGGATCCCAAAAAGCCAACCAATACGGAAGTACGACAATACCTGGACCATCTGCAATGGCTCAAGGGCTGGGCGACCGAATTGCCTGCGGTCGCACACATCCCAGTGGTCAAGCGAAGCCAGTATGTGCACGAGGCCCGGGCTCTCGACGTCGCCGACATGAAGGCGCTAAAGCGTGACAAGCGCTATGCGCTGATGGTCTTGTTATTCCATGCGCAGCTGAGCAAGTCGCTCGATGATGCGGTCGAGATGTTCATCCGAAAACTACGCAAAATTCACTCGGGCGCTGAAGAGCAATTGCGCCAGTATTATCTGGAACACCAGAAGCGCGCGGAAAAACTGATCATCCAGTTGCGGGACGTTCTGGAGGCCTTTGTTGAAGGCGAAACCGACGAGGACAGGGGCGTGCGGATCGCCGCCGCCTTTCACGACGAACCCGGCAACCTGCTGCTCGAATGCGATGAGCACATCGCCTACGCCGGCAACAATTACCTGCCGTTCATGCTGGCGCCCTACCAGACGCAGCGTCCGTTGCTGCTTAACTGCCTGACACTGCTCAACCTCGAATCGACGTCGGCCGATCGTTCTCTCATCGATGCGATTCGCTTCGTGCTGGCTAACAGGCAAAGTCACCGCGACTGCCTGTCGATCGCGGGAACCAATATCAGCCTGAGATGGATGCCGGAGAAATGGCGCAAGCTGGTCACCGGTCAGCGCTCCGGGGTGGTCACCGAAGTGAGCCGAAAGTACTTCGAACTGTGCGTCCTCACCGAAACGATGCAGGAGCTGCAATCGGGTGACTTGTTTGTCGCCAACAGCGATCATTTCAGCGATTACCGCACCCAGCTGGTCGACTGGGACTTGTACCAGGCCCAAGTGGAAGAATATGGCGCCATGTTGGGCCTGCAGACGGAGCCGAAGGCGTTCTCCGCGGCGCTAAAGAAATCGCTTGCCGCGACCGCCGCCCGCGTCGATGCCGGCTTGCCCGAAAACGAGCATGTCGACCTGGTCGGTACCGAACTGATCCTTCGCAAGCATGCGAAGGATGCAAAGCCGGAGGCGCTGGAGAAGATCGACAAAATTCTCACCACGCGGCTGCCCGAAAAGAACATCCTCGACATCTTGGTCGAGTCGGAGGGATGGCTGGACCTGCATAAGCAGTTCGGTCCGCTCTCCGGGTTCGACTCCAAGGTTGACGACCCGCGCAAGCGGTTCATCACCACGCTGTTCTGCTATGGCTGCAACCTCGGCGCCACACAAACCGCGCGCTCGGTCAAGGACCTGAGCCGCAAGCAGGTGGCCTGGCTTAACCTGCACCACATCACGGAGGAGCGGCTTGAAAAAGCCATTGTCCAGGTCATCAACGCCTACAACAAATTCCTGCTGCCCAAATACTGGGGTTCGGGGAAGAGCGCGTCGGCCGACGGGACCAAGTGGAACATGTACGAGCAAAATCTGCTCTCCGAATACCACATCCGCTATGGCGGCTATGGCGGCATTGGTTACTACCATGTCTCGGACATGTATATCGCGCTGTTCAGCCATTTCATTCCATGCGGCGTGTACGAGGCGATCTATATCCTCGACGGCCTAATCAAGAACGAATCCGACATCCAGCCCGATACCCTGCATGGTGACACCCACGCGCAAAGCGCTCCGGTGTTTGGCCTGGCCTATCTCCTGGGGATCAATCTGATGCCGCGTATCCGGAATCTGAAAAGCCTGGTGTTCTATAAGCCGGAACGCAGCACGCGCTACGAGAACATCAATGGCCTGTTCAGCGAATCGATCAACTGGGAGCTCATCGAAACCCATCTGCCGGACATGCTGCGTATAGCGCTATCCATCAAGGCCGGCAAGATCACGCCCTCGACGATCCTGCGCCGCTTGGGCACGGCAAGCCGCAAGAACAAGCTGTATTTTGCATTTCGCGAATTGGGACGGGTCGTGCGGACAGAATTCCTTCTCAAATATATCGGGGACGTGGAGTTGCGTAAAACCATCCAGGCCGCGACCAACAAGAGCGAGGAGTTCAATCAGTTCATCAAGTGGCTGTTCTTTGGCAACCAGGGCATTATCGCGGAAAACGTACGCCACGAGCAGCGCAAAGTTGTGAAGTACAACCAGCTGGTGGCCAACCTGGCCATTCTTCACAACGTCGAGGCCATGACCGGTGTGCTGAAGGAGATGCAGGGGGAGGGACTACCGATCGACGAGGAGATCCTGGCTGGCCTTGCGCCGTATCGAACCGAGCACATTAACCGGTACGGTGACTACACGCTTGATCTGGAACGGAAACTGCCACCAATGAACTATAAAACAAAAATTCTCCAATAAATCAGTCGCTTACAGCACAATTGGGGTATTTTTGCACGAATCCCGGCCGACCCTCTACATCAGCCGTCAGCCTCCGGCGAACTAAAAGTGATCAGATAAGAGAACTAAATCTGGTAAACGCCACAGGTCGCGAACTAAATGTGCGAGACGCGTCCAACGCCGCCCGCAGTTGCGGGCCCTATCCCAACTGGCGTTTTATCCGAGGTTTCGCTGGGGTTTGCTTCGACGTACCCCAGCGACACTGTCCACCTGAAATATGCGTTCAAAACGGCCTTGGCGGTCTGCAAGCTCGAACCCGCCATCCCTCCGCTGAATGGCCACCATGCCGCTGACCAACGTTCCGCCCGCTTTCCGGGTTGGCCGACCCACAGTGCGGCCGGCACCGGCTGCACCAGAAAACGGAAAAACTCCTGCAAGTCTTCAGCGTCCAGGTCCGACATAGCTGTCCTCCGCTGCAGGACCGACCAGAACAGAAGCCGTTCTATATGGGCCGGTCGGACCGGAATGTGCGCCCCGCCGTTCGCCCGAGCCAAATCCTGACGGCTTCTAAATCGTTACTGGCCCCTGACTGATTCATATGCGCCGGCGCCCGGTTCTTGGCGCCGGAACCGTCGAGCGCCGCCGGAAGCACAAACCGTTCGAGCGGAAGAACTGCCGTTCCGCCGCCCTCGATAGCCTCAAGCTCCTGCCGGTCGAGTGACCTCAGTGGCACTTCGCACCGCGCAGATAGCCTGCGTCCAATGCTTGACTCGTTTTCTTTCAACCACTGAACAATCCGCGAGGCCGATTTCTCGCCAATGCGTGGCACCGTCTCCCACCAGCGGTATCCAGCCGTACTAATCGTCGCCGCGAGGTCTCCCAGGCACTCGAGCCCGACGGTGCGCATTCTGCTTGCGACGGCGTGCGAAAACCAGTCCGCGAGGTCATGATGGGCTTTCGGGGGCTCGACAGCGACGGCCTCCAGCCTGGAAAGCGGCCTCAATCCGCTTCCGCCTGAGCCGCGAATTGCGATCGCCTTTGCGGTTGGCAGGTGCGTTGACCGCACCAAACTGTTCTGCGTACAGGCTGAGCAGTTCGTCCTCGCCATAGCAGAATTCCGGGTCGACACGACGCTGGAATTCTTCAAGCGAAGGTGTCGGCGCCGAATTGACTTGTTTGTTCGGCCCCCGACGAGGACGGCTCGCAGAAACAAGATAGAAACGTTGAAGGAGCTTCAATCATTGCGCTATTGCCGCCAAAGTGGAGAAACGTGAAGGTGGCGCTCAGGTAGTCACGCTTCAGGTCGATGCAGACCAATTCGCTGGCGTGTTTGTACCTCCAAAGAATCAGTAGAAATTACACATTGGCGAGTTTTTGAATCGAGATCCGGCTACGCGCTCTTTCGCTGGCGCGCAGGCGCCGGCGCCAGCGAATCACGATAGGTCATGCGGATCTGGAAGTTGCGTTCGACAGGGCGGCGCATGTCGTAACAGTCATTGAGCAAGGCATTGACACCATTGACGATCACCTCCCGCCAGGGAATATGCACCGTGGTCAGACGTGGCGCCGAAAATTCGGCAATCGGCATGTCGTCATAGCCGATCACCGAGACATCGCGCGGCGCCGAAATGCCCATCTTCTGGAAATAGGAAAGTGCTCCGATCGCCATTTCATCGTTGGCGCAAAAAAGTGCGGTGAACTGATAGCCGGACGCCAGAAGCTCGCGGGCCGCGTCCCATCCGCCTTCAGCGGAGAAATTGCGTTCCACAATCCACATCTTCGAGGTATTGATGCCAGCGGCTGCCAGTTCGCCAAGGAAGCCGTTGACACGCTCCACGTTGTCCGAGGTTGCCGAGGGGCCGGCAATGACGGCGATTTTGCGATGGCGATGGTCGAGCAAAGCGCGCGCAGCCAGTATGCCGCCCTGCCGGTGGTCAATGGTGAAGCATTGCTTGGGAATGCTCTTCAAATATTGGTTCATCACCACCACGTGGGAATTGCGCTTTTTGAGGCCGGGGATATCCTTGTCCAGCAAGAAATTGCTCAACACTACGACACCATCACAGCCGCGCTCCATCAGCAGCTCAATACCGTCGACCGTCTGACGGCGCGCATCGCCTCCCCCTGCGCCGAACGCGACGACCATGTTCAAACCGACTTCGCGCAGCACCTGTTCGATCGACGCCAGGAGAGGGGTGAAGAAGGTGCCCGCCAGCCCCGGAATATAGACGCCGATCATCTTGGTCGAACCGGTCATCAAGGATCGCGCCGCGTGCGAAGGGCGAAAACCCAGTTCCTCGATCGCTTTTTTGACGCGTTCGATCTTGGCGGGCGACACGGAACCCTTCCCGTTCACCACACGCGATGCGGTTCCCATACCAACGCCCGCGAGCTCGGCGACATCTTTGATAGTGGCCACATTTTCCTTGATATTGGCTGGTAAATTCATCGCGCACCCCACAATGTGGAAGCGCTACCAAAATGGAAACAACATTATATCAGCCGTATTTTGCGCGTCAATCGAGGTGCATGCCTGGCCCCTGGCTGTCACGGCCCGCAGTCGACCAAATCGATGCCAGGGACCATATCGTCATCTGCCGCACCATTGCCTGCCCGCCTTCGGCAAATAGAGCCATGGCATCGCTGCCGGCACTGGGAAAGACCAGGCACGACAGCGCCGTTCCGGCCGCACCCGCGAACACGGTCACCGACGCCGTGTCGATCAGGATATGCAGCCTGATGGCACCCTCGTGCAGTGGCACAGGCGCGGCGTGACGCGCGGCGAACTCCTGGGAGAAGGACGCGTCGCCGGCCCGGCTGCGGTCAAGGTAGACTTCCTCGCGCTCGCGATCGTAGCCGACCACGGTCCGCTCGCCATTTTCCCCGCGATGCACCTGGACACCGGCGCGCAGCGCCGTCGCCGGATCGAGCAGCAGTTCGATCTCGGCAGGTCCGCCCGCCGCCCTCACCTGCGCCAGAGCGCTCAGGCCGGCAAGAACCGGCAGCGCCTGGGCGGCGAACAGCACTTCCCGACGCAGCCGCTCGAAGCCCGCGACTGGCTGCTGGACAAGCCGCACCCGGCCGTCAATGGTGCGCAGCGCGAGTTCGCGCACGATGGACTGGGCACCGCGCCAGGGTGAGCTCGGCACCTGGCGCCCGTAACGCCAATTGCTCATCCACCCGATCATGAGCCGCCTTTCGTCGGGCGCTCCATTCCAGCTGACGGCGGCATAGTAATCCGGACCATGATCGAGCCACTGCCCCTGGTCGCCCGCTGCCGTCTCAAAGGTCGTGCCATCGAACTGCCCAATGAAATATTGAGTCCCGGATCCGCCGGCCGGCCCGCCCGGGTTCAGGCTGATTACCAACACCCATTGCGTATTGGCCGGGTGGCCGTCCACCGGCAAGGTGAACAGATCGGGGCATTCCCACACGCCGCCGGTCGCGCCGGCGGGACCAAACTCGCTCATGAATTCCCAACCGAGCAAGTCGCGCGATGCGTACAGCAAGGCCTTGTGCTGCTGCGCGAGCACGACCACCATCACCCATTTCGATTCCGGCGCGTACCAGAAGACTTTGGGATCGCGGAATTCGCGGTAGGCATCCTGGTAAGCCGCGGGCGGCCCTTCCAGCACCGGATTGCTTGCATAAGGCGTCCAGCTGCGCCCGCAATCGAGGCTATAGGCGAGCGACTGGCTCTGCTGTCCTTGCCGGACGCGTCTGCCGTTCGCCAGGGTCATCGCAGCCGGATAGACACTGGTATAGATGGCCACCATCGGCGCCTGGCCGGACAATCCAAGCGCGCTGCTGTTGCTGCTGTCGATCACCGCGCTGCCCGAAAAAATGTACTGGGTGATGTTGCCCAACGCGTCTTTTTCAACATGCAGCGCAACCGGCAATTCCGACCAGTGCACTAGATCGGCGCTCACCGCATGTCCCCACGATATGTCGCCCCAGCCATCGCCGCTCGGGTTGTATTGATAGAAGAGGTGGTATTCGCCGGCGTGGTAGATGAGCCCATTGGGGTCATTCATCCAGTTGCGCGCGGGCGAGTAGGACAGTTGCGGGCGGTGTGCCTCCTGATAGGCCGAGCGAAGCAGCATGGCGATTCTTCATTCCGTGTTGTTGGCGCAGACACATTGCGGCAGCGCGAGCCAGCGCCATTATGCCGAGTGTCAGGCGCATTTACAATCGTTTGCAGTCAAGCCGGTGACGTGCTGGCGCAGGCCATTTGTGGCATCGCTTCAACGAGGTACGCGAGAAATGCCGGAATACAATGGAACCGATTGCAACACGACGGACTTGCGTCGATAATGAAGCGAGCCGTAACATCCTCGCGAGAGCCGCTTCAGTGGCCGTACAACCATGCAGAGCCCTGCATGCAGGAGACAGAATGCAACAACCCAAGCGGATGATGTCGTTTTCGCAGATCGTGAACATGAATATCGGCTTCTTTGGCATCCAGTTCAGCTTCGGTCTGCAGCAAAGCAACATGAGCCCGATCTACAGCTATCTGGGGGCTGACGCCGCGAGCCTGCCCATTTTGTTACTGGCGGGCCCTGTGACCGGCCTGGTCGTGCAACCGATCATCGGCGCCATGAGCGACCGCACCGTCTCGCGCTGGGGCCGGCGCACGCCCTACTTCCTGATCGGCGCCATCTTGTGCAGCCTTAGCCTCCTGTTCATGCCCTTCAGTCCGACACTGTGGATGGCCGCCAGCCTGCTGTGGATACTCGACGCCGCCAACAACATCACGATGGAACCGTATCGCGCCTTTGTCAGCGACAAGCTCGATGCGGACCAGCACACGCTTGGCTTCCTGACCCAAAGCGCGTTCACCGGCCTGGCCCAGACCCTGGCCTACCTGACGCCGTCGCTGCTGGTGGCGTTCGGCATGAACAAGGACACGGTCAACGCCAGCCATATTCCGCACATTGTGATCAGCGCTTTCCTGATCGGTTCGCTTTTTTCGATCACCACCATCTTGCGCACCGTGACGACAACACCGGAGGACAGCCCGCCTCCGGAGCAGTTGCAGCAGATCCGCGCGCGTCCGGCCGGCTGGCGCCATACGCTCGATGAGATCGTCGCCGCCGTGCGCGAGATGCCTGATTTGATGAAACAGCTGGCTTTGGTGAAGCTGTTCCAGTGGTATGCCATGGTCTGCTACTGGCAATACATCACGCTCAGTCTGGCGCACACGGTGTATGGCAGCGCCAATCCCGCCGCGCCAGGTTTTCGCGACGCCGGCCTACTCACCGGCAAGCTAGGCGCCTTTTACAATTTCATCGCCTTCCTCGCCGCCTTCGCGCTGGTGCCCTGCTCTCGCCGCTTCGGTCCGAAGCTAATGCATAGCATCTGTCTCACGCTGGCGGGATTTGGCATGCTGAGCATTCCACTGATCGCCGATCCTGCGCTGCTGCTCTTTCCGATGCTGGGCATCGGCATTGCCTGGGCCAGCATCATGGGCAATCCCTATGTGATGCTGGCGGGCTGCATCCCGCCCGAGCGAACCGGTGTCTACATGGGCATCTTCAATATGTTCATTGTGATACCGATGATTATCCAGGCGCTTACCATGCCGCTGCTGTATCGGACCTGGCTCGGCGGCAGTCCCGAGAATGTGATCCGCCTGGCGGGCGGGCTGTTGCTGTGCGCAGCGGTCGCGGTGCTGTTCGTCAAAGTTAAGGCCCCGAGGAACATGGCGAGCCTGCCGCTGAGCGCGGCGGCGGCGCCTGGACCAGCGAGTCGCGCATCGTCACACTGACCGGGAACTGCCGCCGCACCGGACGATCTACCCGCGCGAGCGCGCCCAGGCCAGCGCTTCCGCAGGCGCCGAGAACGCGAGACTTCTATCGCATGGCGTTGCGCGTTGCGCCAAGTTGAGTGCCGCGTGCCTGCTTGACGCACTCGATCCGCAGTCACTTGCTTCGATGTAGAAAGCCCAAAGCATAGCAGTTCTCAGCGCCATTTTTTGCAACAGCACCGAGTTTTTCGATCACGCGTTTTTGATTGACATTAAATTTTTCAGCAGGCATTATCACAATTTTGGAAGCGCTTCCAGATTTGCGCGACCTCAGCGGGCGCCCAAGACAGGCAGTACCCAACAGCGATTATTTAAAAAATTCATGACATCGATTCGCGCAGACATCGCGGCACTTCGCCCCCCGTATCGCGACAACTGACGTCAATAACGTTTCAAATGGAGACCTACGTGAAAACCACCCCTCTCACCCTGGCGGTATGTGCCACCCTGCTGTCCGGCCAGGCTTGCGCGGATGGCGCCGCCGCCGCACCGGCTGCCCCACTGGCAGGAAAGACGATCAGCGTCTACACCACGGCCAAGAATGTCGCGGCGCGCATGGCGCTGAGCGACACCTTGACCTTCGAGCCATCGCGCCAACCGCTGGAGGCGGAGGTATCGGTGTTCGTCGACCCGGGCAAACGCTTTCAAACCATGCTCGGCATCGGTGGCGCGATCACCGACGCCAGCGCCGAAGTGTTCGGCAAACTGAGTCCGGCCAAGCAAAACGAATTCATCGCCGCCTACTACAACAAGGACAGCGGCATCGGCTACACCCTGGCCCGCACGACCATCCATAGTTCGGATTTCAGCTCCGGCAGCTACACCTACATCGCCGACGGCGACAAGGCACTGTCGACCTTCTCGCTCGCGCACGAGCGGAAATTTCGCATCCCGCTGATTAAGAAGGCCATGGCTGCCGCCGGCAATCTGACCTTGTTCGCCAGCCCGTGGAGCGCACCGGCCTTCATGAAGGACAACCGCGACATGCTGCACGGCGGCAAGCTCCTGCCCGAGTATCGCGATGCGTGGGCGCGCTACTTCGTCAAATTCATCAAGGGCTACGAGGCCGAAGGCATCCCGGTGTGGGGCGTGACGGTGCAAAACGAACCGATGGCGGTGCAGACCTGGGAATCGATGATTTTCACGGCGGAAGAAGAGCGCGACTACTTGCGCGATCACCTGGGGCCGGTGATGCACGCGGCCGGCCTGGGCGACAAGAAAATCATCGTGTGGGACCACAATCGCGACCTGATGTCGCACCGGGCCAGCGTGATTTTCAGCGATCCGCGCGCCGCCAAGTACGCCTGGGGCATGGGCTTCCATTGGTATGAATCATGGGGGGGCGGTGAAGCGATGTATGCCAATGTCGAAGACGTTCATCAATCCTACCCCGACAAGCACTTGATGTTGACCGAGGCGACCGTGGAGAAATTCGACGCCGAGCGCTACCAGTACTGGCCCAATGCGGAGCGCTACGGCAACGCCATGATCAACGATTTCAACCGCGGATCGGTCGCCTGGACCGATTGGAATATTCTGCTGGATGAGCACGGTGGGCCAAATCACGTTGGCAATTTTTGCTTCGCACCGATTCATGCCGACACCCGGACCGGGGAGCTGATCTACACGCCGAGCTACGCCTACATCGGCCATTTCTCGAAATTCATTCGCCCCCGCGCGCAACGCGTGAGTTCGACCACCAGCCGCAGCAGCTTGCTGACAACCTCGTTCCGCAACCCGGACGGGCGCGTGGCAACCGTGGTGATGAATCAAGGCGACAAGGACATCGTCTACACCCTGTATGTAGGCCGGGTGCAAGCGAAAACTAGCATTCCGGCGCACGCGATTCAAACCCTGGTGTATTGAAGTCTAGCCTCGACGTCGCTCGGCATGCCCTGCCCGATCACGTCGAGACTGCCTGGAGGTGTTAAGGAGTGTGCCCATGCCGGGCGCAGAAAAAAGCCTCGATCAACCCGAGGCTCTTTTACTACTGCGATTCAGGTCATCTTGTATTTAGATCTTTTTGCTACCCTGGCGGGCCAGGGCCAATAGTGCGGCCGCGAGTACCGGATCTTCGCCGTTGCGCACGCCTTGCAGCGTAGGCCAAGCCTCGAATTGCGGCATGACGCCCTTGCCCACGAAGGCTCGGCCGTCCTGGTAGGTGTCGCGCTTGACCAGGTGCGCGGCAAGCCTCGGCCTTCAGGCCGGGGAAGGATAGCGCGGACGCCGCAGGCGTCCTTTCGGCGGTCAGTGTGGCGTCTGCTGCTGCTCGATGTACAGACGAATGATCTCGAGCAAGTGAACGTGATCATCCTCGCCCTCGAACTCCACCATCTGTGCCTCGAAGCCGGCGCACACGCTGGTGAAGATGCTGCGCAGGTCGTCGAAGATCGCCGTATGCTGAGGCGATGCAAAGACGCCAAGCCTTCAAGTACGAACTGATGCCAACCGGAGAACAGCAGCGCGCCATGCGCCGCTTCGCCGGGTCGTGCCGCTTCGTCTTCAACAAGGCGCTGGCGTTGCAGAAGGAACGCTACGAGCTGGGCGAGAACAAGCTCGGCTACGCGGGTCTATGCAAGCTGCTCACCGGGTGGCGCAACGGCACGCAGACGCCGTGGCTCAAGGATGCGCCGACGCATCCGCTGCAACAGACACTCAAGGACTTGGAGCGCGCCTACGTCAACTTCTTCGCCAGGCGGGCAGATTTCCCGCGCTTCAAGAAGAAGGGCCAAGGCGACAGCTTCCGCTACCCGGACCCAAAGCAGATCAAGCTCGATCAGGCCAACAGCCGCATTTTTCTACCCAAGCTCGGCTGGCTGCGCTACCGCAACAGCCGCGCTGTGCTGGGCGAGGTGAAGCAGGCCACGGTGTCGGCCAGCAATGGCAACCGGGGCGCCGGCCGGTGGTGCTTATCCATCCAGACCGAGCGGGAGGTAGAACTGCCACTAGCGCACGGTGCGGCGGTCGGCATCGATATGGGCATCGCGCGCTTCGCCACGCTGTCGGATGGCTCGCACATCGAACCGCTGAACAGCTTCAAGCACGACAGGCGTTGCTCGCGGGAGGAAGCGCCACTACACGTCGCGTTTTGATGTGTGTTGGCTAGCGCGCGTAGACAAACTTGGATTGGAGCCGAATGTCGGCCGAGGAGGCGCCGATCATCAGATCGAAGTCGCCCGGCTCGGCGTTCCACTGCAGCGCCGCATTAAAGAAGGACAGGCTTTCTTTGTCGATCGTAAATTCGACCGTCCTGGTTTCGCCGGCCGCCAGCGCGACCTTGCGGAAACCCTTGAGCTCCTTAACCGGGCGCACCACCGAGGCGACGCGATCGCGCAGATAGAGCTGCACCACTTCCTCGCCCGCCACCTTGCCGGTATTGGTCAGCTGCATGCTGACCTTGATCTTGCCATCGCCGCGCAAGGTCTGGCTATCCAGCTTCAGGTCGGCATAGCGAAAGCTCGTATAGCTCAGGCCAAAGCCGAAGGGGAACTTGGGCAGGTTGATCAGATCGGTGTACGCGGACACCCATTCGGTCGCCGTCGGATTGGGCGCCGGGCGGCCGGTATTGAAATGGTTGTAGTAGATGGGAATCTGGCCCACGCTGCGCGGAAAGGTCATCGGTAGTTTGGCGCTAGGGTTGACGTCGCCGAACAGCACATCGGCCACCGCATTGCCCGCTTCGCTGCCCAGCCACCAGTTGTACAGGATCGCCGGCGCATGATCGGCCGTCCAGTCGAACACCAGCGGGCGGCCGGCATTGATCATCACCACCACCGGCTTGCCGGTCGCAATGATGGCCTTGATCAGCTCCTCCTGCACGCCAGGCAAGTCGAGCTTGCTGCGGCTGCGTGCCTCGCCGCTCATGTCCCAGCGCTCGCCGACGCCGATCACCACCGCATCGGCTTCGCTGGCGACGCGCACGGCTTCGGCGAAGCCCGAGCGGTCCTCGCCTTCGATGTCGCTGCCCTTGGCGTACAGCAGGGTGGCGTCCTTGCCCAGCTTGGCGGCGATACCGTCCCATTCCGACACCGCCTGCTTTGCGTAGTCGACTTCGGGTACAGTGACCGACCAGTAGCCATGGTTTTCCACGCCCAGCTTGATCATCGGTCCGATCAGGGCCAGCTTGCGGATCGATTTGGACAGCGGCAGCACGGCCTGCTCGTTTTTCAGCAGCACGATGCTTTTCGCGGCGACCTCGCGCGCCGCCAGCCGGTGCTCCGGCTTATTGAGCACGGCGCGCTCGCGCTCGGCGTTGATGAACTTGTAGGGATCGTCGAACAGGCCCAGCTCGAATTTCTTGCGCAGCACGCGGCGCACCGCGTCGTCAACATCGGCCAGCGCCACTTTTTTCTCGCGCACCAGCTGCGCCAGATTTTCCCGGTAGACGCCGCTTTCCATGTCCATGTCGTTGCCGGCGTTGAGCGCCGCTTGCGCCGCGTCCTTGTTGTTGGCAACGAAACCGTGGGCGCGCATCTCCTCGATCGAGCGCCAGTCGGACACCACGAAGCCGGTGAAATGCCATTTGCCCTTGAGCGTATCGCGCAGCAGATAGCGGTTGGCCGAGGCCGGGATGCCATTCAGGTCGTTGAACGAGGTCATGATCGTTGCCGCGCCGGCGTCGAGCGCCGCCTTGAAGGGCGGCAGATAGGTTTCCCACAACATGCGTTCGCTCATGTCCACGCTGTTGTAGTCGCGCCCGCCAACGGCCGCCCCATAGGCAGCGAAATGCTTCACGCAGGCCATGACGGCATCGGTGTCGCCCAGTTGCCGGCCCTGGAAGCCTTTCACGCGGGCCGTGGCGATGCGCGAGGCGAGATAGGTATCTTCGCCGGCGCCTTCCATGACGCGGCCCCAGCGCGGGTCGCGCCCGATATCGACCATCGGCGCGAAGGTCCAGTGAATACCGGCAGCGGCCGCTTCGATGGCGGCAACGCGGGCGCTGCGCTCAATGGCATCGAGGTCCCAGCTGGCCGCCTCGGCAAGGGGCAGCGGAAAGGTCGTCTTGTAGCCATGGATCACGTCCAGGCCGAACAGCAGCGGAATCTTCAGGCGCGACTTCAGCGCGAGGTCCTGGTACTGGCGTATGCTCTTGGTGCCCTTGGCACTGAAGATCGAACCGATCTGGCCGCTGCTGATGCCCTCGCGCAGGCTGCCCTTGACTGCCACGGGACCGGTCGGGTCGGCGTCGCCCGAGTATTGGGTGAGCTGGCCGACTTTCTCTTCCAGCGTCATCCGCTTCATGAGCTGGGTCACGCGCTGGTCGATGTTCAGCGGTTCGGCGGCCTGCGCCGCAAGCATGCTCGCTGCCAGCAATAGCGAGAGGAGCGTCTGCGTCGTGCGTTTCGTCGTTGTCATTTTTTGTACAGGTTAGCGTGGGCAAAGCCGAAATAGAGGATGAAGAGATAGCAGGCCGCCGGAACATAGAACGATAGCTGCACGCCGATGCTGTCGGCCAGGGCGCCTTGCGCGAAGGGCACCAGCGCCCCGCCGACGATGGCCATGCACAGCACGCCAGAGGCGTGGCCGGTCAGCTTGCCCAGCCGATGCAGGGCCATGCTGAAGATCGTCGGGAACATGATCGAATTGAAGAGACCGACGGCGAGGATGGCCCACATCGCGAGCTGGCCCTTGCCGAAAATGGCCACCAGGATGAGGATGATGGCGCAGGCCGCGTTGCAGGCGAGCGTCTTGCCGGGGCTGACGCGGCGCATCACGGCAAAGCCGATGAAGCGGCCGATCATCGCGCCGCCCCAGTAATAGCTGACGTAATGCGCTGCCGCCGCCGGGGTCAGCGCGGCGACCCTGCTCTCGCCGAGGAAATTGATCAGGAAGCTGCCGATGCTCACCTCAGCGCCGACATAGAGAAAAATCCCGATGGTGCCGAGCACCAGATGGCGGTGCGCCAGCAGCGCGCGCAAGCCGGTCTCGCCCTTGCCGCCGTCATGGTGGACGATCTTGGGTAGACGGGCGAAGGCGAACAGGACCGCCAGAAACAGCAGCGCGCCGGCCAGCGCCAGGTAAGGACCCTGCACGGTCGCCGCTTCCTTCGCGCGGTAGAGGGCTTGCTCCGCCGCGGACAGCAGATGGATCTGATCCGGGGCCAGGGTGCCGCTGGCCGACAGGATCAGCACGCCGCCCAAGGTCGGCGCCACCGTGGTGCCGAGCGAATTGAAGGCCTGGGTCAGGGTCAGGCGGCTCGACGCCGTGGCCGGATCGCCGAGGACGGTGACGTAGGGATTGGCCGCCACCTGCAGCGTCGTGATGCCGGCGGCAAGGACGAAGAAGGCAAACAGGAATACCGCATAGCCGCTGGTGGCCGCCGGATAGAACAAGGCGCAGCCGGCGGCGGCAATGACGAGGCCGGTCACCGAGCCGCTCTGGTAGCCGATCCGGCGGATCAGCATGCCCGCCGGCAGCGAAACGATGAAGTAGGCGCCGAAGAAGCAGAATTGCACCAGCATGGCTTGCACATAGCTGAGCGTGTAGACGGCCTTCAGGTGGGGAATGAGCACGTCGTTCAATGAAGTCAGCAGTCCCCACATGAAGAACAGGATGGTCACGATGACCAGCGGCACCGTTTGGTTCGCCCCCGTCCCGGTGGCGGCAAGCGGTGGCGCGGCAGCCGATGTATTCGAAGCGAAAGCCATGGGTGAACTCCTTGTCAGTGATTGCGCCTGGCATCCAGGCTGCTGGTTATTGTGTTTGGTCGCAGCGCAACGCGTCCTTGTCGCTGGCGGCTCCGCCGACGATCTGGATATTGGTGAATGCGGCGCCGAAAGTGCTGTCGGTCGACACGCTGAACGGCGACTCCACCTTGCTCAAATCGGCCGCCCCTTTGGCAACGAAACAGGCCAGCGGGATCTTGACGGTCGCTTTCGGCACGCTTGCCAGACGCTTGAAGAGCGCCGTCACATCGATCTCGCCCGCGCATTTCTCGCCGCAGGTAATCGTCATCGTGACCTTGCCGCCTGGCGCGGTCTTGACTGCCATGTCGAACACCAGCGCGCCGTCCTTGGCCGCGAACGCGGGCAGCGCCATCGCGTAAGAGGCCTTCGCTTCGATGCGCCCTGCCCCCGACCAGGTCACCAGCTTGGCGTCCTGCTGCGTGTTGACCTGCACGGTTTCCGCCTTGATCGTCGGCAGCGACACGGCCTTGTTCAGGTCGGACCCGAGGGCCATGCGTTCGGCGCCGGCGGCCAGGTACAAGGGCCAGGTCGCATGATCGGCCTGGGTAAAGATCGGATAGGCGGTGGTGGCGCCGCAGGACGCGGAAATATCGGCGGCCTCAAGCTGGCCCACTGCTTTCTTGCTGGCGTATTTCAATCCATAGCCGCGCGCAAACAGCGCCGCATAGCCTTTGCCGGCGTCGACGCTGGCCAGGCAAGCCGATTTCGGCCAAGAGAAAGACAAGGTGCCCGTGAAATCGTGGGCGACCTTGCCCTTGGCGCCGCGCAGCAGCACATCGGCGACGCCCTTGCCTTCGGTACCGGGCAGCCAGGCCATGACAAAACCGTCCGACAGGTTCATCAGGTCGTTGACGTAGAGCGGACGGCCGGCGACGAACACGGTGATCACCGGCTTGCCCTTGCCGGCCACCGCTTTCAGCACCGCCAGGTCTTCCGGATAGCGGCTGCTGTGGCGCAGGGTGCCGCTGGCGCCGATGTCGCCGGCGCCCTCCGCATACGGCGTCTCACCAATGACGGCAATGACCGCATCGAAGCGCGACACGTCGACGCCGGCAGCGTCGGCGCTGTACTTTACTTCGGCAGCCTCGGCGAGGCCGGCGAGGATCGTATCGCCGTGCGGGAAGTCGCTGTTCTTGTTGTCGGTACCCTGCCAGGTGAGGCTCCAGCCGCCGCTCTGGTTGGGTAAGCTGTCGGCGCTCTTGCCGACCACCAGAATCTTCTTGCCGCGCGCCAGCGGCAATGCCCCGCCATCGTTCTTGAGCAGCACGAGCGACTTGCGCACGGCTTCACGCGCCAGCGCCCGGTCCTGCAGCGCTTCCTGCTTGCCGGCGTAGCGGTTGTGTGAAGGTTTCTTGCCGAACAGGCCGGCACGCAGCTTGACGCGCACGATGCGGCTGACCGCATCGTCGATGCGCGATTGGGAAATCTCGCCGCTCTTGACCTGGGCGATGGTATTGGCGATGAAGGCTTTCCAGTCGTCGGGCACCATCACCATGTCGATGCCGGCGTTGATCGCCTGGGCGCAGCTGGCGTTGCTGCATCCGGGCACCTGGCCGATGCCGTTCCAGTCCGAGACCACAAAGCCGTCGAAGCCCATCTTGGTCTTCAGCACGTCGGTGAGCAGAACCTTGGAACCGTGCATCTTGCCGTAGTCGACACCGGCGCCCACGTCGTCCCAGCTGTTGTACGAGACCATCACCGTCTGCGCTCCGGCGGCCAGCGCGCCGTAGTAGCCCTGGCCGTGGATATTGATCATCTGCGCCTTGCTCGACTTATTGACGCCCTGATCCTTGCCGCCGTCGGTGCCGCCATCGCCCATGAAGTGCTTGGCGGTCGCAACCACATTGCCGTCGGTCCCGAACTTGCCCTGCAGCCCAGTCACATAGGCCCTGGCATACGTGTTTACCAGCGCGCCGTCTTCGGAAAAACCTTCGTAGCTGCGGCCCCAGCGGACATCGCGCACCACGGCCAGGGTCGGCGCGAATACCCAGGCGATACCGGTGGCGCGGGTCGCCTTGCCGACCGCTTCGCCGATACGGCCGACCAGCTTGCTGTCATGCGCCGCGCCGAGACCGATGTTCTGCGGGAACTGGGTGGCGCCGTACACATTGCTGTTGCCGTGAATCGCGTCGATGCCCCAGATGACGGGTACCTTGTCTTTCATGTCGGTGGCCATCGAGGCGTCGTAGTAGGCGTCGGCCAGGGCGAGCCATTGGGCGGCGGTGGCGTGCTTGTTACCGCCGGGCCAGCTGCCGCCGCCGTTAAGAACAGAGCCGAGGTAATAGCGGCGCACGTCGTCCGGCGTCGCGGTCTTGATTTCCGGCTGGGTCATCTGGCCGATTTTCTGTTCGAGCGTCATGCCCGAGACGATGGCCGCGACCCGCGCCTCGAGCGAGGGGTCGGTGCGGATGGCACTTTGCACGTGAGGCCAGTCGGCAAGCTGGGCGGAGGACGAACCGGCGAATGCGATGCCGCTACAGGTGCAAGCGAGCAGCAAAGTCGAACCAAGAATGGACAGTCGTGATTTCATGATCAATGGTGAAAGAATTGCCATCGCGCGGATGCGTCAGCGCCAAGACAATGTGAATGGGTGCCGGCGCGCGCCGCAGCGCCCGCACGGTGTCGGAGCAGACCGGCCCGGCGCCGCCTAGGCCGTCACACTTACCCGCTCGGCACTCTCGGCATGACAACAGGCGGCGAGGAAATCCTGGTGCATCGGCATGCTGGCAGAGCAGCGCTGCACGACCTGGCGGATATCGTCGGCGAACTCCTGCACTTGCGATTGCGGGCGGACATCGCAAAGGGGGTGATACGCTTTTGGCAGCAATCCCTGGCCGAGCATGACTTGCGCCCAGCTCGACTCGCGAAAGAGTTCCGTGTCAACGAGAATGACCCGGGCGTTGCTGGCGAACATTTCCATTTTTTCGGCCAAACTATCCGGAATGGGCATTTGCCGGCAATAGTTCCAGAATGGCGAGTCGGTGCGCGTGGTGAGCTTGTAGTGGAGCACGATGAAGTCGCGGATGCGCTCCAGTTCGAACTCGGTCTGGCGGTTGTACATGGCAATATCCGCAGCGTCCAGGCCGGCGTGGGGGAACAGATTCATCAAGCGCGTGATGGCCGACTGGACCAGGTGTATGCTGGTCGATTCCAGTGGCTCGACAAAGCCGCTCGACAGGCCGATCGCCACGCAATTGCCGATCCACGCGCGCTTCCTGCGGCCGGCGACAAAGCGGATCAGTCGTGGCTCGGCCAGCGCCTTGCCGTCGAGGTTACGCATCAGTACATCGCTTGCCTCGCCATCGTGCATGAATTGGCTCGAATACACATGGCCGTTGCCTATGCGGTGCTGCAAGGGGATGCGCCACTGCCATCCTGCCGAACGCGCGCTCGATCGCGTGTACGGCAACAGCGGTGCGGTCGACTCCGACGGCACGGCGATGGCCCGGTCGCAGGGCAACCAGTGCGACCAGTCTTCGAAGCCGGCTTGGCAGGTCTGTTCGATCAGCAGCGCGCGCATGCCGGAACAATCGATGAAGAAATCGCCTTCCACCACGCGCCCGTCGGTCAGGCGCACACTGGCAATATTGCCGTTTTGGGGATTGCGCAACACCTCCTCGATGCGGCCCTCAGTGCGGACGACGCCCTGCTGCTCGGCGCGCTTGCGCAAGAAGGCGCCGTACAAACCAGCATCGAAATGAAAAGCATGTCCGA
Organism: uncultured Oxalobacteraceae bacterium; assembly: GCA_946480015.1. The sequence goes on along the minus strand of CAMLIL010000002.1, from coordinate 30,222 downwards.
TTTCGCTGAGCGGCGAGCGGGCCATGTCCGGCCGCGGCCGCATAAAACGGCCTTCGAGCGGCGCCACCGAGTTGATCGAATAATCGCCGTAGTCATGTGCCAGCCCGGCCTTGCGCAAGCGCAGCCAGTAATGATGGAAGGTGATACCGTCGAGCGCTTGCCCGACATCGCCGAAACCGTGGAAATACTTGCTTCCCAGCGCGCTCCAATCGGCGAACTCGATACCGAGCTTGAACGTGCCCTTCGTCTCGCGCAGAAACTCGTCTTCACTGATCCCCAGGGCCGTATTAAAGGCCTTGATCGCGGGGATCGTGCCCTCGCCGACCCCGATGGTGCCGATCTCTTCCGACTCGATCAGCGCGATGGTCCAGTGTTCGCGTCCGTTGTCACGCAACAAAAGCTTCGACAGCGCGGCTGCGGCCATCCACCCCGCCGATCCGCCGCCGACAATGACGATGCGCCGCAAATGATTCAGTGACATAGTGCATTCCTCTTCAGCAGGTTGCCCGTCTGTCCGCGAGACCCTGCGTTTGCGGACAGACGGGGGGCGGTAAGTCGCTTATCAATGGAACTTGTAGCTCATACCAAGGAGAAATTGCCGACCGTAGATATTGTAGTCCTTCGGCTGGGCAATGCCGCCATAGCCGCTGCCGTCCTGGATAGTGCGATCCGGCGCATTGGCGACATTCCCCACCTGGAACAGGAGCTGCAGGCCCTTGGCGGCACCGCCCTGCACTTCATAGCTCGCCTGCAGATCGATCTTGTTCGACGCCAGTGTCCGGAACATGGTCGTGGAACCGAACAGATAGGCGACTTCCCCCCGATAATCGGAACGATAGCGATCATTGATACGGAACGAGTAGCCGCCACGCTCGTAGAACAAGGTCAGACCCGCGACCCGTTTCGACAGGCCCGGCAGGGTTTGCCAGGACTCCGTCGAATCCGGACCGCTCACCTTGATGGAGCTGTCGGTATAAGAGGCCGAAAAGATCGCGCCAAAGCCGGCCAACAAGGGATGCAGCAAATCACCGTCGAGCGTCGCGCTCAGCTCGGCGCCGCGCACCCGGCCGCCGCTGCCGTTCGTCTGGGTCCCGTAGGTGCCGATGTTCGAGATTGGCACGATCGCCGGCGTCGGATTGATGTAGCCGCTGAAGTCGTACTGAATGGAGGAATTGTAGATGTAGCTGTCGAGCTTCTTGTAGAACAAGGCGCCGGCCACATAGCTGCGCTTTCCAAAATACTGCTCGAGCGACAGGTCAGCCGATTTGGCGCGCCATGGTTGCAATTTCGGATTGCCGCCGCCACCACCCCACTGGCGCGTAATGGGGTCGACTCCCACTCCTGCGGACGCATTCATGTCGTCGATCCGCGGCCGCGCCATGGTTTTTGCCAGGCCCAGGCGCAGCTTGCGATCGCCGCCGATGTCCGCGCCCAGGTTCAGGCTCGGCAAGTAGTCGGTGTAGCTGGTACCCGGATCGATGGTGCCGATGACGTATCCGGGGCCGTCGAATGCAAATGCGGTCGAATGCTGCACGGTGCGTATCGCTTGCACGCCGACATTGCCGGTCAGTGGAATCTGGGCGACCGTGGTGTCGATGTCCAGCTTGGCAAAGGCGGTAGTGACCTTTTCATGGACGCCGAACGTCTTACCCAGGTCGCCGCCCGGACCCAGGCTCTCGTTCAGTTTCATGGTGTAGAAATTGGCCGTCACCGCGTTGACGTCATAGCTCAGCACCGAGGGAATGCCTACAAATCCGAGCGAGGTCGGCGTCATCACGAAGGACGACGGCAGCTGGCGCGCCAATACGCCGTCCGCCCCCACCCGCGCGAAATCGGTGTGGAAGTCGCGGGTCTTGTCGCGTTTGGAGACATTGACGCCGACATCGATATGGTTGAACACTCCCCAATCGAGGTCCCGCGTCCCATGTACCTTCATTGAGCGAATGGTGTCGTTCTGCGTATTGTATTTCTTGCTCCCCAATTGTGGGGTGGCCGTGCCGCCCCAGTTGGCCGGATCGCTGAGCAGGATGGTTGCGGGGTCGGACAGCGAGTTCTGGAAGGTGAAGTTCGGGAATCCTGGACCCGTGGGCGTGACGAGGTCGAACGTCGGCGACGTGAGCGAACCGGCGTAGGTTTCGTAGATGGTCTCGGCGCGACGGGCGCTCGAGTAGCCCAGATCGGCGATCGCGTGCCACGCACCGATCTTCCGGTCGATGTTCCACCCGGCCGATTTCAAGTCATCGTCGCGCGTGTTGTAGTCATTGCGAACGATCCCGTTGACGACGAAGTTGGCCGTCGCCGAAGTGACGATCGATTTGCCGTCGCCGACACTGGTGGTGCCGATATTGCTGAAGGTACTGCTCGGGACGCCCCAGCCATCGCCGATGCTTCCCATCATGCCACGCATCACCTCGACGTTCTTGAATTTCGAGTAATACAGGTCCAGCGTGCTGTGCAGATCACGGTTCGGCTTGTATTCGAGCGTGGCCATGAGGCCATCCCGCTTGTCGACGCGTGAAATCGCTTCCGCCTGGAAGCCGGACAGATACGACGCGCTGCCGGGGCTGGTGCCGGCAACGGGACGGCAGCCCCAATCGCTCTGGTGCGCGATACAGTTTTCATCCGTCTGCCAGCCCCAGGCCTGGTAGCCGTGCTGCTGCCCCGGCGCGTCGAGATGCGCAAACCCGAGGGCAAGGCCGATGGTGCGGTTCGCGAACTGGTCGATATAGGCGACGCTCAGGCGCTTGCCGTTGGCGGACGTTCCACCGTAGCCGTGATTTTGGTCGCCCAGGCTATTGTATTCGCCGCGCACGTTCACCGCGATATTGCGTTCGCGGAAGGCGAGCGGACGCACCGTATCGAGGTCGACCGTGCCCGACAAGCCCTGCCCGAGCAAGGAGGCGTCCGGCGTCTTGTAGACGACGACCGCGGAGATCAACTCGCTGGGATACTGGTCGAATTCGACGCCGCGATTTGTGCTGGTCGACGCCTGCTCGCGGCCATTGAGCACGGTGCCGGCGAAATCGGGGGCCAGGCCGCGGATGGCGATCACCTTCGCGCGCCCGTTGACCTGTTGTGCAGCAAGACCAGGCATGCGCGACATGGCCTCGGCGATACTGACGTCGGGCAGCTTGCCGATATCTTCGGAAGTGATCGCTTCGACGATCGAATCGGCATTCTTCTTCTTGCTGATCGAGCCTTCGATACCGGCACGGATACCGCTAACGACGATGACCGGCACCGCGGCGCCATCCTGCGCCGGCGCATTCGCGCTGTCGGCCTGTTGCGCCTGGACCGGCGCCTGCGCCAAGGCGCCACCGATCAAGCCGATGCATACGGCCGCGATCGGGCGCAAACGGAAGCTTGCGGGTGCTGCGGACTGATTGGCTGCGTGACGCGCTGCCGGGCGCATGGACGCACGATCCCGTTTACTTGGCATTTCTGGTCTCCCTGATGTTTTTATACGAAAAATTTGGCAGATGCACTCACCGGCACTATCTGGAAGCGCTTCCAGATTTGCGTGGAAGCGCTTCCAGATTTGTCGAAAGTATATCCAGCGCGTCTGTAAAGTGTCAAACGATTTTATTGCGATGCGTCGTTTTTTGGGTCGATGGCCGGCCGGGTCTTGCGCCGCACGGCAGGCACTGGCGCCAGCGAATCGCGATAAGTCATGCCGATTGAAAAGTCGCGCTCGACCGGCCGCCGCATGTCATAACAGTGGTTGAGCAAGGCGTTGACGCCACTGAGGACCATGTCGCGCCACGGAATATGCACCGTTGTCAGGCGCGGCGCTGAAAATTCGCCGCTCGGCGTGTCGTCGTAACCGACCACCGAGACATCGCGCGGCGCCTGCAGGCCAGCCTTCTGAAAACAGGACAATGCGCCGATCGCCATTTCGTCGTTGGCGCAAAACAGCGCGCCGAACTGGTAGCCGGACGCCAGCAGCGTGCTGGCGGCCTCCCATCCGCTTTTAGGGGAGAAATCGCCTTCCCCTATCCAGATCATCGACGTATCGACCCCATTGGCCGCCAGTTCGCCGAGAAAACCATCGATACGCTCAACATTGTCCTGCGCCGCCGAAGGGCCGGCGACGACGGCAATTTGGCGATGACCGTGTTCCAGCAAGGCCCGCGCGGCGAGGATGCCGCCCTGCCGATGGTCGATCGTGAAGCATTGATCCGGAATGCTGAGCAAATGCTGATTCATCACCACCACGTGGGCTTGCCGGCCCCCAAGCATGGGAATATCCGCGTCCGATAATGCATTGCTCATGACGATGACACCGTCGCAGCCGCGTTCCATCAAGAGGTCGATACCGTCGACCGCCTGGCGCCGCGCATCGCCCGCCCCCGAACCGAAGGCGACCACCATGTTCAGACCGACCTCCCTCAACACTTGATCGATCGCCGCCAGGATGGGGGTGAAGAATGTGCCTTCCAACCCCGGGATATAAACGCCAATCATCCTTGTCGACCCGGACATCAAAGACCGCGCCGTATGCGACGGTCGAAAACCTAGTTCTTCGACCGCTTGCTTCACGCGTTCGAGCTTGTCGGGCGACACCGAGCCCTTCCCGCTCATTGCACGCGATGCGGTCCCCAGCCCAACGCCCGCGAGCCGGGCGACATCTTTGATAGTGGCCACGATTTCCTTGAAAGTGGGTCGTTCAGGTTGAGACGCCAGGCGTCGAATGCCCGCCGGCTGCGTTATGCCGGGCGCGACCGGCGCGCGGATGATCCGCGCCTGCCGGCGCTGCCTCGTCCGCAATTTGGAAGCGCTACCAAACGGAATAAGCGCGATTATAGCAGGCACCTATTTCACGTCGATAGGCGGGTAGCGCTCGGTGCGGGGCGGACAAAGTGCGCCAGCAGTCCCGCGAACCTTCCCTCCGCGTTCGTGCTTGCTTCGCATGTTCAGGATGGAGCTAGCGTCGCGCTCAAGAAAACGGCGCAAATTTAGCGATAGGCTGGGTCCGGTTATACGGGGGCAAGATCACATGGGCATGCCGCACGAACGCCTCGGTTCTGATTGGCCTTCGAAGCGCCAATGCACTCAACCTCTACGCGCGCATTCAACGCTAAGCCATTCACTGCAACAATGAGGCGCCAACGCCGGCCGTCCTTAAGTTCGCCGCAGCCACCGCTGTTCGCATGGATGCATGTTCATCCACTCCGCACGGAGATGCCGTTTCTGCAAGGGGGCGTCCGTTCCATGACCCCGGTTAGTGAGCGCGTTCACTTACGGATGCATGCCCTGCAATACGCAATAGCTGCATGCGCGCGAGGGTGGGATAGAGCGGCGGGCTGACTATGCGCGCAACGGCACATGCGACCAGGGCGCAGGCCATCAGCGAGAGCACCATCTCATGCCCAGTGACCATCTCCATGACGATGATGAATGCGGTCAGCGGCGCTTGGGTCGCGGCGGCCAGGAAGCCAACCATGCCGAGGGCGATCAGGTCCGGCATCTGCACATGGTACAGCAGTAGCGCGACATCGTTGCCGATCCCCGCGCCGATGGCCAGCGATGGAGCGAAAATGCCGGCCGGCACGCCCGCCCAGGTGGTCAACCAGGTCGCGACCAGCTTGAACAGCGCGTGGGCGATCGGCATGGCTGCCGTGCCCTCGACCATCGCCCGCGTGCTGCCGTAGCCGCTGCCAAACGCGGCGCCGCCCGTGACAATGCCGATCACCGCCACCCCGAGGCCGCACAGGGAGGCAAACAGGACCGGGCGGCGGGCGCGCAGTCGGCTCGCCGCGTCAGGCGAATGCCCGCCGAGGGACGCGATCAGCAGCCGCGAAAATAATCCGCCGGACAAGCCTCCCAGCACGGCGGTGAGCGTTCCCGGCAACAGCAGGGACCAGCCAAGATGAGCGGCGTGAATGATGCCGAAATACGTACCGTTTCCGTGCACCGAGATCGATATGACGCCCGCCAGCACGATTGCGCCGACGATCAGTCCGGATGAGCGCTGCTCTGGCGCACGCGCCAGTTCCTCGACAGCGAACATGACGCCGGCAAGCGGTGCGTTGAAGGCCGCCGCAATGCCGGCCGCCCCGCCTGCGACCAGCAGGCCATGCGCGTTAAGCGAGGCGCGCGCCGGCATGAAGCGGCGCGCCTGCAGCATGACGCCCGCAGCGATCTGCACCGACGGCCCTTCGCGGCCCAGCGACAAGCCCGCCAACAGGCCCCAGGAAGTCAGCAGCAGCTTGGCCAGCGACAGCCGCATGGAGACGAACAGGCCGCAGTGTTCGGCGGGGGTGCCGCTGTCAAGAGCGGCCATCACCTGGGGAATGCCGGAGCCGGCGGCGCCGGCGGCATAGCGCCGAGTCAGCCAGACGATCGCCGCCGCACTGACCGGACACCACAGCAGGGGGCTCCACCAGTAGCGGGCGTGCAAGCTGCTGAACCAGCCGGAAGCGTGTTCGCCCAGCCAGGTGAAGCCGACCACCGTGAGACCTGCCGCCCCCGCAGCCAGCACCACGACCATGCGGGCCCACCAGATGCGCCAATCCGTCAGCGCCTTCTTCACTGCAGGTCCGAGCGGATATTTTTCAGCGCTCATCGAGTTCCATTGTTCGCCCGGGTCGGGACGACGGTTGTGGCGGCACAGCCTTGCCCACTGCAATGTCTCGCAAATGGCAAACTGGGCCGCAGGGTGCGATGGCGGGCTGGCCGACATGCGCTTCGTCTTTATAGGCACGGCCGGGCTTCGGGGAATTGGCCGGCAGCAACAGCGTGGCGCCAGGGACGATTTTCTCGCGGTGCTGGCCTCTGCGCTGTCAAGACCCATGATACACCATTAGTTCTATTATGGAATCTATATTTGTGCAAATGTGTATTCTTGGGAAGGTCCGGGCGCGACCGCATGCTGTTAGGCAACGGGTAGTCACATCGCTGCTGCGCATCGCGGCAATCGCTCCGCGCCGCAGATGCGATCGACGCCGTGCCCCCTTCAATCGCCGCGGTACCTTCTTTGCGCTATCATGGCGCATGGCGTCTCCATTACCCCCTCTCCCCCCCACCGATACGACCCAGGCTGCGGCGATGGTGTTGCGCCAATTCCGCATCGTCTTTAACGCAGTGAAATCGCACTTTCGTGACGTCGAGCGGATCGCTGGCATCGGCGGAGCGCAGTTGTGGGCCCTGTCGGTCATCGGACAGCGGCCGGGCATTGGCGTAAGCGAGCTGGCGCGCGCGCTCGACATTCACCAGTCGACCTGCAGTAACCTGGTGCGCAGCATGAGCGAGCGCGGCCTGATCGCAGCAAAACGCGACAGCGCGGATCGGCGGGGCACCGCGTTGCGGCTGCTGGGTGCCGGCGCGGACATCTTGCGGTGCGCCCCGGCGCCGTTTACCGGCGTACTGCCGACGGCACTTGCAAAACTGCCCGCGGCAACGCTGGCGCGACTCGAATCCGACCTGCATTTGTTGATCGTCGAGCTCGATGCCGACGATTCGCTCGCCGGACAACCGCTGGGCAACCTCTAGACGGCAGCGGCGAATCCGGGTGGTCGTACCCGGCCTTGAGCGCATCACTGCCGCTTTGCACATGCAGACCGCGCGGCGCTGCTGAACGACCAGTGCACGTACGCGCCGTTTTCACTCGCACTCGCGGTGTGCTTCATTGCGCCAGTCGCCGGCCAGTGTCCCGCAATCCCGGTTTGATCAGTTCACTGCTGGACGCTAATTGTAGGCTAACTAAGCGCAGCTACTATGGCCGGGCATTCAGCGATTTGACTGAACGTGTTTAGGCGTTAAGTGGCTCCTTTTCGCGCGGATGGCCGGCACCAACGCCGACCGTCCGCGCTTTTGTCACACCCGCCAGCATTCGGTTGCGTGCTGCAGGCGCCCTGCGGTATCGCGTCTTCAGGGCCCATCTTGTGTTTGTCGCATCAGTTGAGAGCGACTCTCGATCTTCCCACGATAAGCCGTCACTGCCTCGCCTTAGCCATTGCAGCGACTGGGCGCCCGACCGTCATTCCTGCACGCTGCCAGCGAGGGGCGCAGCAAGTGCGAGTCCCAACATGTCGGGATCGAGCACTCCGTCCACGGGCACGCCTATCTGCCCGTTACCAGGAACACTTTCACAAGTATATCGTGCCGCGCCTGCCCGGCATGCGTGCTAGACTTTGAACCATCACGACGGAGGAAAACATGCCTGGGCACGGTCGGGAAGTTGTCGTCATTACCGGGGCGAGTGCGGGAATCGGACGCGCCACAGTGCGGCAATTTGCGCGCCACGGAGCCCGCATCGCCCTCGTCGCGCGCGAGCCCGAGCGACTGGAAGTGGCACGGGCCGAAGCCGAAGCCTTTGGCGCAACCGCGATCGCCATCCCGGCCGATACGGCCGATTTCGCCCAGGTCGAAGCGGCGGCCGAACGCACCGAACGCGAGCTCGGTCCGATCGACATCTGGGTCAACAATGCCATGGCGACCGTGTTTGCCCCGTTCAGCGCGATCGCGCCCGAGGATTACCGCCGCGTCACCGACGTCACTTACCACGGCTTCGTATGGGGCACGATGGCCGCGCTCAAGCGCATGCGCCCGCGCAACCGCGGCACTATCGTGCAGGTCAGCTCCGCTCTCGCCTACCGCTCCATCCCCTTGCAGTCGCCCTATTGCGGCGCCAAGCACGCGATCAAGGGATTCACGCAATCGCTACGCACCGAACTTGAACACGAGGGCAGCGCCATCCACCTGGCCCTGGTCGACATGCCAGGGGTGAATACGCCGCAATTTAACTGGTGCAAGACCACCCTGGCGCGCCCCCCCCAAGCCGATCGGTACCTATGCCGCCCACGGCAGTTTCGACCGCCATGCGCGCGCCACCAGCCTGCAGTTCTGGGCTTCGGCCCACCGCGGCTGGCTGCTGGCCGGCGCCGGCGCGCTGGGCGCGGCAGTCGGGCTGCGACGGCTGCGCCACCACTGATGGCAACATTTGAGAGCGGAGAAGACGAACATGGGCATAACCGTCGGTGACTTCTTTGTCGAGCGACTCTATGACTGGGGCGTACGCACGATCTTCGGCTACCCGGGCGACGGCATCAATGGAGTGCTGGGGGCGCTCCAGCGTTCCCCGCGCAAGATCGAGTTCATTCAGGTGCGCCACGAAGAAATGGCCGCCTTCATGGCCTCGGCCCATGCCAAGTTCGCCGGCAGCCTCGGGGTCTGCCTGTCCACCGGCGGCCCGGGCGCGGCCCACCTGCTGACCGGGCTGTACGACGCCAAGGCCGACCACGTGCCCGTCCTGGCCATCACCGGCCAGGCCCCGCGCACCGCCCGCGGGGCTCACTATACGCAGGAACTGAACCTGGAGCGCATGTTCCAGGACGTGGCGGACTACGTGCATGAGGCCGCGACCGCGTCCCAGGTGCGGCATCTGCTTGACCGTGCAATGCGGGTCGCCCTGGGGCGCAACGGCGTCAGCGTGCTGATCCTTCCGGGCGACCTGCAGGAACTTCCCTACGAAGACCCGCCCCACCGGCATGGCTCGGTACTGTCCGGGATCGGCTACACCAAGCCGCACGTGGTACCCCACGAAGCTGACCTGCGCCGCGCCGCCGAGCTGCTCAACGCCGGCAGCAAGGTGGCGCTCCTGGTCGGCGCCGGCGCGCTGCAGGCAACCGACGAAGTGATCGCCGTGGCGGACCGCCTGCAGGCCGGCGCCGCCAAAGCCCTGCTGGGCAAGGCGGCCCTGCCCGACCACTTGCCCTGGGTTACCGGCGCGATCGGCATCCTCGGCACCCAGGCCAGTTGGGACCTGATGAGCCACTGCGATACGCTGCTGATGATCGGCACCGGCTTTCCCTACACCGAATTCCTGCCCAAGGAGGGCAAGGCGCGCGCGGTGCAGATCGACATCGACCCGTCGATGCTGAGCATCCGCTACCCGGCCGAAGTGAACCTGCACGGCGACTGCGCCGAGACCTTGCGCCTGCTGCTGCCACTGCTGCAGGAAAAGACCGACACCGCCTGGCGTACGCACGTCGAAAGCGAGGTTCGCGCCTCGTGGAGCACGCTCGAGAATCGCGCGATGCAGCCGGCCCACCCTGTCAATCCCCAGCGGGTGGCGTGGGAGCTGTCGCCGCTGCTGCCGCACGATGCCATCGTCACCAGCGACTCCGGCTCCTGCGCCAACTGGTATGCGCGCGACCTGCGGGTCCAGCGCGGCCAGATGTATTCGCTCTCCGGCGGCCTGGCCTCGATGGGCGCGGCGGTGCCGTATGCGATCGCCGCCAAGTTCGCCCATCCGGGCCGCCCGGTGATCGCTCTGGTCGGCGACGGCGCCATGCAGATGAATAATATGGCCGAGTTGATCACGGTGTCGAAATACTGGCAGCGCTGGGAGGATCCGCGCTGGATCGTCTGCGTCTTCAACAACGGCGACCTGAACCAGGTGACCTGGGAACAGCGCGTGATGGAGGGCGACCCGAAGTTCGATGCCACCCAGCAGATCCCGGACGTGCCTTACCACCGCTTCGCCGACCTGATCGGCCTGAAGGGCATCTATTGCGACAACCCGGACGGTGTCAGCCAGGCCTGGCGCGCGGCACTGGCCGCCGACCGGCCGGTCGTGCTCGAGTTCAAGACCGATCCCGAGGTGCCGCCCCTGCCCTCGCACATTTCGCTGGAGCAGGCGAAAAACTTCATGAGCACCATCGTCAAGGGCGACCCAAAGGAGGGCTCGATGCTGGCCGGGGTGGCGCGCCAGGTACTGAGCAACCTCCTCCCCGGGGACAAGCGGTGAACCCGGCGCCGCACGCGGATGCGCTCCCGCAGTTGCGCTCTCTCGGCGCGGTGACGCTGGGACTGGCGCTGGCGGCGGTACTGGCCACGCGGCGGGCCGTCCGGTTTCCCGCGCTTCCGGCAGCCGCGGCAGTTCTGGGCCGCAGTCTCGATGGCGCCGCGGAGGCCGGCGCCGCCCGCCAGCTGTACCTTTCCTCCGCCCTGCTGTGCGCCTCGGTGCTGGGCGACAGCGCGCTCGAACACTACCGGGGCGGCTTCGCCAACCCTGGCATGTTCGCCCCCTTGGCCAGCGCCGCAATGGCGCTGGCGTGCGCCGCGCACGCGGCGCGCCGTCCGCTGGACCCGGCGCCGTTCCTGCCGTTCGCGGCGGCCTGCGCGACCGGCGCCGCAGGACTCGGCTTTCACGCCTGTAACGTGCTGCGCCGTCCCGGCGGCCTGTCCTGGGCCAACCTGTTCTACGCCGCGCCGCTGGGCGCGCCGGCTGCCCTGTCGCTGGCCGGACTGCTGGGTCTGGCCGCGCGCGCGGTCGGGGGCGGCGCCCCGACGCTGGCGCGTCTGCCCAGCGGCCAGGCCCTGTGCGCGCTGGCCGCTGTCGGCCTGGCCGGCACCAGCCTGGAGGCCGCACTGCTGCATTTTCGCGGCGCCTACCATCATCCGGCGATGTGGCTGCCGGTCACCCTTCCCCCGGCCGCCGCCGCGTTGCTGGCCGCCGGCGCCGTGCGCGCCCCGGCCCGGCCGCACCGCCTCACGCGCGCATGGCTGGCGGCCTGCGCCTGGCTTGGCGTGGCCGGGAGCGCCCTGCATGCGCGCGGCGTGGCGCGCCAGATGGGCGGCTGGCGCAACTGGAGCCAGAACCTGCTGAGCGGTCCGCCCCTGCCGGCCCCGCCCAGCTTCTCCGCGCTGGCCTTGGCCGGGCGCGCCGCGCTGGCGCTGCGCGCGCGCGACCGCGCCTGCCCGGAGAGGCCATGAGCGCGCGCTACCGGGGCTACGACGTGCTGGCCAAATGGGACAGCCCGTCCTTTGACGACACCACGCGGCGCATCCTGGCACAGCGCCTGGACGCAGTCCCGCCGCGCCGCTTCCTCGATGAAGCCGAATGGGCACTGCTGGAGGTGGTCAACCGGCGCCTGCTGCCGCAGCCGGATCGTGCCGATCCGATCCCGATTACGCCGTGGATTGATGCCATGCTGCACGAGGATCGCGGCGAAGGCTACCGCCAGCCGGATATGCCGCCGCTGCGCCAGGCCTGGCGCCTGGGCTTGGCGGCCCTGGACGACGAAGCGCGCTGCCGCCACGGCCAAGGCTTTGTCGAACTGGACGCGGCCTGCCAGGATGCCGTGTTGCAGGCGCTGCGCGACGATCGGGCGCAATCGCCGCGCTGGCAGGCAGTGCCCGCGCAGCGCTTCTTCCTGCACCTGCTGCTCAAGACCGCGGCCGGCATCTACTACGCCCATCCCACGGCCTGGAACGAGATCGGCTTCGGCGGTCCGGCCAGCCCGCGCGGCTACGTGCGCCTGGGCTTGAACCAGCGCGACCGGTGGGAGGCGCGCGAAGTGCCATGAACGGCCAAGACAAGCGAACGCCGCGCACCGGCGGCGGCCGCGCGCCCGACGTGTTCCGGCGCGGCGGCTGGGTGCCGATGCGTGAATACCGCGACGGCGCCCCCGTCGACTTCGCGATCGTCGGCGCCGGCGCCGGCGGCGCCACGCTGGCGTGCAAGCTGGCCGAAGCGGGCTTTTCCGTGGTCGTGCTCGAGGCCGGCCCGTTCTGGCGCCCGCTCGAGGACTTCGCCTCCGACGAGGAAGCCCAGCAGCAGCTGTACTGGCTGGATGAACGCCTGACCGGCGGCGCCGACCCGATCGCCCTGGGCGGCAACAATTCCGGCTGGGGCGTCGGCGGCTCGACAGTCCACTTCAGCATGATCTCGCTGCGCTTTCGCCCGGAATGGTTCCGTGCGCGCAGCCTGCTCGGCTACGGGGCCGACTGGCCGATCGGCTACGCCGACCTGGCGCCATACTATGAAGAGGCCGAGCGCGCGCTGGCGATCGCGGGGCCGCTGCGCTATCCCTGGGGACCGGCGCACCGCCGCTATCCCTATCGCGAGCACGAGATGAATGCCGCCGGACTGGTGCTGGCGCGCGGCGCCGAACGTATGGGAGTGGCCTGGTCGGCCGTTCCGCTGGCGACGGTATCGGCCCCGCGCGGCAAGTCGCCGCCCTGCGTCTACCGCGGCTTCTGCAATTTTGGCTGCTCAACCAACGCCAAGCAGAGCGCGCTGGTGGTGTGGATACCGCGCGCCCTGCGCGCCGGCGCCGAGGTGCGCGACCTGGCCATGGCCGGGCGCATCGACCTGGACGAACATGGCCTGGCGTGCGGTGTTCACTACCGGCGCGCCGGCGCCTGGCGCTTCCAGCGCGCGCGCCACGTGGTGGTGGCCGGCTACGCGATCGAGACCCCGCGCCTGCTGCTGAACTCGGCCTGCGCGCGCTTCCCGCAGGGTCTGGCCAACCGCTCCGGCCTGGTCGGCACCCACCTGACCACCCATGCCGGACCCGGCGTCTGGGCGCGCTTCGACGAGGAAATTCGCTGGAACAAGGGGCCGCCCAACATGGCCGTCTGTGAGCACTGGAACTACGTCGACGAGGGCAAGGATTTCGCCGGCGGCTACGCCTTCATGAGCCAGGGACCGCTGCCGCGTGCCTGGGCCCAGCTGGTGACCACGACGCGCGGGCTGTGGGGCATGGCGCTACGGGAAGCCATGCTCGACTACAACCACATGAGCGGTCTGGTGGCCGTGGCCGAAACCGAGCCTCGCCCCTGCAATCGCGTCACCCTCGCCGACCAGCGCGACCGCGACGGCCTGCCGGTCGCCCACGTCGAGTTCTCGTATTCCAATAACGACCGCCGCATGCAGGAACACGCGCGCCATTTCATGGGCCGGATGCTGGAAGCGGCGGGCGGGCGCGATCTATGGACCAGCGAAGACACCAGTCACATCCTGGGCACCTGCCGCATGGGCAGCGCGCCGGACGCCAGCGTGGTCGATGCGGACGGGCGCAGCTGGGACGTGCGCAACCTGTGGATCTGCGACGGCTCGCTGTTCCCGACCTGCGGCGGGGTCAACCCCTCGCTGACGATCCAGGCGCTGGCCTGCCGCATCGGCGCGCGCATCCAAGCCTTGGCCGCGCGCGGCGAACTCTAAGATGAACGGGAGCACACGATGACCAAGATCGCCAGCATCTTCGACCTGGAAGCGCTGGCGCGCAAGCGCCTGCCCGCGGTGCTGTTCGACTACATCCACGGCGGCAGCGAGCAGCAATTGACCGTGCAGCGCAACCTGGACGACATGCGGGCGCTGGCGCTGCGCCAGCACAGCCTGCGCAATGTGGCCCGCCGCGACACCGCGACCACCATGGTCGGCGACCCGGCGCGCATCCCGCTGGCCATCGGCCCGACGGGGCTGGCGGGCCTGGCCTGGCCCAACGGGGAGTGCGAGGCCGCGCGCGCGGCGGCCGCGTTCGGCGTTCCCTACTGCCTGTCGACCTGCTCGATCAGCTCGATCGAGGACGTGGCCGAGGCCACCGGCCGGCCGTTCTGGTTCCAGCTCTATCTGATGAAGGACAGCAAAGTGAACAGCAGCCTGATCCGCCGAGCCGACGAGGCCGGCTGCTCGGCGCTGGTGCTGACCATCGACCTGCACGTGCAGGGCAAGCGCTGGGCCGACGAGAAGGACGGGCTGGCGGTACCGCCGAAGCTCACCCCCCAAAACGTGCTGGACATGCTGGGCCACCCGCGCTGGCTGGCCAGCATGATGGCAAGCAAACGTCACAACTTCGGCAACCTCGAGCGCGAGACCGCAGCCGGCAAGTCGGTCGGTTCGCTGTCGAAATGGATTTCGGAGCAGTTCGATCCCGCCTTCGACGCCGGCACCGTGCGCTGGGTGCGCCAGCAGTGGCCGCGCAAGCTGATTCTGAAGGGCGTGATGCACCCTGACGACGCCCGCAGCGCGCTCGACCTCGGGGCCGACGCCATCATCGTTTCCAACCACGGTGGACGCCAGCTCGACAGTGCACCATCCTCGATTTCGGTGCTGCCAGCCATCGCCCACGCGGTGGGCGGGCGCACGGAGGTCCTGTTCGACGGCGGTATCCGTACCGGCGGCGACATCGTCAAGGCGATCGGCCTTGGCGCCCATGCCTGCCTGAGCGGGCGCGCCTGCCTGTACGGCCTGGCGGCCAAAGGTTACGACGGCGTGCTGTGCGCGCTCGACCTGTTCGAGCAGGAACTGCATGACTGCATGATGCTGGCCGGGCTGGACAGCGTGGCCGGCATCCCGCCCGGTGTCGTCACCGCCCAGCCGCCCTTGGGTCGAGCGCGATGATTCCGTTCATGTTCGCCTCCGGCGTCGAGAACAGCGCCCCGACCATCGGGCATGGCCGGATCCGCCGCGACCAGATGGAAGAATGCGGCCACTACCGGCACTGGCGCACCGATTTCGCCCTGGCGTCGCGGCTCGGCATCCGCACGCTGCGCTATGGCCTGCCGCCGCACCGCTGTTGGCTGGGGCCAGGACGCTACGACTGGGACTTTGCCGACCAGGCCTTCGGCGAACTGCGGCGCCTGGGTATCGCGCCGATCGCCGACCTGTGCCATTTCGGTGTGCCGGACTGGGTCGGCAATTTCCAGAATCCGGACTTTCCGGCGCTGTTCGCGCGCTATGCGGGCGACTTCGCGCGGCGCTATCCCTGGATCTGCCTGTACACCCCGGTCAACGAAATGTATGTCTGCGCCCGCTTCTCGGCCCTCTACGGGCTGTGGAACGAGCAGCAGGCCAGCGACCGCGCCTTTGTCACCGCGCTCTCGCTGCTGGTCAAGGCCAACGTGCTGGCCATGCACGCGATCCTGGCCGTGCGCCCCGATGCCCTGTTCATTCAGAGCGAATCGAGCGAATACTTCCACGCCAGCGTGCCCCAGGCGGTACCGCTCGCCGATGCGCGCAACCTGCGGCGCTTTCTTTCGCTCGACCTCAACTACGGCCTGCCGCTCGAGCCGGAACTGCGCGCCTATGTGCTGGACAACGGCTTGAGCGATGACGACTGCCGCTTCTTCGAGGACCACGCCGTGCGTGCCCACTGCATCCTGGGCAGCGACTACTACCGCTCGAACGAGCACCACGTCGACGCCGACGGCGGCATGCGGCCAGCGGACGAGCTGCTCGGCTTCGCCGCGATCGTGCGCGAGTACGTGGAACGCTACCGCCTGCCGCTGATGCATACCGAGACCAACCGCGACCAGGGCCCCGCCGGGGACGAGGCCAGCGCCTGGCTGCAGCGCCAATGGACACTGCTGCGGGGCTTGATGCGCGCCGGAGTCCAGACCGTGGGCTTCACCTGGTATTCGCTGACCGACCAGGTCGACTGGGACATCGAGCTGCGCGAACAGCGCGGCCGCGTCAACCCGCGCGGGTTGTTCGACCTTGAGCGCAACATCCGCCCGGTCGGGCGCGCGTACGGGGAGCTGATTGCGAACTGGAACGGCAGCGCGCATGCAGGCCGCTGATGGCGCGACCGATGTCAGCGCCCACCCAGCCGCGGCGCCACCGTGGCAGGCTGCTGCCAAGGCGCGGGCGCCTCGGTACGCGTGGCGTAATCGGCCCCGGCCAGGCCGAACAGCAGCGTCAGCGTGACCAGCCCGGCCAGCGCCGCCAGCCGCAACAGCGCATGGGCCTGGCGCAGCCGCATGAAGACCAGCGCCACCAGCAGCGCCTTGGCCACTGCGACGCCGAGGTTGATGGCGCTATTGATCCAGCCCAGCGGCAACAGCGCGCTGCCGGCGCTGACCGCCAGCAGCGCCAGCAAGGCCAGCCAGGTGAGGACCAGGGAACGGACGCCGGCTTGCATGCTAGCCTCCCGCGCGCCCGACCAGGTACAGCAGCGGATAGAGAAAGATCCAGATCACATCGATAAAATGCCAGTACAGCCCGGCCAGCTCGGCCACCGTGTCGTCCGGGCCGGCGCGCGGCGGCTGGCGCAGGCCGAGCGCCAGCCACAGGCAGGCCAGGATGCCGACCGCCAGGTGCAGTGCATGCAGCCCGGTCATGGCGAAGTACAGGACGAAGAATAGTTCCATGCCCGGCAGCTGCTGCGCGACGCCGGCGCGTTCGGGATGGAACCCCGCGCCCGGAAACAGGTGTTCGCCATATTCGGCATGGTATTCCCAGCCCTTTACCGCAAGGAAGGCCAGTCCCAGTGCGGCAGTCGCCGCCAGCAGCACGGCCGCTAGGCGGCGCCGTCCGGCGCTGGCGCACTGGCCCGCCCGCGCCATCAGCAGGCTGCTGGTGAGCAGCACGCCGGTGTTCACGGTGCCGAGCGCGAAGTCGGTATGGCGGCTGGCGGCGGCGCAGGCTTGCGGGAAATGCACGCGCAGGTACAGGTAGGCGAACAGCAAGGGGCCGAACAACAGCAGTTCGCTGGCAATGAACACCCACATGCCGAAGGTGCCCGCAAATGCCTGCTGTTCGCGGCTGGAAAACTGCGGCGCCGGCGGCGCCTGGCTGGTCTGCACCGTGCTCATGGGGTGTATGCATAGGGAGCGAGCGCCACCACCGGCGGCTGGGCGAAGTTGTGCACCGGCGGCGGCGACGACGTCTGCCATTCCAGTCCGGTGGCCTGCCAGGGGTTCGGGGGCGCTGGGCGGCCATAGCGCAGCGACCAGGCCAGGTAACCGAGCGGGAGCAGGTAGCCGGCCGCCAGCGTTACCGCCCCCGCCGAGGACAGCACGTGCAGCAGCTGGAACTCTTCGGGATAGCTGTGGTAGCGGCGCGGCATGCCGGCGTAGCCGAGCAGGTATTGCGGAAAAAAGGTCAGGTTGAAGCCGGCGAAGATCACCAGCGCGGCCACCCGGCCCCAGGTCTCGGAATACATGCGTCCGGTAACCTTGGGCCACCAGAAATGGATGCCGCCCAGGTAGGCCATCACCGAACCGCCGACCATGATGTAGTGGAAGTGCGCGACCACGAAATAGGTGTCGGACAGGTGCACGTCCAGCGCCAAGGCCGCCAGGAACAGGCCGGTCAGGCCGCCGACCGTGAACAGGCCGACGAAGCCGAGCGCGTACAGCATCGGCGCCTCGAACGTGATTCTGCCCTTGTACAGGGTGGCGGTCCAGTTGAATACCTTGATCGCGGACGGCACCGCGACCATGAAGGACAGCAGCGAGAACACCATCCCGGCGTACACCGACTGGCCGCTGACGAACATGTGGTGGCCCCACACCAGAAAGCCGATCACGGCGATGGCCAGGATCGCATAGGCCATGAAACGGTAGCCGAACACCGGCCGGCGCGCGAAGCAGGGAATGATTTCGCTGGCCACGCCCATGGCCGGCAGCACCATGATATAGACCGCCGGGTGCGAATAGAACCAGAACAGGTGCTGGAACAGCAGCGGGTCGCCGCCCAGCGCGGGGTCGAAGATCCCGACCTGGAACAGGCGTTCGATGGCGAGCAGCGCCAGGGTCATGGCCAGCACCGGCGTGGCCAGCACCAGGATCAGCGAGGTGGCGTAGTTGGCCCACACGAACAGCGGCAGCCGGAACCATCCCATGCCCGGCGCGCGCATGGTGTGCACGGTGACGATGAAGTTCAGGCCGGTCAGGATCGACGAAAAGCCGACCACCAGCACGCCGGCCAGGGCCAGCACCACGTGGGTATTCGAGAACATGGTTGAAAACGGCGTGTAGAAGGTCCACCCGGTGTCGACCCCGCCGGCCAGCAGTGCCCACAGGATGACGGCGCCACCCAGCAGGTACAGGTACCAGCTGGCCAGGTTCAGGCGGGGGAAGGCCAGGTCGCGCGCCCCGATCATCATCGGCACCAGGAAGTTGCCGAGCACCGAGGGAATCGAGGGGATCAGGAACAGCCACACCATGATCACGCCATGGGCGGTAAACAGCTTGTTGTAGGTGTCCGCGCTGACCAGGTCGCCCTGGGGCGTGGCCAGTTCCAGGCGGATGATTGCCGCCGCTATCCCGCCCAGGAAGAAGAACAAGGTGATCGACACCGCGTACAGCAGCGCGATGCGCTTGTGGTCGCGCGTGGTCAGCCAGGAACGCAAGGTGTCACCTTCGCCCAGGTAGCTGGTCGCGGCCGTGGTGCCCTCTTCCACCAGGCTAATGTCGCTCTGTGGGTTCGTCATGTCCACTCTCTTTGATGTATTCGATGATCGCCAACAGTTCCTCCTCGCCGATCTGGCCCGCGAACGTGGGCATGATCGGGGCGTAACCGGCCACCATGTCCTTGCGCGGCAGCAGGATGGAATCGCGCACGTAGGCTTCGTCCGCCGTCAGCTCGCGACCGTCCTGCAGGTGCACGCGCCGGCCCAGCAGGTTAGTGAGGTCGGGCGCATGCACGTCCGCGCCGGCGGCGTGGCAGCCGCTGCAGCCGAAGCGCCGGAACAGCGCGAAGCCGCGGGCCGCCATCCCCGGCTGATGCGGCCCCTCGGCCAGCCAGCGCGCGAATTCGGCGGGCGGCTGCACCACGATCCGCCCGGTCATCATGGCATGGTGGGTACCGCAGAATTCGGCGCAGAACAGGTGGTAGTCGCCGGCCCGGCTCGGGGTGAACGAGACCGAGGTGTAGCGGCCCGGGACAACGTCCTGCTTGATGCGGAAGGCCGGCACGAAGAAACTGTGGATGACGTCCTGCGAGGTCATTACCAGGCGCACCGGGCGCCCCAGCGGCAGGTGCAGCTCGCCGACCTCGCGCCGCCCGTCGCGGTGCTCGGCCTTCCACATCCATTGCTTGGCCACGAGGAACACCGGCGTGGCTGCGGAATTGGGCCGGTATAGCGCCAGGTAGTCGATCGCGCCCCATGCATAGACGCCGAGGAACAGCAGCAGCGGGATCACGGTCCAGGCGATTTCCAGGCCTGCGCGTCGGGCGCGCGCACCGCTGCGGTCGGCATCGGCCCCGGCGCGGTAGCGCACCGAAAAGCCGATCATCGTGGCCAGCACCGCCAGCGCCACCGCGCCGGTCAGCAACAGAAGGCACAGCGCCAGACTGTCCAGGCGCGTGGCCGAGGCGGCGCCACGGACCGGCAACAGGTGGAATGCCGGGGTCATCTCATCGTCCCCCGTGGGCGCCGGCGCCACAGCCAGCCGGCCACGCCAAGCGCGACCAGCAGCGCGGCCGTGCGCACCGCCGCCAGTGCCGCTCCAGTATGGCGCCCGGCGACCGGGTCGTAGTGCGCGCACAGCAGGGCCAGGCGCTCTCCGAAGGACGCGGCCCCTCCCTTGACCACCCCTGCACGCGCTGCCAGCACCGCCGCGCGCAGTGCGGCGGGGTCGAAGCGCACGCCAGGAAAAAAGGCGGCGATGCGTCCGTCTCCGTCCGCCACCACGAAGCCGGCGGCATGCGCCAGTTCGCCGGTGGCGGGGTCGCGCGACGCTTGATAGCCAAGCGTTGCCTCCAGCCGCGCCAGCGCGCGCGCGTCCCCCGTCAGCATGCTCAGGTCCGCCGCGCCGCCCGGCAGCAGGGCCGCGTAGGCATCGCGCCTGCCGGCGGCCGCGGCGGCGCCGTCGTGCGCGTCGATCGAGATACCAGCCAGGCGCCAGGTACCGGCCCGCAGACCGCTGAGTGCCAGTGCCTGCAGCACGCCTTCGAACACGGTGCTGCACAGCGTGGGACAGGTGTAGTAGCCCGGCACCAGCACCACCGGTCCACGCCGGAACAGGTCCCCCAGCCGAACGGCGGCGCCACGCTCGTCGCGCAATACCGCGTCGAGGGGCAAGCGGGTGCCGATCACGGGCGCGAAGCGTGCCGCCGGTTGCGCGGGCAGGCGCAAGGCCTGCGCGCTCGCCGGAGCGCAGCACAGCACCACCCAGAGGAAAGTCCATGCCGTCAAAATGCTGGCGCGTGCGATGCTCATCGCTTGCCGCCCTCCCCGCCCGTGCCGGCGCTCGGGCGGGCCGCCATCAGGCGCATCGCCTCGTCCAATGGCATGTGCGCGATGCCGGCGTTGCGGTCGACCCAGCCCCAGGTGTCGAGCCGCCGCTGCTTTTCCGCGAAATAGGCGGCGCGTTCCTGCTGCGGGGCCGGCTGCAGCAGCGGCGCGGGGATGGCACCGGCCGGGGGCGCGGTATTGGAGGCCGGTCCGAGCGCCCCCACCAGGACCCACGAAACCACCAGTGCGAACAGGATTCCGGCCACGATGGCCAGCGCGCCACGGCGGATGGCGCGCGGGTGAATTCCGTGGTCTTCCCGCCCCGCATCGTGCGTGGCCTTCCGCCCGGCGTCGCGCTCAGACATGGACTGCCCCTTTGCCCGCAAGCGCGGGACGCAGCGCCAACCAGCCAAGTGCTCCAAAGCTGGCCGCCACCAGTGGCGCCAGCCACAGCCAGTGGCGGGTCATACCGCCTACCGAAGGCAGCACCAGCCACCAGCAGTCGAGCAGATGGGCCGCCAGCAGGCATGCGGCCAGGGCGCCGAGCAGGCGCGGCGCGCGCTTGGCGTGGCGCGACAGCAAAATCGCGACCGGACCGGCGCCGTGCAAAGCCAGCAGCGTCCACGCCAGCGCCTGCCAGCCGGGCGCGCTGCGCCGGAGATACCAGGCAATCTCGCGCGGCAGGTCGGCGGCCCAGATGATCAAAAACTGCACGTAGGCGAGGTAGGCCCAGGACAGCACGTACATGAGCAGCAGGTTGCCCAGATCCGGCAGGCGTGCGCGCGCCGCAGCCCGGTCGATCAGCACCAGTGCCAACGCCATCCCGGTCAGCATCTGCCCGGTGCCGGCCAGCCAGCCGAACACGCTCGAATACCATTCCGGCTGCAGCGACATGATCCAGTCGGTGGCGGCCAGGCTGACCGAAAAACCGTAGGCCAGCAGGCAGGCGGCGGCGCGCCCCGCCGACCGGCCTCGCGCGCGCGTTTCGAGCCACGCCAGCAGGCTCCACAACAGCAGGTAGGCGATGCTGCGCAGCGTGAAGAAGACCGGTTCCAGCCACCAGCGGCGCATGCCGGTGTCCGGCTGCACGCCGGAGGGGCCGGTCCACGGGTACAGCAGGTGCATGCCGGCCAGCACCGGCAGGAACAGCAGGCAGACCAGCGGCAGCCAGCGCGCCGCGCGCAGCAGCGGCGCGCGGATCGTCTCGCCCCAGGCGCCGCCGGTCAGCTGGTGCAGCCAGACGTTGGCCAGCCCGCCCAGCAGCGCGCCGGTCACGAACCACCAGGCCGCCAGGTAGCTGGCCAGCAGCGCGTGCGCATCCAGGCGCCAGCCGGCCCAGGCAAGGATGACGAGGACAATCGTGAACGCCGGCGCCAGGATCGATTCTTTCATGGCGCACCTTCCAGGGCCAACCCCTCGGCCTGCCCCTCCAGGCGCGCCCGCTGCTCTGGCGGCAGGCGGTCCGCCTTGACGTTCTGGCTCAGCTGCAGGGCGCGCACGAAGGCCACGATCGCCCAGCGTTCGGCCGGCTCGACCCGGTCCGCATACGGCGCCATCACGCCGTAGCCGTGGGTGATGACGTCGAACAGGTGGCGGTCCGGCGCCGCGCGCAGGCGCGCCTGGTGGAAGCTCGGCGGCGCCGGGAAGCCGCGCCGCACCACCAGGCCATCGCCGTCACCTACCGGGCTGTGGCAAGGCAGGCAATAGATCATGTAGCGCTCCCGTCCGCGCTGCAGCAGGCGCAGGTCGACCGGATACGGGTTGGCCTGCGCGGTGTCGGCCTCAATGTCGGCCGCCACCGCCGCTGCGCCCTCGCGCCCGCCCGAGCTGCCGGCGAAGGCGCCGCGCGCGTGCGGCTGGGTGCCCTCCGGCGGCATACGGGCGGCGGCGCCATCTTCCCACAGCGTGCTGGCGGCAAAGGTCTTATAGCGCGGCTGGTCGTACATGTCCTGCTTGGCGCGCTCGCAGCCGGCGAACAGGACGATACCCAAAAGCAATAGTGCGTGCCGCATCATGCCGGCACCTCGCACAGCAGCATCGGCTGCAGCTCGTCGAGCAGGGCGCGCGCCGGCCCGGGTGCGAATACCGGATCGTGCGCGGGCAGGCACAGGAAAAAGCGGTTGCGGCTGGCCGACTCGAACTCCTCGACTTCGAACAGCGGGTGGTACAGCCGTGGCAGGCCGTTCTGCACCAGCATCACGAACACCGCCGCCAGCGCCGCGCCCAGAATGGTCAGTTCGAAGGTGGCGGGGATGAAGGCCGGCCAGCTGTGCAGCGGCCGGCCGCCGACATTGATCGGATAGTCGACCACCGCCGCATACCATTGCAGGAAGTATGCCCCGGCGCCGCCCGCCAGCCCGCCCAGCAGCGTGGCCGGCGCGACCCAATTGCGCGCGCTGCCGAGGACTTCGTCCAGCCCCTCGATCCCGAACGGCGAGTAGGCTTCGGCCCTGGTGTAGCCATGCGCGCGCGCGTGGCGCGCGGCCGCGCACAGCGCCTCGGCGCTGGGGAACTCCGCGAGCAAACCATACAGCCCGCCGCTCATGTCCGCTTCCTCATGCTTCCCCCTTGGCGCTGTCGCGCACCAGTTCGCGCATTTCGGCCATCGAGATCACGGGCAGGAAGCGCACGAACAGCAGGAACAGCCAGACGAACAGGGCGATCGAGCCGAACAGCGTGATCCAGTCCCAGCGCGTCGGATAGAACATGCCCCAGGCCGACGGCAGGAAGTCGCGGTGCAGCGAGGACACCACGATCAGGAAGCGCTCCATCCACATGCCGGCGTTGATCGCCAGGCTCAGCAGGAACAGGACCCAGGCGCTCTGGCGCAGCCGGCGCCACCACAGCAGCTGGGGCAGCACGATGTTGCACGCCAACATGCTCCAGTACACGGGCGCATACGGCCCGGTCCAGCGGTTGAGCGTCATGTAGATCTCGTAGCGGTCGCCGCTGTAAAAGGCCGTGAAGATCTCGCACAGGTAACCGTAGCCCACCAGCGAGCTGGTTGCCAGCAGCACCTTGGCGGCATTGGCCAGGTGGCGCACGGTGATGAACTCATGCAGCCGGAAGGCGCTGCGCAGCGGGATCGCCAGGGTCAGCACCATGGCGAAACCGGAAAACAGCGCCCCGGCCACGAAGTACGGCGGGAAGATGGTGGAGTGATAGCCCGGCGTATTGCCGACGGCGAAGTCGAGCGACACGATGGTGTGCACCGACACCACCAGCGGCGTGGCCAGCCCGGCCAGCAGCAGATAGGCGCTCTGGTAGCGCGCCCAGTGGCGCGCCTCGCCGCGCCAGCCCAGGGCCAGCAGGCCGTAGGCGCGCTGGGCCCCGCGCCGGCCGCGTCTGGCGGCACGGTCGCGCAGGGTGCCCAGGTCCGGGATCAGGCCGACGTACCAGAATAGCAGCGACACCGCCAGGTAGGTGGCGATGGCGAAGAAATCCCAGACCAGCGGGCTGCGCCACTGCGGCCACAGGTCCATCACGTTGGGGTAAGGCACCAGCCAGTAGAAGAACCAGGGACGGCCCAGGTGCAGGATCGGGAACACGCCGGCGATGCCCGCCGCGAACAGCGTCATCGCCTCGGCGAAGCGGTTGATCGAGGTGCGCCAGCGCTGGCGCAGCAGCAGCAGGATGGCGGAAATGAAGGTGCCGGCGTGGCCGATTCCGATCCACCACACGAAATTGCCGATCGCGAACCCCCAGGCCACAGGGATATCCACGCCCCAGATGCCGACGCCCTTCACCAGCAGCCAGACGATGGCCCCAAGCAGCATCGCCACGCCGGCGCAGGCGCACAGGAAGGCGCTCCACCATTGCCAGCCGAAATGGCCGGAGAGGATGATCCCGGCAATCTTGTCGTTGACGTCGGCGTAGCTCCAGCCCGCGCCCAGCACGGCGCTGTCGCGCGAGCGCAGGGGGGCGGGGCCGGCATCGGCCGGGGACGGCGGCACGCTCATTCCAGCTCCGGGTCGGGATTGCGCATGCGCGCCGTGTAGCTCGTGCGCGGCCGGGTGTTGAGTTCCTCGAGCAGGACGTAGTCGAGCGGCGCCGCCTTGGCCGCGACCACGTCGCTGTTCGGATCGTTCAGGTCGCCAAAACGGATCGCCCGTGTTGGACAGGCCGCCTGGCAGGCGGTCACCAGCTCGCCGTCGACGATGCGGCGGCCCTGCTTTTCGGCGTCGATGCGGGCGCGCGTGATGCGTTGCACGCAATACGTGCATTTCTCCATGACGCCGCGCCGGCGCACCGTCACCTCGGGGTTCTGCAAGGCCTTGAGGCTTTCCACTTGTTCGTTCGAATACTGCAGGAAGTTAAAGCGGCGCACCTTGTAGGGGCAGTTGTTCGAGCAGAAGCGCGTGCCGATGCAGCGGTTGTACACCTGAACGTTCAGGCCCTCGCTGTCGTGCACGGTGGCGCCCACCGGACAGACTTCCTCGCACGGCGCGTGTTCGCAATGCATGCACGGCACCGGCTGGAACAGGGTGCGCGCGCCATCGCGATAGCGGTCGACCCGGATCCAGTGCATGCTGCGCCCGCGCATCACCTCTTCCTTGCCCACCACCGGGATGTTGTTCTCGGCCTGGCAGGCCACGGTGCAGGCGGCGCAGCCGATGCACGTGTTCAGGTCGATCGCCATGCCCCATTTGTAATCGTCGTAGCGGCGCTCCGGGTACAGCGACACGCGCTCCTGGTCGTCCTTGCGTCCGCCAGCGGACGGGGTAGCGGGATCGGCCACCCGCACCGGGCTGCGCCCGTGCATGTCGAGCTCGCGCTGGCGCAGCGCAAACGTATGCCGTCGCCCGCTGCGCGCCAGTGCGAGCGCAACCGGCCCGCCCATGGCGGCGCGTGTGCGCAGCCGGTAGGCGTCGAAGCCGACGCCGTTGCCGACCGCGCCGGCCCCGGTGCGGCCATAACCGAGCGGCAGCGTGACGACGCCCTCGGCCTGCTCCTGCACGACCAGCACCGGGGCAAGGAGCGTACGCCCGTCGACCGTCAGGCGTGCCACGTCGCCATCGGCCAGGCCGGCGCGCGCCGCAGTGGCCGGGCCGATCATGGCGGCATTGTCCCAGGTGAGCGAAGTCAGGGGCCGCGGCAGTTCCTGCAGCCAGGCGTTGTTACAGAACTCGCCGCCGTCGACCGCAGGATCGGGCGCGAACAGCGCCACCAGCGGCGGCGCGGGGATCGCCGGCCGCGCAACCGGCGGTACCCGGCGCACGGCAACCGGACGCGCGGCGCTGCCCTCGACCAGGCCGCGCCGCAGGGACTCGCGCCAGAACGGGTCGAATCCGGGCGCCCCCTCCCCGGCGCGCGCCGCCTGCCAGGTGGCGCGCACCAGCGCGTGGCCGTCGCGGCTGCCCTGCCCGTGCACGGCCGCCAGCAGCTCGTGGGCGGAACGGCTGTCGTACAGCGGTGTGATCATGGGCTGCACGATGCTGGCGGTGCCGTCGTGGGCGCGGGCATCGCTCCAGGCCTCGTAGCAGTGCGACTGCGGCAGGTGCCAGCCGGCCTCGCGCGCGCTCTCGTCGCGGTACAGCCCGAGATGCACGCTGAGCGGCACGCGCCGCAGGGCCTGGGCAAAGGCCAGCTCGGGGGGCGCGGTGTACACCGGGTTGGTGTCGAGCATCAGCAGCGTGTCGACCTTCCCCGCCCGCATGTCGGCGGCCAGCTCCGCAATTGCCCCCGCGTGGTCCGGCACGCCGCGCGCCACCGGCTCGATGTGGACCACGCCCTCCTCTTCCGCGCCGAGGCGCTGGTTGAGCAGGTGGACCAGGGCGCGGCTGGCCGGACAGAGGCTGGGTCCGGCCACCACCAGTGCCCGCCCGGGTGCCGCCGCCAGCGCCCGCCCCACCGCCGCTTCCCAGCGCGCGCTCGCGGTGTCGGGCGCCCTGGCGGGCACCGGCGCGGCCCCGAGCTGGCCGGCGATGCGCCACAGCGCCGCCGCGATCGCTTGAGGAGAGCGCGCCAGCCGTTCGTCGGCGTAGGCGCCTGTGATGGTCGGGCTCGATTCCATCGCGTACAGGCGGTTCGCGCGCGGGTCGGCGCCGAGGCGGCGCGACGCCGTGAAAGCGCGGGCATGGGCCAGGCTCCCGGGCATGGCGCCGAACAGGTCGGCGTCCAGCGTCAGCAGGACCGCGATCCGGTCGAGCCGGTACAACGTATCGACCGGCCGCCCGAAGGCAAGGCTGGCTGCGGCCGCCGCGCCATCGTCGTGCAGCGGCTCCCATGCCTGCCACCGGGCGTTCGGGTAGCGCGCAGTCAGCGCATTGATCTGGGCCGCCAATGTTGGCGAGGTCAGCTCGCCCGTCAGGATGCGCAGGCCGGCCCCACCGTCGCGTCCGAACTGCGGCCGGCGCGCTTCCAGCGCCGCCTCGAAGGCGGCCCACGTCGACAGCCCGGAGCCCTGTTGCACCGTCTGGGAGCGGTCGGGGTCCCACAGCTGCAGCACCGACGCCTGGGCAAACACGTCGGTGGCACCGGCATTGACGGGATGGTCGGGATTGCCTTCCACCTTGGTGGGGCGCCCCATATTGGTTTCGACCAGCACGCCGTGGGCGAAACCGCGGCGCACGAAGGCGCTAGCGTAGAACAGCGGCTGTCCGGGCACGCCCTGCTCGGGCATGCGCACGTAGGGCACGATGGTCTCGGCCGGCGGCCCGCTGCAGCCGGCCCCGGCCAGCGCTGCGGAGGCCGCCATCAGCTTCAGGAAGCGGCGCCGCGCCGGCTCGTCCTGGGCGCCGATCGGGATGATGGGATGGCGTGGAATGGTCATCGGTGGCAGGTCGAGCAACTGGTCAGCGCAGCCGCATTGCGCAACTGGTACAGGCGGTTCAGCTGGCGCACCTCGTCGGGCGTCAACGGCGCCATTGGCGCCATCGATAACACCTGGCTCAGCGGCCGGATGTGCCGGGGCGCATCGCGGTGACAGCGCAGGCACCACTGCATCTCGAGCGATGCCGTGCGCCAGGTCAAGGGCATCTGGTCGACCCGGCCGTGGCACTCGACGCAGGCCACGCCCTTATTGACGTGGATGTCGTGCTCGAAATAGACGAAATCCGGCAGATCGTGCACCCGCGTCCACTGGATGGGCCGACCGCTGCGCGCGCTTTCGTGCAACGGCGCCAGCGCGGGCGAATCCAGGAACAGTTGCGCGTGGCAGCTCAGGCAAATCGCGCTCGACGGCATTCCCGCGAACCCCGATTTGTCGACCGAGGTATGGCAGTAGCGGCAGTCGATGCCGTCGTCGCCGACATGGTGCTTATGGCTGAACGCGATTGGCTGAGCGACTGGCTCGAACATCCCGTGCCGTGGCGCCATGCTCCAGCGCGCGAGCGCGATGCCGGCGGCGACCAGCCCCAGCGCCCCCAAAAGGATCAGCTTGATGAACAAAACGGCAGATCGCGAAAACGGCGCGGCCATCGCTTGTGGTGTCGAAGTTGAAGAATGAAGGGCCCGCGAGCGGGATCGGTACTGATGGGGCGAGTATAGATTGACGACGGTGATGAGCCCACACGGTACGGCCGCGCAATTGGCGGCAGTTTTGAGTCCATATTGCGGGCAATTGTCCGGACGAATCCGGATGCGTGGCATCGACCTGCCCGTCCCAATCCACCAGGTTCACTTCTACGACAAAACCGGCAAGGCTGACGGTGACCGGCAATTGCAGCGGAAAGGCTGGTCCTCGACAGTCGGCGGTTCGAAAACTGCTGTCCATGGCGGCAATCGGCATTGCGACCGCAGTCAGCCTCGCCCTGCTCGACGTCCCCCTCGCACTCGCATTGGGGATTCTTGCGGGCATGCTTGACTTCATCCCCTATCTGGGACCGATACTCGCCGACATACCCGCCACCCTGATCGCGTTTTCGCACGATCCCATGCTGGCACTTTACGTGATCGCGGTGTTCCTGCTGCTGCAATTGCTGGAGGGCTACCTGCTGCTTCAATCCGAAAAAGAGGGGCAAGCCCAGCGCCTGGCCGACCGCGCGGCGGAGGTCAGGGAACTTGCCGACCAGCTGGCGCAGGCACGGCGCCAGTTTGATCATTTCCAGGAAGCGAGCGCGGCCCAGCGGCAGGAAGACAAGCAGGCTTATGAAGCGCGGATTGGGCGTACCGAGCAGGAGGCGACAGCGCTGCGCGCCCACCTCCAGGACAGCCGCGAGGCGCTGGCCGTGCTGCGCAGCG
Organism: uncultured Oxalobacteraceae bacterium; assembly: GCA_946480015.1. The sequence continues at coordinate 1,351 of CAMLIL010000002.1, read as the reverse complement.
AAAAGGTCCATCTGGAGCACATCTCGGCCGAGCAGCTTGACACGGCCAAGGAGCAGGTCCGCAAGCTGTATGAGACCACGGCGGCGCTAACTGCCGCGCGCGAGATGGCCAGCAGCAGGCAGTTTGAGCTGGAAATGGCTGTGGATCGCCGTGAACACGCCCATCAATCGAATGCGCGGCTGGAAGCGCGCGTGGGCGAGCTGGAGGGCGAGAACACGATCTTAAAAACGAACGCGGCCGGCGTCGTCCCGAAAGTACGCGGACGTAAAACGTAAAGCGCTTTACATCTTTACATTTGATACGCCGAATGAGTATGGTCTTTCTCGGTTCGGCACCGACCAATGAATGTTATCAAATTTGGCAATATTGCCGAATCTGGCAACGTTCAATGGTGAGTATGGCTAGATTCACGCTTCCCTGTCGCATCTGGAATGTGCCCGGTGCTTGGATAAATGACCCGTCCAGCGGCGCGGATACTCCGCTGCCTTGATTCGGTAGACTTTTTCCATCTCGGGGCTCCAGCCCTGCCAACACCAGCGCGATTGAGCCGGCCAGCGCCACCAGAACGGTGGTCTATTCGGGCAAGGCGGTGTCGGTCAAGTTCTGACCGTTCGCCCTGGCGGCTCGCGTTGTGGGCGCGGCGAGCTGCTGCCGCTCCTGTTTGCGATGGGCCACGTGGGCGCCATCGTGCATGCTGAGGATGATCACGAAGCGCCTCCGCGGGAGGCGCTTACTCCTCCAGAGCCAGCACCATCACGGCCTTGGCAGGCACCTTGACCGACAGCTTGCCCCCTGCGGCGCGCGCGCTGAACGGCGCTGGCTTGATGACCTGCGGATTCTGGAACGTGTTGTGCGCATCCATCGCGGCCGAGGTCAGCACCTTGCCAGCCGCCCCTTTTACCTTCGTGCCGGCGACATCAACGGCGACATCGACCGCGACGCGCCGGGTCAACGACAGAGTGCGCTTATTGGATTTTCATCCTTCGCGATGATAACGCCCACGCGGTGCGGAATTTTGATGTAATCGTCCACACGCGCTGCCCGGTCATTCCCTGGGGGAGGTGTTCGAGCGGCCGACAATGATCGATAGTCATCGTTTGGTTTGATCGGTATTCGTCCGCACCAGTTCACCGTGGGAAATCCCTTCCGGCCAAATCTGTGCAACAATATCGCGAGTAGCGAAAGCGTTCATTGGCGCGGACGAGAAGGGCTCCCGCGCTTGGCAAGGGCATCGTCAGGTAAGGACTCCTTGCGCGCGCGCGGCCGGGCGCGCCCTATGGTTTCGCAGGGCCTGTAAGGAGCAGCATCAGCACGCTGTGCGGCGCCAGCCGCGCTTCCAGTTTGCGGCTGG
>CAMLIL010000001.1 GCA_946480015.1 uncultured Oxalobacteraceae bacterium | reverse complement strand
CTGTCGCAATGCACCTCGATCCCGACCTTGCCGGGCTGCTCGGTGGTGCTGCCAAGCCTGTCGCAATGCACCGCGGCCCCAAGCCTGGCCGGTTGCAGCGCCGTGCTGCCGACCTTGCAGGCTTGCGTGGTGACGCCGGGCGCGGCCGGCTGTTCGGTCGTGCTGCCCAGCCTGAACAGCTGCATCGCCAGTCCGGCCACCGCCGGCTGCTCGGCGGTGCTGCCATCGCTGGCCGCCTGCGTGGCCGATCCGGCCGCATCGGGTTGCACGGTCGTGCTGCCGACCCTCAGTGCCTGCATCGGCGCGCCTGCCACGGCTGGCTGCTCGGTGGTATTGCCGACCCTGGCGCAGTGCGTGGCGACCCCGACGCTGCAAGGCTGCACCGTCGTGTTGCCGCCGGTATCGGCCTGCGTGGCCAATCCAACTGCGGCCGGATGCGTGGTGGTGGTGCCGCCGACCAGCGCCGAGCCGCAATCGCCGGTTGACAAGGCGGTCAACAATGTTGTCGTGGCCATCAACCAGGCGAGCACCCGCGCGGTGGAACCCAAATCCGCCGCGACGGGTGGTGGCAGTACTGAACCGGTCAAAAAAGAGGCGCCCGCGGCCATTGCCGGCGACAGCAAGACAGAAGGAGCCAAGAGTGAAAAACTCGTCAAAAAAACGTATTGCAATTAAGTTTGCGCTGGCGCTGCTGGTGGGTGTGCACACCAGCCTGGCCTGGGCCGCCCAAGTGGCGGGAAGCATCGTCAACCTGAGCGGGCCGCTGATGGCGCGCAAGGCCGACGGCAGCGTCAAGGTGCTGGCCGTGAAGTCCGAAGTCGAGCAGGGCGACACCCTGGTGGCGGAAAAGAATACCTACGCCCAGATCCGCTTCATCGACCACAGCGAAATCACCCTGCGTCCGGGAACCACGTTCAAGATCGAGGCTTTCGCCTACGATGCCGCGCGGCCCGAAGGCGACAGCGCCAGCTTCAGCCTGGTCAAGGGCGGCTTGCGCTCGATCACCGGCCTGCTGGGCAAGCGCAACCGCGAGAAGTTCGAGCTGAAGACGCCGGCCGCCACCATCGGCATCCGTGGCACCACGTTCGTGGCGCAGTTCGTCACGCCCGGGTTGCCGGGCCAGCCAGCGCCGAATCTGGCGCCGGGCTTGCACGTGAATGTGCTCGATGGGCTCATCGTGCTGAAAAATCCCGCCGGGACCCAGAACTTCAGCGCCGGCCAGTTCGGCTTCACTCCGAGCCAGGTGATGCCGCCGGTGATCGTGCCGCCCAATCCGGGTCTGAAATTTTCTCCGCCGCCGGTGTTTACCATCAATACTCCGGTCAACGGCAGCGCGGCCTCGGGGATCAAGACTGACGCGGTCGACTGCGAAGTGCGGTAATGTAGGCAAGCCTGCGGGGGGCGAGTGGACGAAAAAAAACCCGGTGCGCCTTGCGGCGCACCGGGTTTTTTTGCGTCCAGTCGCTTACAGTACTTCGCTGGCGTGGTCCGCCAGGCGCGAGCGTTCGCCGCGCGCCAGGGTGACGTGGCCGCTGTGCGACCAGCCCTTGAAGCGGTCGACCACATAGGTCAGGCCGCTCGAACCTTCGGTCAGGTATGGCGTGTCGATCTGGGCGATATTGCCAAGGCATAGGATCTTGGTGCCGGGACCGGCGCGCGTGACCAGGGTCTTGATCTGCTTGGGCGTCAGGTTTTGCGCTTCGTCGATGATCAGGAACTTGTTCACGAAGGTGCGGCCGCGCATGAAGTTGAGCGACTTGATCTTGATGCGCGAGCGGATCAGATCCTGCGTTGCCGCGCGCCCCCATTCGCCGCCGTCGCTGTCGGACTTGTTGAGCACTTCGAGGTTGTCGTCGAAGGCGCCCATCCAGGGCGACATCTTTTCTTCCTCGGTACCCGGCAGGAAGCCGATGTCTTCGCCCACCGGCACCGTGACGCGGGTGACGATGATCTCGTTGTACAGCTTGGTCTCGAGCACTTGCGCGAGGCCCGCCGCCAGGGCCAGCAGGGTCTTGCCGGTACCGGCCTGGCCGAGCAGGGTGACGAAGTCGCATTCCGGATTCATCAGCAGGTTCAGCGCGAAGTTCTGTTCGCGGTTACGCGAAGTCACGCCCCACACGCTGTTCTTGCTGTGGCTAAAGTCGCGCAGGGTTTGCAGCACGGCGGTCTTGCCGTTGATCTGCTTGACCTGGCCATAGAACGAGGCCTCGCCATTCTTCGGCTCCAGATACACGAACTGGTTCACCAGCAGGCTCGGCACGGTCGGTCCGGTGACGCGGTAAAACGTCGACGAGTAGCCGTTCTTGTTTTCCTGCCAGGATTCCATGTCCTTGCCGTGCTTGTTCCAGAAATCGTCCGGCAATTGCACGATGCCCGAATACAGCAGGTCCGAGTCTTCCAGCACGTGGTCGTTGAAATAATCCTCGGCAGGCAAGCCCAGCGCCTTGGCCTTGATGCGCATATTGATGTCTTTCGACACCAGCACGATGGCGCGGCCAGGGTATTCGGCTTCCAGGTTGCGCACTACGCCCAGGATCTGGTTGTCGGCCTTGCCGACCGGCAAGCCTTCCGGCAGGGTAGGGCCGTTTTGCAGGCGGGTCTGGAAGAACAGGCGGCCCTTGGCATCCTTGTTGCCCAGCTTGGCCAGCGGAATGCCCGCCTCGATGCCGCCGTCGTCGATATTGCCGACCAGCGCATCGAGCGTGCGCGAGACCTGGCGGGCGTTGCGCGCCACTTCCGACATGCCCTTCTTGTGGTCGTCCAGTTCTTCCAGGGTCATCATCGGCAGATACACATCGTGTTCCTCGAAACGGAACAGCGAGGTCGGGTCGTGCATCAGCACGTTGGTGTCGAGCACGAACATCTTGAGCTGGCCGCTTTGGTCGGCCTGGCGCGAGGCGTTCGATTTCGGTGCGGGATCGACCTGCTTGTGTTTGGTGGTGGAGGGCGCTTCGGCGCGCGCTTCGGTTTTTTTGGCGCGCACCGGCTTGGCGGCGGGCACAGGCGCGGGCGCAGGCGCCGCCTTGGCGCGGCTTGCCTTTTTCGCCGGCGCCGGCACGGCCGCCAGTTTTGGTTTGGCTGCGGCGACCGCTTTGATCACCGGCTTGCCCGGCTCAGCCTTGGGATAATCTTCCGCCAGCAGCAGCGTGGCTGGCTTGGTAGGGAGTTTTGGCAGTGGCATCAGAGTCTCAATCTAAAAGGGTCGAAGAAAAAGCCCGGCAGCGCCGGCAAGCTCGGCTTGCGGCGCAGTGCGGTGGAAGGCTTTAGGTATTGCGGGGCACGGGCCAGGCACGGAAGATGACCGGGTCGGCAGGCCGCCAGATTGGAATGATGCGAAGGTAAAAACCGTGTGACTCAAAATGACTGGTGCAATCGGTTAAGCAGCAGGTTGATCGGCAAAGCAGTCTTTCCTATTTACGGCTGGCGCTGGACAAATTCCAGCACTTCTTCGGCGTGATCAGGAACCTTCACGCCTCTCCATTCTTTCACCAATCGGCCTTGAGCGTCAATTACAAACGTGCTGCGTTCGATGCCGCGAACTTGTTTCCCATACATATTCTTCATTTTCATCACGCCGAACTGCTGGCACAGCGCTTCCTCGGGGTCGGAAATGAGTTCGAAGGGCAGTCCGAGCTTGCCTTTGAAGCCTTCGTGCGAGCGCAGCGAATCGCGGCTGATGCCGTAGATTTCCGTCTGCGCGGCCTGGAACTGCGGATACAGCTCGCGAAAGGCGATGCTTTCGGTGGTGCAGCCCGGCGTGTTGTCCTTGGGGTAGAAATACAGCACCGTGTATTTGGCCGGACGGCCGGACAGCTGGAACGGCTTGTCGCCGGTCATGGGCGCTGAAAAGTCGTCGTAGCGGGTGGTGCCGGGATTTGCTGCGCTTGGGCTGTCAGCCACTGTTCTCTCCTGAGTAATATTGTTTTATACGTTATCCAGCCTGGCCGGCCGCGTCGATGATCAGCGCCAGGGTTACCTTGCGGCCTTCGCCCATCAGGATATTGTAGGTGCGGCAGGCCGCCTTGCTGTCCATGCACTCGACCCCAACGCGCAGCGCCGACAGGCTGGCCACCAGGCGCGGATGGACGAAGCGCTGGCGCGCCCCGGTGCCGAGGATGACCACGTCGGGATGGTCGGCGGCGATCTGCTCGAAGTGCTCGGCCGTGAGGCTGGCGAAGCTGGGCACCGGCCAGGCGCGCGGCGGCGTTTCGGGCATCACCAGCAGACTGTAATTGAAGCGCTCGGCATTGATTTCCACGCCGCTATCGTCATAGCCCGTCACGGTCTGGTATTGTTGAGTGCTGCTGGAATGAAGCTTCATCGTCGTTCGTGTTCGTGTCAAGAGGTCTAGCATGCCACAAAGTCCATCCCGTGGCCACGCTGGTCGGCCTTGTAGATGGTGCCGCAATTCCCCATTGACAAGCCCGGCGGTTGATTAAATTCGCCTAATTCGGCAGAATGATCCTTTTTCGCACTGCAACAATGCATTAATCAACGGGAATTTACTTTGCGACCGATTCTGAAATCTAACAAGCTCGATGATGTCTGCTACGAGATCCGCGGGCCGGCCATGGAAAAATGCCGTCAGATGGAGGAAGACGGTCACAAGATCATCAAGCTCAACATCGGCAACCTGGCGCCGTTCGGCTTCGCGCCGCCCGACGAAATCGTCCAGGACATGATTCTGAACATGCATGGCGCGGCCGGCTACACCGATTCCAAGGGCATGTTCGCGCCGCGCAAGGCCGTGGTGCACTACACCCAGAGCAAGAATGTGTCGGGCGTGACCATCGAGGACGTGTATCTCGGCAATGGCGCGTCCGAACTGATCGTCATGGCCATGAACGGCCTGCTCAACACCGGCGACGAAGTGCTGGTGCCGGCGCCCGACTACCCGCTGTGGACCGCGGCCGTGAGCCTGTCCGGCGGCAACCCGGTGCATTATGTGTGCGATGAGCAATCCGGCTGGCTGCCCGACATTGCCGACATGCGCAAGAAAATCACCTCGAACACGCGCGCCATCGTCGTCATCAACCCGAACAACCCGACCGGTGCGCTGTACCCGCGCGCGATCCTGCTGGAGATCATCGAGCTGGCGCGCCAGCACCAGCTGATCGTGCTGGCCGACGAAATCTACGACAAGGTGCTGTACGACGGCGAAGTGCACGAATCGATGGCCGCGCTGGCCGACGACGTCCTGTTCATCACCCTCAATGGCCTGTCGAAGAATTACCGCTCGTGCGGCTACCGCGCCGGCTGGATGGTGGTCTCGGGCGAAAAGAAGCACGCCAAGGACTACATCGACGGCCTGAACATCCTCGCCTCGATGCGCCTGTGCGCCAACGCGCCCGGCCAGTTCGCGATCCAGACCGCGCTGGGCGGCTATCAGAGCATCAAGGACCTGGTCGGCCCGGGCGGCCGCCTGCTGCGCCAGCGCGACCTGGCCCACCAGCTGCTCACCGACATCCCCGGCGTCAGCTGCGTCAAGCCGAAGGCGGCGCTGTACATGTTCCCGCGCCTTGACCCCAAGATGTACCCGATCGCCGACGACCAGCAGTTCGCCTATGACCTGCTGTCGGAAGAGAAGGTGCTGATCGTGCAGGGCACGGGCTTCAACTGGATCGCGCCGGACCATTTCCGCCTGGTGTTCCTGCCCAACTCGGACGACCTGACCGACGCCTGCGGACGCATCGCCCGCTTCCTCGACGGCTACCGCCGCCGTCACGGCACCGCCTGAATACTGCTCACCGCTTCGAACACTTACACAGAAAAACTATGAAACCCATCAAAATTGGCCTGATCGGCCTTGGCGTCGTCGGCGCCGGCACCTTCAACGTCCTGAAACGTAACCAGGAAGAGATTCGCCGCCGTGCCGGCCGAGGCATTGAAGTGGCGATGGTCGCCGTGCGCAATGTCGAGAAGGCCAGGGAGATCGTGGGCAGCGCCTGCGAAGTGGTCGGCGATCCCAAGCTGGTCGTCAACAACCCCGACATCGACATCGTCGTCGAACTGATCGGCGGCTACGACACCGCCAAGGAGCTGGTGCTGGCCGCGATCGGGCAGGGCAAGCACGTCGTCACCGCCAACAAGGCGCTGCTGGCGCTGCACGGCACCGAGATCTTCGCCGCGGCCCAGGCCAAGGGCGTAATGGTGGCGTTCGAAGCGGCGGTGGCCGGCGGCATCCCGATCATCAAGGCGCTGCGCGAAGGCCTGACCGCCAACCGCATCGAATCGGTGGCCGGCATCATCAACGGCACCACCAACTTCATCCTGTCCGAAATGCGCGACAAGGGCCTGGACTTCAACACCGTGCTGAAACAGGCGCAGGCGCTCGGTTACGCCGAAGCCGATCCGACCTTCGACATCGAAGGCGTGGACGCGGCCCACAAGGCCACCATCATGTCGGCGATCGCCTTCGGCATCCCGGTGCAGTTCGACAAAGCCCACGTGGAAGGCATCAGCAAGCTGCAGGCCATCGACATCACCTACGCCGAGCAGCTGGGCTACCGCATCAAACTGCTGGGAATCACCAAGCGTGCCATCGTCAACGGCGTGGAAGGGATCGAGCTGCGCGTGCACCCGACCCTGATCCCGGCCAAGCGCCTGATCGCCAACGTGGAAGGCGCGATGAACGCCGTGCTGGTGCAGGCCGACGCCGTGGGCGCCACGCTGTACTACGGCAAAGGCGCCGGCGCCGAGCCGACCGCCTCGTCGGTGATCGCCGACCTGGTCGACATCACCCGCCTGGCCACGGCCGATCCGGGCAACCGCGTACCGCACCTGGCGTTCCAGCCGAACCACATGTCGGACGTGCAGATCCTGCCGATGTCGGAGATCACCACCAGCTACTACCTGCGCGTGTACGTAAAGGACCAGCTGGGCGTGATGGCCGACCTGACCCGCATCCTGGCCGATGCCAATATCTCGCTCGACGCGGTGCTGCAGAAAGAGCCGGGCGAGGGCGAAACCCGCACGGACGTCATCATGCTGACCCATCAGACCCAGGAAAAGAACATCGACGCGGCCATCGGCAAGATCGAGGCGCTGTCGGCGGTGGTCGGTTCCGTGACCAAGATCCGTCTCGAAAACCTGAGCTGATCCACGTCGTCCCCGCTTTCGCGAGAGCCTGTCTCCGCGAATGCGGGGGACGACAGCTTAGCGCACCAGGATCTGCCGCGCCCCCGCATCACGCTGCCGCACAAAACGCAGCACCGATTCCACCGTGACCGTATCGATCTGTCCCGCCATGCGGCGCCCGAACGGATGATCGTCAAAGCTGATATTGGCCTTGAACAGGCGCGCCCCCAGCCGGGTGGACGCCGGAATATGCACCGTCAATGGCTGGAACCCGGCCAGCTTGAGCCAGGCCTGCGCCGCGCCGCGGTCGCGCACCGGCAGCTCGCTGCTGCTGGCCGCATAGCTCTCCAGCACCCACTGATTCGAATTCTGGCAAGCCGTCGAAAACGCATACGCCAGCATGTTGTAGCGCCCGTCGTGCAGCTGCAGCGGAGCAGGGCCGGCCAGCATGCGCAGGATACGCGCCTGGCTCTCGCCTGAAGGAATCAGCAGCGCGCTTTCGTAGGCAAACATATCGTCGAGGAAGAAGTTGGCCAGCCCCTGGTCGTACAGCGCCGAGCGCGCCGTGCCGCAGTGGTTCAGCTCATGCACCACGATCCAGTGGCCCTTGGGATGATCGCGCACCACGTAGCCCACGTGCGAATAGCGCAGGCCGTATTTCGACAGATCCTGCCCCACGCGCGCGATCAGCGCCACCTGGGCACCGGATTCATCGAGCGCCTTTGCAGTCCGTTCAGCCAGCGTCATCGCCTTGACGAACCCAAGCTGATCGATCTTCTTGCCCTCGCACGCCGTGCCCGCCGCGGCGAACGGCATCCACAGCAGCAGAACAATGGCCAGCAGGCGCTTCATGATGCCTGCCCCGTGCGCGAATGGTGCAGCAGGGCCTTGCCGGCTTCGTTCGGGATGAAGGCGATCACCTGGCCGGCGGCGATCAGCACATACCCGCTGGCCAGGGTCACCACGCTCACGGCGGTACCGGCCGCAATCGACAAGGCTCCCGCGGCGCGTCCCGACAGGCGGATCGATGCGCGCGCGCCCTCCGAAGCGCCTTCGAGCACCACGATGCTCGCTTCGCCCACGGTTTCGACACTGGCCACCACCACCATGCCTGACGCGGCCACCGCCGACATCGACCCGGCCACCACCAGCACCGGACCGGCGGCGATCAGGGCCGAGGCGCCCGACATGGCGGTGCTGGCATCGCTTTGCTCGAGGGCGGACGCGCTGGCGGCGGCGCAGGAAATCAGACAGGCGATCAACAGTTTGTTCACGACGTTCTCCTGGTTGGGTGCGGGATGTGCAGGCGAATCATGGCCGAACGCGCCGGCGCCTTCAATCGATCCGGCCGGGGTATCGCGCGCGGGCGCATTCGGTATTACTATCTGCTACCCGACGAACGCGAGGAACGCCATGCCCCATGCCATCACCCTGGTCGATACCCTGAAACGCCTGCTCAAGGCACGCGGCATTACCTACGCCGACCTGGCGGGGCGCATCGATATGTCCGAAGCCAGCGTCAAGCGCATGTTCTCGCAAAAGAACTTCACCCTGCAGCGGCTCGACGAGATCCTGTCGGCCAGCGGCATCGGCTTCGACGAACTGAGCGCGGCGCAGGGCAGCCCAAGCCTGATCTCGCAGCTGACCTTGGCGCAGGAGCGCGAAATCATCGGCGATGCGCGCCTGCTGGTGGTGGCGGTATCGGCCATGAACCATATCGGCTTCGACGATATCGTGCGCCTGTACGATCTGAGCGCGGCCGAGGTGACCAGATACCTGCTGCGGCTGGACAAGATCGGCTTTCTCGAACTGCTGCCGAACAACCGCGTCAAGCTGCTCATATCGCGCACCTTCGGCTGGATACCGAACGGGCCGATTCAAGGCTACTTCCGCAGCGAGGCGGCGGCCGATTACCTCGATTCACGCTTCGATGGCGAGCACGAAGTCATGCGGCTGGTGAACGTGATGCTGACGCGCCAGTCGAGCGGCGCGCTGCTGGAACGCCTGAAACAGGTGGCCGACGAATTCTCCCAGCAGCATCAGCACGAGACCCGCCTGCCTTTGGAGCAGCGCCATGCGATCAGCTTTATCGTGGCGGCGCGGCCATGGGTGCCGCGCGCGTTCAAGGCGCTGCTGCGCCAGGAAAGCGCAGCTCCACCTTCAGCCCCCCGCCGGCCGCGTCCATGAGTGCGACGGCCGCGCCATGCTGGTTGGCGATGTCGCGCACGATGGTCAAGCCCAGCCCGGTACCGTCGGGATTGGTCTCCAGCGAAGTGGCCGCGCGGTAGAAGGGCGCGAACACGGTGTTGCGCTCGGCGGCAGGAATGCCCGGCCCGCTGTCCTCCACAAGCAGCACCACCTCGGCGCCGTCGCGCGCCAGATGCAGGGCCACCTGCCCGCCGGGCGGGGTGTAGCTGATGGCGTTGTGTACCAGATTACTGACCATCTCATGCAGCATCAGCGCATGGCCCTTGACGGTGGCATCCTCGGCGGCGTCGAGCGAGAGGTCGATGCGCTTTTGCACTGCTGGCAGCGCCAGCTCCAGCGCCACCTGCTGCACGATGGCGGCCAGCGCCACCGGTTTCATGGAGGCGGCGTCGCGCCCGTGTTCGACCCGCGCCAGCGTCAGCAGCCGGTTGGCCAGGTGGACGGTGGCGTCGGTGGTGCTGGCGATCGCCCGCACCAGCTCGCGCAGCGCTTGCGGATCGTCCTCGCGCAGGGCCAGTTCGGCCTGGGTCTTGAGCACCGTGAGCGGGGTGCGCAGCTGGTGCGAGGCGTCGGCGATGAAGCGGCGCTGGCCGGCGATCAGGTTCTGCATGCGCGACATGGCGCCGTTCATGGCGGCCACCAGCGGGCGCACCTCGCGGTGCACCAGCAAGGGGTCGACGTCGGACAGATCGTTGACGTCGCGCTGTTCGACTTCGGTCTTCAAACGCATCAGGGGGCGCAGCACCAGCCGCACCGCGAACCACACCAGGGTGGCCACGGCCAGCACCATGGCGGCCTGGCGCAGCAGGGTGTCGACCAGGATCTTGCGCGACAGGCCGTGGCGCGCGTCCAGCGTTTCGCCGACCTGGATCAGCGAGATGCCGCGCATCGTATCGTCGTAGACCGGCTGCAGCAGGGCCGCGATGCGTACCGGCTCGCCGTTGTAGCTGGCGTGATAGAAGCGCACCAGCGCCGGATAGGCCTCCGAGCGCGGCACGCCGTCCGGCACCGGCGGCAGGTCGGCAAAGCCGGACACGGTCTCGCCCTGCAGGCCGGTGACCTTGTAATAGATGCGGCCCAGGGTATCGGTCTCGAAGCTGTCGAGCGCGACGTAGGGCACGTCGACCACCACCTTGCCGTCCTTGACCGAGACCCGCTCGGCCAGCGCGCGGGTGGACGCTAGCAGGGCGCGGTCGTAGGCCACATCGGCGGCATCGAGCGCATTGCGGTAGACCGACACCGCATTGAGCGCCACCAGCAGGGCCAGCGGAATGAGCAGCCAGCGCAGCAGCTGGTTGCGCAGGCTGCCCAGCGGGGCGTTCATTGGGCGCGTGGCTGCAGCACGTAGCCGATGCCGCGCAGGGTGGTGATGGCGGCGGCGCCGGGCAGTTCGCGTTCCAGCTTCTTGCGCACGCGGTGGATGATCAGTTCAATCGCATCCAGGTTGGCATCGTCGTCGAGCGAGAACACTTCGCCGAACAGCTTCTCCTTCGAGATGGCGCTGCCCGGACGGGTGATCAGCGCTTCGAGCACGGCGTGTTCGCGCGGGGTCAGCGCCAGTGCCGCGTCGCCGTAGGTGAACATGCGGGTGACGGTGTCGAAGGCCAGCGCGCCGCACTGGTACACCAGCGCTTCGTTGCCGCTGCTGCGGCGCAGCAGCGCCTTGATGCGCGCTTCCAGTTCGGCCAGTTCGAACGGCTTGGCCAGGTAATCGTCGGCGCCCAGATTGAGCCCCTGCACGCGTTCTTCGAGGCCGCCGCGCGCGGTCAGGATCAGCACCGGCGTCTTGCCGCGCGCGCCGCCGCGGGCGCGCAGGCGGCGCAGCACTTCCAGCCCGTCCATCTTGGGCAGGGTCAGGTCGAGAATCACCAGCGCGTAGTCCTGGGTGTGCAGGAGGGCGTCGGCATCGGCGCCGTTGGCGGCGCATTCGACCGTCAGGCGCGCGTCCGCCAGGGCCTTGGCGACCCAGCGCGACAGTTCGACATGGTCTTCCACTAAGAGTATTCGCATGCGCGAGAGTGTAAGCCGAAATACGGGGCGGCGCGTGGCCGCTGTGGCGCCCCGGCGACAGGCGCGCATCGAAAGCCTTTTGAAAGGTTCGCGGTTTTATAGTCCATCCCGTAGTGCCAAAACCATAAACACAATGACACCCGGAGACACAATGAAGCATTCCGTACTTACGCTGGCCGCCCTCGCCACCATCGCCGCCGCTGGCGCCGCTCACGCTCAATCGAACGTGCAGGTGTATGGCCTGATCGACGCCGGCGTCGAATACCTGGACAACGCCAACGCGTCCAAGGACAGCACGTTCAAGGTCGTCTCGGGCGGCAAAAACACCTCGCGCTGGGGCATCAAGGGCAGCGAAGACCTGTCCGGCGGCCTGAAAGCCGTGTTCGGCCTGGAAGGCGGCATCCTGCTGGATACCGGCGCCTCCGACGGTGCGCTGTTCAAGCGCCAGGCTTACGTCGGCCTGGAAGGCGGCTTTGGCCGCGTGGTGATCGGCCGTTCCTTCACCACCACCTATGACTTCGTGATCGGCTTCGATCCGCTCGGCTTCGCGCCGAACTACTCGTGGGCTACCTCCACCAACGCCAGCGGCCCGTCCAAGTACGGCATGACGACGGCATTCGATAACCTGATCAAATACTCGGGCAGCACCGGCGCCTTCAAGTACGGCGCCACCATCGGCCTGGGCGAGCAGGCCGCCAACGCCGCCGACAGCCGCAAATACGCGGTGGCCGGTTCGTGGACCCAGGGTCCGCTGTCGGCCATGCTCAGCTACGAGCAAATCAACGGCAACGCCATCGCCACCGGCCGCCGCGACCAGACCACCGCCGTGCACGCGGGTGTGAATTACAAGGCCGACGCCTTCCGCCTCACCGCCGGCCTGCGCGACTACAAGCTGGAAGCGGCCAACCCGCTTACCCGCGACCTCAAGGCCACCACCTACTGGGCCGGCGCGAGCTATTACATCAAACCGGCGATCACCCTGACCGGCGCGGTGTACTATGTGGATGTGAAAAACCTCGCCCCCGGCGCCGATGCCGATCCAATCATGTACGTGGCGCGCGGCCTGTACGCGCTGTCCAAGCGTACCGACCTGTATGTCGCGCTGGCGCATGCCAAGGCCGACAACAACAAGCTCGTGAGCCTGTCGCGCGACGATCCCGGTTTCGCCAGCACCCAGACCGGCCTGACCGCAGGCATCCAGCACCGCTTCTAAGCACCAGCCATGAAAGCGCTCCTCGCCCTGTTCGCCGCGCTGCTGACCGGAGCCACCAGCTCCGTTCCCGCCGCCGAATGCATCGTGCCGTCCAAACCGGGCGGCGCGATGGACCTGACCTGCAAGCTGGTCCAGATGGGGATGAAGGAGCAGGGCGCCGGCGCGGCGGCGATGAAACTGAGTTATCTGCCGGGCGGGATCGGCGCGGTGGCATGGCATTCGCTGGTCTCGCGCCGGCGCGCCGAAGCCGACACGCTGGTGGCGTTTTCCAGCGGCTCGCTGCTCAATCTGGCCGAGGGCAAGTTCGGCCAGGCCGTGCCCAGCGACGTGCGCTGGGTCGCGGCGCTGGGCGCCGACTACGGCATGATCGCGGTGCGTGCCGATTCGCCCTTCCGCAATCTGGGCGACCTGATTGCCGCGCTCAAGCGCAAGCCCAAGGATGTGCTGATCGGCGTATCCGGCACCGTCGGCAGCCAGGACTGGCTCAAGATGGCACTGCTGGCGCGCGGCGCCGGCATCGATCCCAAGCTGCTGCGCTTCGTCGCCCTGGAAGGCGGCGGCGAAACCTTCGTGGCGATGCAGGCAAACTTTGTCCAGGTGATTTCGGGCGATGCGTCCGAAGCCACGCTGTACGCCGATGCCGGCAAGGTGCGCGTGCTGGTGGTGCTGTCCGAACATCGCCTGGCCGGCGTGCTGAAGGACGTGCCCACCGCCCGCGAGCAGGGCGTGGACCTGGTGTGGCCGGTGGTGCGCGGCGTGTGGATGGCACCGGGCGTGCCCGACGCCGACTACCGCGCCTGGGTCGCACGGTTTGAGCGCATGCTGGCGAGCCCGGAGTTCGCGCGCCAGCGCGCGCAGCAGGGACTATTTCCGTTTGCATTGACCGGCCAGGCCCTGACCGACTATGTGAACAAAGCCGTACGGGACTACCAACGGCAAGCCGGCCAATTCCGGCTGGTGCGCTAGCACTCACGATACTCTGGCGGCCAGACGGCCGACCATAACAACGCAGGAGACTGAAATGAAAACGACCAAATCGATCGTCGGCGGCGCCATCGCGTCCGTACTGGCCACCATCGCCCTGTCCGCAGGCGCCCAGATTCCGGCGGGTTACCCGGCCGCCTACGCCAAAATCGTCGACGCCGCCAAGAAGGAAGGCAAGCTGGTGATCTACGGCGCCACCGACAGCAAGGCCGCCCAGCCGCTGGTGAAGGACTTCAACGCCCTGTACCCCGGCATCACGGTCGAGTACAACGACATGAACTCCACCGAAGTGTACAACCGCTTCATTTCGGAAGCGGCCGCCGGCGGCGCCACCGCCGACGTGGTCTGGTCGTCCGCCATGGACCTGCAGATGCGCCTGGCGCAGGACGGTTATGCGGCCCAGTACAAGTCGCCAGAAGCGTCCAAAATTCCGGGCTGGGCGGTGTGGAACGACACCGCCTACGGCACCACCTTCGAGCCGGCCGCCATCGTCTATAACAAGCGCCTGGTCGATGCCAAGGAAGTGCCGAAGACACACGCCGACTTCGCCAGGCTGATCACGAGCGAAAAATTCAAGGACAAGGTCACCACCTACGACATCGAAAAATCCGGCGTCGGTTTCATGTTCATGACCCAGGATTCGCTGGATTACCCGGGCTTCCCGGCGCTCGAACAAGGCTTCGGCCAGGCGCGCGTGCGCGTGCAGTCCTCCACCGGCACCATGATCGAGCGTATCTCGTCGGGCGAAAACCTGATCGGCTACAACGTGCTCGGTTCCTACGCGCTGGTGCGCGCCAAGGCCGATCCGTCGCTGGGCGTGGTCCTGCCGGCCGACTACACCTTGATCATGTCGCGCGTCCAGTTCATCAACAAGGCCGCGCGCAATCCGAACGCCGCCAGGCTGTGGATGGATTACCTGCTGTCGGCGCGCGGCCAGACCGTCATCGCCAACGATTCCAAACTGTTCGCGATCCGCATGGACGTGAAAGGCGAGACCACCGCCTCCGACCTGGTCAAACAGGTCGGCGAGAAGAACATCAAGCCGATCCCGGTCAGCCCAAGCCTGCTGCAATACCTGGAGCCGGCCAAGCGCATGGCCTTCCTCAAGAAATGGAAAGAGACGGCCGGTAAGAAGTAAGCCGTCCCGCCCGGGCCGCCGCGCGCGGCCCGGCATTTCCACCCAACCTGGACTTCACCATGTCGACACTATCCCTGACGGGGCCGCGCCTTAACTGGCCGCGTGGCCTCGTGGTGACGCTCGCCTGCATCGCCATCTTTCTGCCGCTGTTTCTGATTTTTTACCAGAGCTTTCTGTCGGCGCCGTTCTTCATGCCGATGAAAACGCTGGGCCTGGACGCCTACCGCTTCATCTTCGACGACCCGGATTTCAGCCAGGCGTTCTGGAACGGCCTGATTCTGGCCAGCGGCCTGGCCGCCATCGCCGTGCCGCTGGGCGGCGCGCTGGCCTTCCTGATGATCCGTACCGACCTGCCGGGCCGCGGCTGGATCGCGCCGCTGCTGCTGGTGCCGATTTTCGTCTCGCCGATGGTGATGGGCTTCGGCTACGTGGTGTCGATGGGGCCGGTGGGCTTTTATTCGACCTGGGCCAGGCAGCTGCTCGGCTTCATCCCGTGGAACGTGTATTCGTTCACCAGCATTGTCGTCATCGCCGGCCTGACCCACGTTCCGCACGTGTACCTGTACGCCTCGTCGGCGCTCAAGAGCCTGGGCTCGGACGTCGAGGAAGCCGCCCGCGTGGCCGGCGCTTCGCCGCTGCAGGTGATGATCAATGTATCGCTGCCGATGATCATGCCGGCGCTGGCCTATGCCGGCGTGCTGGTGTTCTTCCTCGGCTTCGAAGTGTTCGGCCTGGTGCTGGTGCTGGGCGATCCGGAAGGCCACCTGGTGCTGGCCACCTATCTGTACAAGCTGACCAACAAGCTGGGCACCCCGTCCTACCACCTGATGGCTGCCGTGGCGGTGTGCCTGGTGATGGTGACGATGCCGCTGGTGATGCTGCAGCGCTGGCTGCTCAAGTCGGCCAACAAGTATGTGTCGATCAAGGGCAAGGGCGCGCGCCAGAAGCCGATGCCGCTGGGCCGCTGGAAATGGCTGGCCTTCGGCCTGCTGGCGGCGTGGCTCTTGATCACCATCGTGCTGCCGATCTCCGGCATCGTGCTGCGCTCCTTCGTGCAGTACTGGGGCGAGGGCGTCAAGCTGGCCGACGTGCTGACCCTGCAGCACTTCCGCGACATCTTCGACCAGCCCTCGCTGGTGCGCGGCATCGTCAACACCATCCTGATCGGCGTGATCGGCGGCGGCCTGTCGGTGGTCTGCTACAGCGCCGTCGCCCTGGCGATGCACCGCAAGAACGACGCGGTCACCCGCCTGCTCGACTACAGCGTGCTGGTGCCGCGCGCCATTCCCGGCCTGCTGGCCGGCCTGTCCTTCCTGTGGGTGTTCCTGTTCGTGCCGAGCTGGCTCGACGGCATGTTGAAGGGCATGGACAACGGCGTGGCCACCTGGCTGAGCGCGCACCTGATCCCGCTCCTGCGCGAAGTGCGCTCGACCATCTTCGCCCTGTGGCTGGCGTATTCGGTGGTGTGGCTGGCCTACGGCATGCGCCTGATCTCGACCGCGCTGCTGCAGGTCGGACCGGAACTGGAAGAAGCGGCGCGCGCGCTTGGCGCCAGCCGCGGCCGCGTCACCCGCGACGTCACCCTGCCGCTGGTGAAGTACGGGATGCTGGGCGCATGGCTGATGGTGTTCCTGATTTTCGAGCGCGAGTACTCGACCGGCGTGTATCTGCTCTCGCCCGGCACCGAAGTCATCGGCGCCATGCTGGTATCGCTGTGGGCGGGCGGATCGACCGATCTGGTGGCCGCGCTCTCGTTCATCAACATCACGCTGGTGGCCATCGGCCTCGGCATCGCGCTGCGCTTCGGCGTCAAGCTGCATAACTAACTCAGACCGAAGAGACTCGACATGAATGAATTGACCGTCAACGACCTGCACCTGGACTACGGCACGGGCGCGCATGCCAACCCGATTCTCAAAGGCGTATCGATGCACCTGCAGCGCGGCGAAGTGGTGGCGCTGCTGGGCCCTTCGGGCAGCGGCAAGACCACCTTGCTGCGCGCGGTGGCCGGCCTGGAAAGCCCGCGCCTGGGCACCATCGATATCGGCCAGCGCCGCGTGTTCGACGGCGCTGTGCGGCTGGAGATCCCGGCCGAACAGCGCAATCTCGGCCTGGTGTTCCAGTCCTACGCGCTGTGGCCGCACAAGACCGTGTTCGACAACGTCGCCTACAGCCTGAACCTGCGCAAGGTGCCCAAGGCGGAAATCGCCACCCGCGTCAAGGACGTGCTGGGCCAGCTGGGCCTGGGCCATCTGGGCGAGCGCTATCCGCACCAGCTCTCCGGCGGCCAGCAGCAGCGCGTGGCGATCGCGCGCGCGCTGGTGTACAACCCGCCCGTGATCCTGCTCGACGAACCGCTGTCGAACCTGGACGCCAAGCTGCGCGAGGAAGCGCGCGCCTTCCTGCGCGAACTGATCGTGCGGCTCGGCCTGTCGGCCCTGATGGTCACGCACGACCAGGCCGAGGCGATGGCGATCTCGGACCGCATCCTGCTGCTCAATAACGGCAGGATCGAACAGCAGGGCACGCCGCAAAGCATGTACGAGACGCCCGACAGCCTGTTCACCGCCGAGTTCATGGGCAGTAATAACCGTTTGCAGGGCAGGGTGGCGAGCCGCGCCGGCAGCGCCGTGCAGGTGCAGGTCGACGGCGTGCAGCTGAACGGCACCGCGCGCGGCACCATCAACGGCGCCGAGGCGGTGCCGCTGATCCGGGTGGAGGATGTGCGCATCAGCCGCGAGCAGGTGGCCAATGCGATCAGCATGCCGCTGCTGACCTGCATGTACCTGGGCGACCGCTGGGAGTGCCTGTTCACCCGCGGCAGCACCAGCCTGCGCGCCTATTCCAAGCACCGCCTGGAGGCGGGCGACTACTGGCTGCACATGCCGGAAGAGAAGCTGTGGGTATTCTAAAGTGTTAGGTTAAAGCAAAATCGCGAGGCGGAGGTATCGCCTTTCGTGGCAAACCGTATTAGTATCTGCTACCGCAACGCCCGGGCACCCGCGTGGTGCCCGCCAGTGCGTACACTGCCCGAAAAATCCGCCAGCGAGAATCCATGAGCCACCCTCAGACCAGCCAGTTCGCCCTGCTCGGCACGCGCCGTTTCGGCCCGTTTTTCTGGACCCAGTTCCTGGGCGCTTTCAACGACAACGTCTTCAAGACCGCGCTGCTGGTCGTCCTGACCTACGATGCGGCGCGCTGGACCACGATCCCTGCGGCCCTGCTCAACAGCCTGATCCCCGGCCTGTTCATCCTTCCGTACGTGCTGTTCTCGGCCACCGCCGGCCAGATCGCCGAAAAGGTCGAGAAGGGCAAGCTGGCGCGGCTGGTCAAGCTGCTCGAGATCGGCATCATGCTGGTGGCCGGCGCCGGCTGGATGACCCATACCCTGTGGCTGCTGATCGCGTCCGTGGTCGGCATGGGCGTGCACTCGACCCTGTTCGGTCCCGTCAAGTATGCCTACCTGCCGCAGCAGCTCAAGAGCGAAGAGCTGGTGGGCGGCAACGGCATGATCGAGATGGGCACGTTCGTGGGCATCCTGCTCGGCCAGATCCTGGGCGCGGCGCTGGTGCAGGTGCAGCCTTACGGCGTGGCGCTGGTCGCTGGCGGCACCCTGCTGTTTGCCGTGGCCGGGCTGGTCACCGCGCTGCGCATTCCGCTGTCGCCGGCACCGGCGCCCGAACTGCGGATCAATCCCAACTTCCTGGCCGAATCGGTCCGCAATATCGCTTTCTCGGCGCGCAACCGCACCGTGTTCCTGTCCATGCTGGGCAACTCGTGGTTCTGGTTCTACGGCGCGCTGGTGCTGTCGCAATTTCCGCTGTACGCCAAGGATTACCTGCATGGCGACTACAGCGTGTTCGTGCTCCTGCTGACGGTGTTCTCGGTCGGCGTGGGGGCCGGCTCGCTGCTGTGCGAGAAGCTGTCCGGCCACAAGGTCGAAATCGGCCTGGTGCCGTTCGGATCGATCGGCCTGTCGCTGTTCGGCATCGACCTGTACTTCGCCAGCCTGGGCTACACCAACAGCGCCATGGTCGACATGCGCGGCCTGCTGGCGCAGGCCGGCGTGCTGCGCATCCTGTTCGATATCGCCCTGATCGGCGTCTTCGGCGGCCTGTTCATCGTGCCGCTGTTCGCGCTGATCCAGACGCGCTGCGAGCCGACCCACCTGTCGCGCACCATCGGCGGCATGAACATCCTCAACGCGCTGTTCATGATCGTGGCGGCCGGCGCGGCCATCCTGATGATCAAGCTGGGCTTTTCGATTCCTGAAATGTTCCTCGCCACGGCGGTGCTGAACGCGCTGGTGGCGCTGTACATCTTCTCGCTGGTGCCGGAATTCCTGATGCGCTTCCTGGCCTGGCTGCTGATCCACACCATCCACCGCGTCAAGACCGTCGACGTCGACCGCATTCCAGTCAACGGCCCGGCGGTTTTGGTGTGCAACCATGTCAGCTATGTGGACGCGATCGTGATCGGCGCAGCCAGCCCGCGCCCGATCCGCTTCGTCATGGATCACCGCATCTTCAAGACACCGTTCCTGGGCTGGATCTTCCGGACCGCGCGCGCCATCCCGATCGCGCCGGCCAAGGAAGACCCATGGCTGATGGAGAAGGCCTATGTGGACATCGCCCAGGCCCTGCACGAAGGCGACTTGGTATGCATTTTCCCCGAAGGGAAGCTGACCACGACCGGCGAAATGAACGAGTTCCGCGGTGGCGTGGTCAAGATCGTCGAGCGCAGCAAGGTGCCGGTCATTCCGATGGCGCTGCGCGGGCTGTGGGGCAGCCTGCTCACGCGCGACCCGACCAACCTGTTCGAACGCTCGTTCGCGCGCGGTCCGCGTTCGCGCCTGTCGCTGGCCGTCGGCGCCCCGGTGCCGCCGCAACAGGCCACGCCCGACTACCTGTACCAGCAGGTGCTGGCGCTGCGCGGCGACTGGAAGTAGGGGGGCAGGCGCGCTGCGGCGCGCCTGAAAATGGCTTATCATGGGAGCCGGTACCCCAACCGGCTCCCACGTAAAGGCCGCACCACCATGAAACGCCCGTCGCCCGCCACCGTATGAAAATCCGCGCCTATCTCGCGTTGATGGTCGCGGCGGTGCTGATTCCGGTGATCCTGTTTTCCACGCTGTCGCTCAATACCCTGCTCAAATCCGAACGCGAGGCGGCGCTCAAAGGCGTGCGCGAGACGGCGCGCATTTCGCTGGTCAGCATCGACCGCGAACTGACCAATACTCAAAGCGCGATCCGCATGCTGGCCACTTCGCCCAACCTGGCCAACGGCGACCTGCAGGGCTTCTACGAGCAGGCCCGCTATTCCGACAAAAGCGGCGCCACCTGGACCGCGCTGCTCGAGGAGGATGGCCAGCAGGTCATCAACACCGGCGTACCGTTCGGCACGCCGCTGCCTGCGCCGACGCCGTCTTCGCTCCGCGTCAGGCAGGTGCTGGAGGCGGGCACGCCGCAGATATCGAACCTGATCCGCGGGGTGGTGAGCCAGGCCTTGCTGGTGGCGGTCGATGTGCCGGTGGTCACGCCCGCCGGCAAGCGCTATGTGATCGCCCAGGCTTACCGGGTCGAGTACTTCAACAAGGTGCTCAAGCATGTCAACCTGCCGCCCGGCTGGCTCGCGGGCGTGTTCGACCGCAACGGCATCACCATTGCCCAGATTCCCACCGCCGGCGGCTCCGAAGCGCGCCACGAGCTGCGCGATGCGATCCGCAACCGCACCGTGGGCGTGATTCGCAACGCCGGTGAAGACAATCAAAAACTCTACACGGTGCTGGAGCGTTCGGCGCTGTCCGGCTGGACGGTGGCGGTAGGCGTGCCGGAAGCGGAGATCGAATCGGCCGCGCGGCGCGCCCTGCTGGTGTCGATCCTCGGACTGATCGCCGCCATCGGCTGCGCCGCGCTGGCCGCTGTGTTCTTCGCGCGCCGCCTGTCGCAGTCGATCGCCCAGGCCGCGCACTCGGCGCACGCGCTCGAGCAGGGCGAAGCGGTCGGGCCGTCCAACGTATCGGGCGTGCTCGAAGTGGACGAAGTGCAGACTGCGATTGCCGCCGCCGCCGCGGTGGTCAGCCTGGAGAAGAGCTCGCGCCAGCTGGCCGAGCAAGAGCGCGAGATCCTGTTCGAACGCGAACACGCAGCGCGCACCATGGCCGAACAGCAGAACCGCGCCAAAGACGAGTTCCTTGCCATGCTCGGGCACGAGCTGCGCAATCCGCTGGCCGCGATCGTCAACGCCACCAGCGTGATGGCGCAGGAAGGCACGCCGGCGGCAGCGATGGAAAGGGCGCGCCAGATCATCGCGCGCCAGAGCGGCCACCTGACGCGCATCGTCGACGACCTGCTCGACATGGGGCGGGTCCACTCCGGCAAGATCCTGCTCGAGCGCCGTCCGTTGCGCCTGGATCTGCTGGCCGCCAATCACTTCAAGGCGCTGGCCGGGCATGAGCGCGCCGCGCGCCACGCACTGCGCATCGACGTCGAGGAAGCCTGGGCCGACGCCGATCCGACCCGCATGGAGCAGATTGTCGGCAACCTGGCCGACAACGCCCTCAAATACACGCCGCCGGGCGGCACTGTCTCGCTGCGCGTCTATCACGAGGGCAGCGAAGTGGTGCTCAGCGTGAGCGATTCCGGCATCGGTATCGCCCCCGAGCTGATCCCCTATGTGTTCGACCTGTTCGTGCAGGGTGCGCGCACGCTCGACCGCGCGCAGGGAGGGCTGGGGGTCGGGCTGGCGCTGGTGCGGCGTCTGGCCGACATGCACGGCGGCAGCGTCAGTGTGCACAGCGAGGGCATTGGCCGCGGCGCCCGTTTCGAGTTGCGCCTGCCGCGCGTGGAAGCGCAGGCGCAGGCCGAGCCGGAAGCGGCGGCGGCGCCATCGTCACGTCAGCACGTGCTGCTCATCGAGGACAACGACGATGGACGCGAAATGATGGCCATGATGCTCGAAGCGCAGCAGTACAGCGTGACCTGCGCCGCCGACGGCTATGAAGCACTGCGCCTGGCGGCCGAATGCCGGCCTGCCATTGCCCTGGTCGACATCGGCCTGCCGGGCATCGATGGCTACGAGGTGGCGCGGCGCCTGCGCGCCGACCCCGCCACCGCAGCGGTGCGGCTGGTGGCGCTGACCGGCTACGGCCAGGACAGCGACCGCGAACGCGCGCTGGCCGCCGGTTTCGACGCCCACCTGGTCAAGCCGGTCGACCTGGCGCGGCTGGTCGAGGTGCTGGAAACCCAGGCGGCCTAAAGGCTTGGCGCCTTGAACAGGCGGCCGCTGGCCAGGCGTTTGATTTCATCGAAGTCGACCGGCTTGATCAGGTGATGGTCGAAGCCCGCTTCCACGGTGCGCTGGCGGGCGTCGTGCTGGCCCCAGCCGGTCAGGGCGATCATCAGCACTTCGGCCGATTCGGGCATGGCGCGGATGCGGCGCGCGGCCTCGTAGCCGTCCATGCCCGGCATGCCCAGGTCCATCACGATCATGTCCGGCATCGACTGTTCGACCGCGTGCACGGCCTCGAAGCCGTCGTAGGCGGTCGCCACGCTGCAGTGCTCCATGTCGAACAGCGCCTGCAGCGAGTCGGCCGCGTCGCGGTTGTCGTCCACTACCAGTACCTTGGGGCGCTCCTCGGTCACCTGGGCCGTGTGTGCGGGGGCGTCGTGCGCATTCAGGCCGTACCGGCTGACGACCGGCAGCGAGACGATGAATTCGCTGCCCTTGCCAAGGCCGTCGCTGCGCGCATGCACGCTCCCGCCGTGCATTTCGGCGAACTGGCGCGACAGCGACAGACCGATCCCCAATCCGCTGGCGATCTGCCCCGATGGCGGGCGGCTTTGCTCGAACATCGCGAAGATGCGCTTGAGCGCGGCCGGCTCCAGGCCAATGCCGCTGTCCTTGATATGAATTTTCAGGCAGTCGCGCTCGACGTAGGCGCGTACCGCGATGGTGCCCTCGACCGGCGTGAACTTGACCGCGTTCGACAGGATGTTGGCGACGATCTGCACCACGCGCGCATAGTCGGCGAACAGGACCACATCGTGATCGGGCAGGTCGAGCGTGATGCGGATGTTCTTGGCCAGCGCCGCCGCCGAGCACAGCTCGTTGACGTGGTTCATCACGGCGTCGAAGGTGGTGTAATCGCGCTGCAGGGCGATTTTGCCGCTGTTAATGCGCGCCACGTCGAGCAGATCGTCGACCAGCCGGGTCAGGTGCGTGACCTGGCGCTCGACCACATCGCTGACCCGCTTGATTGCCGGTTCGGCCGGGAACAGGTGGGTGAGCACGCCCATCGACGTGCGGATCGGCGCAAGCGGATTGCGCAGCTCATGCCCCAGGCTGGCCAGGAATTCGTCCTTGCGGCGGTCGGTCTCGCGCACCTGGTACTGCTTGTCGCGCGCGCGCAGGACCGACTGCAGGGACGTGATCAGGGTGAGCGTGCGCACCGGGCGTTCGAGCAGGGTCACGTTGCCGAGACTGGCGATCGCCTGGCGTACGCTGAGCGAATCGGGACCGCGGTGGGTCAGCAGCACGATCGGCAGGTCCGACCAGGCGGGCTGGGACTGGACGAATTCGCCCAGCGCTTTCAGGCCGCCGTTTGACAGCGCCTCTTCCACGGTCAGCACCGCGCCGACGCCTTTGAGCAGTTCTTCCGCCAGCTGGGCGGCGCTGACCGTCACCAGGTTCTCGACCGCGGCGATGCTCAGCATTTTCGAGGCCAGCAGCGCGTCTTGCCCGGTCGGCGCGAAGATCAAGATCCGCTTTTCCATGTATTAGCTGTCGTTGTCGTCATCGGCGAACGGCATGCAATCCTTGCCATCGTCGAAGGTCGGCACCCCGGTCAGGATGCCATGGAAGTCGGTCAGGACATCGCCAACATGGATGCCGTTCTCGTCCATGCCGAACAGGCGGATGGTGCGCTCGTGTTTTCCCACGCGCTTCTTGAACATCGAGATCGCCTGGCGCACCTTGCCGCGTGCTTCGAAGTAGCGCAGCATGATGACGCTGTCGGCGATGTAGCTGGCGTCCACGGAGCTCGACATGGCGCTGCCGATCACCCCCGGCTGCACGCCCACCAGGATGGTGACCACGCCACGCTGGCCCAGATAGGTCAGCAGCTCGTGCAGGTGAGTGGCCAGGAAGCGCTCATCGGGCATTGCCTTCAGATAGCCGTTCAGGCTATCGATGACGATGATCTTTGCGCCTTGCGCTTGTGCGTCGGTCACGGCCTGCATGAATTCCCCCGGCGCCATCTCGGCGGGATCGATCTGCTGCACCGTCAGCTGGCCATTATTCACGGCAGGCTCCAGATCCAGTCCCAGGCCCGAGCAACGCAGCATCATGTTGTTGACGGCTTCTTCGAACAGGAACATGGCCGCCTTCTGTCCGCGCCCGATGGCGGCGTGGACGTATTGCGCGCACAGGGTCGACTTGCCGGTGCCGGGCGGTCCGGAGATCAAGGTGCTGGTGCCTTCATCGAGGCCGCCGCCGGTGAGCATGTCGAGCTTCCCGATGCCGCTGGAGAGCTGCTCGCGGGAGCTGCGCACACGGGAATAGGCGGCGATCAGGCGCGGATAGACGACCAGGCCGCCGGTGAGAATCTTGTAATCGTGCGAGCCCCCGCGAAAGGCGATGCCGCGGTACTTGACGATGCGAACGCGCCGGCGTTCGGAGCCGTAGTCCTGGTTGATCAGTTCGAGCGTGATGACGCCGTGCGCCACGCTGCGCACCTGCAGGTCGCCGGAGAGGGCGGTGCGGTCGTCGAGGAACAGGGTGGTGCAGCCTTTGCCGGACAGGTACTGCTTCAGCGCCAGCACCTGGCGGCGGTAGCGCAGCGGGCTTTCGGCCAGCAGCTGCAGTTCCGACAGCGAATCGAGCACCACGCGCGTGGGCTTGTATTTTTCGATCGTCGCGAGGAGGCGCTGGGTGGTGGTGCCCATTTCGATTTCGGACGGGTGGAAGATGGTGAACTGGTGATCCGGGTGGAGGATGTTTTCGCTGGGTACGATGTCTTCGACATGGATGCCATCCATCGACCAGCCGTGCGACTGCGCCACGGCCTGCAGCTCGACGCGGGTTTCAGCCAGGGTGATATAGATGACCGATTCGCCGCGGCGCACGCCTTCGAACAGAAACTGCAGGGCCAGCGTGGTCTTGCCGGTACCCGGTTCGCCTTCGATCAGGAACAGACGGTCGCTGGTGAGGCCGCCGCCGAGGATGGTGTCCAGGCCCGGCACGCCAGTGGAAAGAAAACGATGGGTTTCGTGGTTTTGCGCTTCCATGCGAAACGGTTCCCTTCAGTGCAGAATTTAGTTATTCGATTGCAATTATGTGCTAAATAGTACAGGAATGCGGCGACGGGTGAAGTTCTGTAAGAGAGGAAACGTGCGGTGTTGGACAGTGCTGACGGAGCTGGTGCGAGAGCAACTTTATGCTTGCCACGCGAGGCGAAAAATCCTCTGCCAAAAAACCGGGACGCTCTGATATAATCCGCAACTCGTCGGGGCGTAGCGCAGCCTGGTAGCGTACTTGCATGGGGTGCAAGGGGTCGGAAGTTCGAATCTTCTCGCCCCGACCAATAGAATCAAAGACTTAGGCCAGCCTCAGTGCTGGCCTTTTCTCGTCTGGACATTTTTCCCTCTACTTTCACCCCTGCAGATTCCGATGCAGTACCAAAGGCAAGACCCGGTCGGCGTACAGCTGTGCTCGCGGCGTTAAATGAGGCATGAGGCGTTTGTCTGCGACGTCAGTGAGGTCTACTGGCAGAGGACCCAGCCAGCTGTCCGGAGCGGTTGACATTTCAGGATAGCGCTCCGATGATAGGACGGTGACCGACATGTGGGGGAGTGCCTGGAATTGAACTTTGAGCGGGGTATGTGAAAAGGGCTGAAACCCGCATGGAATCAAGGTTTGCGGGGAAAAGCGCGGCGAATCGTGTTTTGCACTTTTCCGCTGAATTCCGAGGGAAAAACGCGAAGACCTTGCACAAGAAATTGAACTTTACGGCGGCCCCCTGCGCATTATTGACCAAGCACTCTTCTCTCGAGTCCATTGGCGCACGCATGAAGGCGCTCTCGTTGGCTGGTTGCCGTCCACTCGGCGTAAGTTTGCCTATAACGCCGTCGATACGCTCCATCAAAGGACCGGTTACATCTTGGTCGTCCTGCTGTGTGTTGCGCCACATCTTCGCCAGGAAGAGTAGCCATTCGTACTGATTTTTTGACATCCGGCATTTTATAGTGCTCGAATGAAAGAAAATCTCACGCAATGTCACAGATGATATAAAAATTATAGTTAACGTTTTCTATTTTGCAATGCTATGTCAGGCGGCCTTCGCCATATTGGCGTCACCAACCCCGTCCGGGGTGATCATGCCAGCGCTTAGCAGGTACATGTAGAAATCAACCGCCTTCTTGGCCGTCTGCGCAGGCGTTTCGCCGACTGCTGCAGTCTGAGTCATCACCTCAAGTGCCTTCGCCAGCGCCTCCACATTTATCTTCGGCTGCGCGGGCTTCTCCGCGTCAGCACGCATCATTGGTCCCTCTCCGGACAGCAACCAGTTCACGTTTGCGCCCAATTGATAAAGGCCCGTCATTACTTTGCTGTTCGGCAGCGATTTACCCGACTCGTTGTCTTGCAGCCCTCTAGCAGTTCCTCCTAACGCTTCGGCCAGCTGCACTTGGCTCAGCTTCTTCATTTCGCGGAAAGCCTTTACACGTTCACCGATAGCCAACTTCGCACTTTCATCCATGGTTCGACTCACGAAAGAGCGAAAAAAAGTGCGAAGTTTTTCGTGCGTTCGCACTTAGATTTTTTCTTTTAATAATCAATAGCATACGTAAAACCTCGTGTGTTGCACGTCAAAATTCAAGTGCGAAGCGATAAAACGTGTTGCATACGAAGTTTAACGTGTGTGATAATTGACTCATGGACACGTTGAACAACGCAAAAAAAACAGCCATGAATACCGAGCAAAAAGCAAAGCAACAGGACTGGCATCGCGCCGACATCAAGGCGGCGCTGGAAAAAGCCGGATGGACCCTTCGCAAACTGGCGATTGCCCGTGGTTACTTCCCTGGGGCGCTGCGCAATCCGTTAAATGTTCCATGGCCCAAGGGCGAGCGCATCATCGCGGACGCCATCGGGACCACGGCGCAGACCATCTGGCCGAGCCGCTATCACGAGAATGGAACCGCCAAAAGCGGTCGCAAGGAACGTGATGTCGGTGTCAACAAACGCAAGTCTATCACCCCCGTATTCGAACGCAATGTTGAAGTCGCGGCTGAGGTTTGACATGACGCGCAGACCGATTGTTCAGCCAGGCCAACTTGAACTGAGTTTTTTCAGCGTGCCGGAGGCGCCACGCAACGAAGCCGGCGGCCTCGACATCGCATTGACCATCCGTGACGCACTGTCAGAGGCACTTTCAGCCGCCGCGCTGCGCGGCCTGGACCGGCACGAAATCGGGATGCAAATTTCCCGCCTGTCAAACCGCGACATGTCGAAGAACATGCTGGATCGCTACTGCGCCCCGAGCGCCGACGACTGGCGCTTCCCGCTCGAGGCGCTGCCGGCCTTGACGATGGCGACCGGTGACTATCGCCTGCTGGAGTTGATCGCCGAGAAGTGTGGTTGCCGTATTGCCAGGGGCGAGGAAGCCCTGCTGGCCGAGATCGGCGCCCTTACCCTTCAGGAGAAGTCCGTTAAATCGCGCCTGGGTAACCTCCAGAAGAACCTGCCAAACGGCATGCTGGAACGCCTTGTGGAGAAAAGCGCGAAACGCAACGGTGGCGGCAAATGAAGGCTGACATGAAATGCATCGCGAACGCGTTGCGTATCACGAAGCGTGCGGTAGAACTCCGGGTCAACCGCGAGTCGTGGACATTTGAGGAAGAGACCGTGCGCGGTGGCCGCCGGAAGGTGTTTTCACCAGAAAACCTTCCCGACGACATCCGGCGCGCCGTCGAGCGCTACCAGGCGATCACTGCGACCGGCTCCGCCGCCCGCAATGTGGTGCGCCTGATCGACAACGTCCGCGCGACCGAGGAAGCACGCGTAGCGGCTGCGCGCGCCAAAGGCGAAGCCAACCTGAAAGTGCTGATGGAGGAGCGCGCGCCGTCCGTGCAAGCTCGTTTCGATGGCCGCTACGCCGTCGTCAAGAGCTGGGAGGAATGGTTCCCGAGCGTTCAGCCGATGGGAAAGAAGCAAAGCTATTGGGCCTACGCCGAGGCGTTTAACGCCGGGCATGCCCCGATCGATGAAGCCGTGCGCTCCGCGCTGATGCCGATTCAGGGCCGCTCTGTCGAGGCGTGGGTCTTGAAGTTCAACAAGGAGGGGCTGACAGGCCTGATCGATAAATGGGACGGCAAATCCAGGAAGGATGTCAACGTCTTCACCAAGAATCCCGAGCTGGAAAAAACCTGCATTAGCCTGATGATCGCCCGGCCGCACATTTCCGACACGGACATGACCGAGCTGTTAAATGAGGCGTCGGTCGACCCTGAATCCGGCGAGGTGCTGTTCACGCCACCGTCGTATTCGGCCACCCGCCGCTTTTGCGGCGCCTGGAAGGCGAAGAACGCCGAGTTCTACATGGCGTCCACCAACCCGGACCAGTGGAAGAACAAGCACATGGTCGGCTTTGGCAGCTACAGCGAGGACGTCGTGCGTTTGAATCAGCGCTGGGAAATGGACGCGACGCCAGCCGACTGGATGCTCCAGGACGAGAACGGTTTGCGCCGCTACACCGCGTCGGGCGTCATCGACGTCTACAGCCGGCGCGCGATCTACATCTTCGCGCCGACACCGAAGACCGAGACGCACAAGCTGCTGCTGCGCCTGGCCATTCTGATCTGGGGTATCCCGGAGGAGATCGTCACCGACAACGGCAAGGACTACATCAGCAAGGAGTTCGTGGCCACGCTGAAAGCGCTGGAGATCGATCACCACAAGACCGATCCGTTCTCGCCATGGCAGAAGCCACACATCGAGCGCATGAACCAGACGCTGCTGCACTCGATTCTGGAAGTCTATTCCAGCTTTATCGGTCACAACGTGGCCGAACGTAGCGCCATTGAGGCGCGCGCAAGCTTCGCCGAGCGCCTGTATGCCAAGGACGCCAAACTGATCGAACTGGCAATGCCGGCACACCTGCTGCAGGACCGCGTGAATCAGTGGATGGGCGGCGTCTACGAGCAGCGCCCACACGACGGCGAGGGCATGGGCGGCATGTCACCGTTCGCCAAGGCCGCTGGCTACACCGGCAGCATCCGCAAAGTATCGGATGAGCGCGCCCTGGACGTCTTGCTCGCGGCGCCGGCAGGCAAAGGCACCTACGTCATCACCAAGAAGGGGTTGCGCTTTGAAGGCACGCAGTTCCTCGCCATGGAGCTGGGCCTGCACGTCGGCCGCACGGTCGCCGTGAAACTGACAGAGGACTATGGCCAGGTTGTCGTGTACTGCGAGGGGGAATTCGTTTGTATCGCGCGCTGCCCCGAGCGTACCGGCGTGTCGCGTCAGGAGATCGCGGTGCATGCGCGCCACGCACAGAGCAAACACATTCAGGAGCAACGCAAGGCGGCCAAAATCACCAAGCTCGATCCGGATGCCCTGGTCAGCAGCCTGCTGCAGAAGAAAGCCGCTGCGGCGGGCAAGCTGGTCGCGCTGCCTGGGCCGGTAAAGCAGCACACCACATCGGCGCTGGAGGCATCAGGTCGCGCTGCGCGTGTGCTTGACGGCGCCATCCCTGCGGGCGGCATACCAGCCGAGCTGCAGCGGACGATGCAGCGGCGCGCGGCGGCGGCCGAGGTACGAGAACCGGTCGCGCCGGCCAAGGTCAGCATCATCCCCGAAACGCCCCAGCAACGCTTCAGGAAGTGGCTGGACCTCGATTCACTGTTAAACGATGGAGGAACTATCGACGATCCAAAACTGATCAAGTGGTACGGGACCTATCCGCAGTTGCCGGAATACCGACCGATGTACAAACGCCACCTTGAAGCAAACAAGGCGGCGTCCGAAGCGCAGACGGGAGCAACCGTCCGCACATTAGCTACAACTCAAAACTGAGCCGATTATGACCAAAAACCAAGTTAGCCGCAACCTCGCCGCACGCCCCATTGGAGGCGTCGCCGCGATCGCAACCCTCGATGTGGTCGAGGCTACGCTCGATCGTCTGCATCATCGCCGCATGGGTGTGGCTGGTATCGGTGTCCTGTATGGGCCGTCTGGCTGGGGAAAAACGTTCTCGACCAATACCCTGGCCAACGACCAGCGCGCCTATTACGTGCAAATGCAGTCGCACTGGCGCTCGTCGACCATGCTGTGCAAGATCCTCGACGAGATGGGCGCGGTCTACAAGCGCAAGAAGCCGAACGGGGAATGGGGCCTGGCGATCCCCACCGTATCGACCCTGATGGAAATGGTCACCGCCCAGCTGTCAGCCTCCGGCCGCACGCTGATCATCGACGAGTTCGACCACGCCGCCAAGAGCGACACGTTGATCGAGCTGACGCGCGATATCTACGAGGGATCGCAAGGTTCCCTGCTCCTGGTCGGCGAGGAACTGCTGCCGCGCAAGTTGGAGGCATGGGAGCGCTTTCACTCTCGCGTTTCCACCTGGGCGCCAGCCCAGCCGGTGTCCACCGAGGATGTCGCCAAGCTTGCACCGATCTATTGCCCAGGTATCGAATTCAACGACGCAGCGCTGGAGCGCCTGGCCACAGTCTCCAAGGGCAGCGTGCGCCGCGTCGTCACCTGTATGAGCGCCATCCATGAGCACTGCATGATCTACGCGCTCGAAGAGATCGACGCCGCCACTCTGGCGAAGATCGCACTGCCGTCCGACCGTGCACCGGAACGGAGGATTTAACGATGGCCAGAAAACCAGCAGAACTGGAAATGGTTGGAGGGAAATCGCCAAGGCAGCGTGTATGGGAGCAAATGCGGGCAGCGCGCACCGCCTTCACACCAGCTGACCTGGCCGGCAAGGCGCGTGTGTCTGTCAGCCTCGCAAACGACTACGTTAAGCCCCTCGCGATCGCGGGATTTATCGCAGTAGTTTCCGAGGAAAAGGTCAGCAGGATCTGTATCCGCAAGACCTACAAGCTGATCAAGGACAACGGGCTGGAAGCACCGCGCGTGACCAAGGCCGGCGTGGTCATCGCCGAAGGATCTGGCAACGAGAAGATGTGGGGGACTATGCGGCGCATGTTCAAGTCCGGCAGCTTCAACTACCGCGAACTGGCCGCATTCTCCAGCACAAGGTCTGACCAGATCAGCGAGGGCACGGCCAAAGCCTACGTCCTGTGTCTTGCCGCCGCCGGCTACCTGGACTGCGTCCAGGAAGGCAAGAACGGCAAGCAAGCGGCGCCTGCGCGGTACCGCCTCAAGCCGTCGATGGACTCAGGCAGTCGAGCACCCATGGTGCAGCGGACCAAACAAGTGTTTGACCCCAACCTCAACAAGGTGATTTGGGTGGAATCGAAAGGGATCGAAGATGAGCAATAAGCAGCCAGCCTACATGCAGGCCGAATGGTTTAACGGACTGAAAAAGGAAATTTCCGCAACCAGCGTGACTGCCGTCGCCGCGCGTCTCGATATCAGCCGTACGACCTTGTCGGTTTTCATTAACGGCAAGGGTCTTTACGGCAGCGGCGGTGCCAAGCCCGACGCGATTGAGTTGCGCTACCGCCGCGTGTTCGAGCAGTTGGTTTGCAGCCATACCGGCGCCCTGGTCGGCGTGCAGCACTGCCGCGAGGTGGCCTTACGTCCGGCTCCAACGCATAACCCGCTTCAGATGGTGCAGTGGCAAACGTGCCAGCAGTGTGGTTACAAGCCCGCAGCACTGCCGGCCGAGAACTCGACGCCACCTGTGTCCGCCGTCAAAGCCAAACGGGTTGGAAAAGCGGACACGGAGCCAGCTCAGCAGGCCGGCATCATCGACAAGGTCACGCTGCCTCTGCCCGAGGTCGGTGCACCGCAGATTGCCAGCGAATCCCAGTCAGCAGCTGCCATCAACGTTTAACGCACAGGAGGCGTGATGAATATCAGCCAGATCGTTCTGAAAGCGCGTGCCGCAGTTATCCGCTGGAAGCTGCGCCGCCTGGAACTGCAACGCCGCCGCACTGTTGCGGAATTCATGCTGGCGGTGGACTACGGCCGCCATGCGGCCCAGGACCTGTATTTCCAGCGCGGCCAGTACATCGCTGTCCGCAAAGCGGACCTGGAATCGACACTTCGTCAAATCAACAAGGAGATTGTATGAGCAGCACCTGGAAGCAAGACTTGGTCGCAACGCTGGAAGCCGGGCAGCAGCCGACCTACGAGCAGCTGGAAGCCGCGCTGAGCGGTGCATTGACCGAGCGCAAGGCGATGGAGGAAACGGTCTGCGACATGGCGAAGTGGCTTAGCAAGCTGACCGTCGCGCACCTGCGTGGTGGCACCGGCATTCCAGTCCTGATGGACGAGTTCATGGCTACACGTGTCCAGGTCAAGGTCGCGGCGCCTGAATCGAACACCGCTCATTAATCACCGTTAAACCAACATTGAAAGGCACCATCATGAGCAATTACACCGACAAGGTTTTGGAGCTGGTGCAGCAACGGCCTGGCCTGCGCAGCGTCCAGATCAGCGACCTGCTCGACGTCGACCTCGATATCGTTGAGAACGTCCTGACCCTCGCTGTGCGCGACGGAAAGATCGCTGCCGACGAAGTGAAAGGCGCCAACGGCCTGCCGACGAAAATCTACAATTGGGTTGGCATTGCGCCACTGGGATGGGTAGCACCCAAGTCTGCCGACGCTGCACCGGCCGGCATCGCTGATACTGCAGCGGTCAGCGCCCAAAGCGAAGCAACGGCGCCGGAACCGGTCGCCGCCAGCAAGGCGTCTATCGCCTTCGATCACCTCGTGAAGCACGGCCCGACCGATGGCGCCACCCTGAAGGTGGTAATGGGACTGAATCCGAAATATGCGGTGTCCCAATTCCTCAAGCCTGCGCTCAAGAGCGGCAAGATTGTTCGTATCGGGGGAGTCTATTGCGTGCCGGATCGTCTGCAGGTCGCGCCTCCGGTAGCGCCTGTCACGCACCACCCGGCATGTGACCGTCAGTACCCGTCACTTTGCCATGCCTGTGATCCTGCACCAAAAGCTAGTTCCGACCCGGTGATCGTGCCAACGGGGCACCCGGCCAGCGGTCTTGAGGTGGTCGACATGCTGCGTGCCCAGCTAAGCGCGGACGAGTTCCGTGGCTTCTTGAAGGGAAACGTCATCAAGTGCACCTTGGCCGGCGCGGATTACCAGCTGGGCAGCATCTACGCATCGCTGCTGGCCAGCGTCGCACCGGCTCAAGCAGCCTAATTAATTTTTAACATCACAAGAGAAAGCAAGTCATGCAACCCGCTACCCCTACCGAAGAATACAAAAAGGATGCCCAGGGCCGCTTGGTACCCATCGCCATGATCCGTCCTATCGATCTCGCCCGCGACAACCTGGTGCAAGAGATTGTCGCCAAGGCCACCGCCGTCAGCGCCGAACAGTACAGCGTCAAGATCGGCGGCGAGAAAGGCAATGTCAGCCTGGTCTCTTACGACGGCCGCTACAAGGTGCAGCGAGCAATCCAGGAGACGCTGGTATTTGATGAGCGCCTGCAGGCTGCAAAGGCGCTGATTGACGCCTGCCTGCAGCGCTGGAGCGAAGGTGCCCAGCCAGAAATCAAGGTGCTGATTAACGACGCCTTCCAGGTGGACAAGTCCGGCAACATCAACACCGGCCGCGTTCTTGGACTGCGCCGCTTGGACATCCAGGACGACGAATGGCAACGCGCCATGAAGGCCATCGGCGAGGCGCTGCAGGTAGCCGGCAGCAAGAGCTACGTGCGCGTCTACGAGCGCATCGGCACGTCAAGCAAGTACCGCCCGATCTCGTTGGATATGGCTGGAGAGTGATATGGCAACCCGCGCCGTTAAATCAACTACCCCAATGTGTTGCGTGACTATCGATTTTGACGAATACCTGTTGCCGATGACCAAAGGCCTGGCCCTGGTCGGATTGATGCAGCAGGCAATCAAGTGCGACAGCCGGTATGGCGATGCAGGTCTGACCAAAACAGTCTGGACCCAGGCCGACCCTGTGCGGATTGAGCTCGTTGCCGTCAGCGCCAGCCAGATCAAACCGAGACCGCCAGAACCGGACAGCGACGAGTAGCGCGCGAGCAAGCGAAACCGGATCGCCACATGCATGCGTGATCCGGTCTGCCAGGCGTGGTTGCCTGGTACCGATGAGCAGCCAAGAAGCGCTACCGTCCAAATTTCAAAGGAAAACATCATGGGTGAATACGAAGCGGCAGTTTTGACAGAAACGGCGGGGGATTGATCATGCGCCTGCAAATCAATGACAGGGGTAGTTGGCGTCATGTCATGGTGTTCGATGCCACCGACGAACCGCACGTTCGGCAGCGGGCCGTAAAGCTGGTCAGTGTGGTCAACGAGCGCGCAAAGCTGCGCATCCTGGATGACAAGGCGGTACTCAAGGCAACGTGCCAAGGCCCCAACTTCAACTGGGAGGAAAAGTCGTGATGAGCGTCGAGCTAACTGTTCAATGTGTGCGGTGCCGGAACCGCCACCAAGAGTCTGAACGGAATCCTGTCCGTCGCGATGGATTTAATGAGCTGGTCTGTCCCCGTTGCGCATGCAAGTCCTTCTATGACTTGAGGCCACAGGCGGCTTGGTGCTGGGCATCGGGATTGATTGAATTTGGCGACGAGACCGACGTGCCTGACAAGAGCATCTTGATCGCGTATGGCCAAAAGGCATTTCTTGTCGGTGTCGTCTCCGCAGTCGCCCGCAATGGGAAGGGAGTAAGCGCTGGGAAGCTGCTGGTACCAGGTGTTCCCGAGGCCGAGGATCAGCAGGAAGCCGTGGATGCGCTCTCCAAATGGCTGGCGTGGTGCGCGAAGAACAACGGCCACAAAGGCAGACATGGAGTGACGTTTGTCACAGAGCGGCGAGCGGAAGCCGCCTAAAGCGAAACCGGTTGCCATGTTAGGCGGCCGGTCTGCCAGGCAGGGTTGCCTGGTACTGATGAGCAGCCAAGTGCAATCGCCAGTCAACCTTACAGGGGAAAAATCATGGGTATATATGAGGCCGCAATCCAGGTCACTGTCACCGCTATAGCGCAGGCTCAGATGCTGCGCGATGACGACCTCACCGCAGCAGCAATATCCGCCATAAGGGCTTTCAGGGCCGCTATGGAGGAATGGGAGAAACCTACTCCGGTCGCTGAAGTGCAGTCGTCAACTTTCGGACCAAAGTAGACAGGTACAGCGCATCGGTCTCTGTGGCCGACTCGATTGCGGTCGGACTTGCACCCGGAAATCCCTTTAGCGTGATAGCTCCGCCTTGCAATGCTGCCGCTATCAAGGCTACTGCCGCAGAAGACGCGGCATCCGGATTTTCTTTCATGGGTGATTCCTTTCGTACTGATTGTTGTTGGGGAATAGCAATTTAACACGCAAGAATCGTCCGATCCACTTTAGTGATAAATGTAGCAACATCATGGAAAGAACAATGAAGCCCACCAGCGCCGAAGCACTCCGAAAAAGCGAACTGGCCATGATCCACGTCGCCAAGAAAACCTTGGCACTGGCCGACGACGAGTATCGCAGCCTCTTGCTTGCCGTTACCGGCAAGAGCAGCGCGGCCGATCTGGACTGGCGGGGCCGCAAGGCCCTGATCGATCACTTCAAGAAGATCGGCTTCAAGGTGGTCGCCAAAAACGCCGGTCGGTCCAAGCCCGCCGTTGCCGGTCCACGCCAGCGCTACATCGGCAAAATCGCGGCGCAGCTGACGACGGCTGGCCGGCCATGGGCATATGCGGATGCGATGGCCAAGCGAATCTGCAACATCGATCGGATCGACTGGTGCGAGCCTGCCGACCTGTTGAAAATCATCGCCGCGTTGACCTATGACGCGCGGCGCCACGGAAGAGAGCCATGAAAATCGAACTTCATGCCGACCAGGTCAAGCTGGAAGACTTGCCGCAGCAGCTACGGCAGATAGCGGCTGTCGTCGGCCTGCAGGCGACCTTGCTGCTGGTGCGGAACTACGGTGGTGTCCGCCTCTACGTGCCGGTCAACATGACCCCGGATCACATCCTGTCCAAATTGATCGGATTCGAACTGGCGCTCAAGCTGGCGGCTGCGTTCGGCGGCATGGACCATTTCGACATCCCCCGCGCTGCCGGCGCACTGCGCGTGGTCCGTAACCGCGACATTGCCGAAAAATTCATCAAGGGCAAGACGCTCAGGCAACTGGCCTTGGAGTTTTGCATGACCGAACGGGGCATCGTTAAGGTGCTCTCCATTGCAGGCGCTACGCAAGAAGACCGGCAGAGCAGCCTCTTCTAAATCACAGTCAAATTGCCTGGAATCACGTTTTGAGCAGACGCAACAATCACTCCTTGGTCTGGTAACACCATTGCTTGGTGTCCTCACTTTTCAGACCAAGGAGATCACCATGCCATATCGCTACGCTCAAGCACGCCAGCTGGACAAAAAGCCAAAGATCCTGGATTTCGAGTGTGTTAGTCTTGTCCGACACTACGCGAAAGCGCCTCCTACAGCGATGTGGCGCCAGGGAGAAAAGGTGTTAGGGAACAAAAATATCCTGCCTGGCACTGCCATTGCCACGTTTGTAAACGGACGGTGGCCAAATCTAAAAAAAGGGAACCATGCTGCCTTTTACATCGGCCAGGTGTCTGACGGACTCTATATCTTGGACCAGTGGAAATCGTCGGAAAAGGATCGCATCTCCATCCGGTTTATCCCCAAGAAAGGAACCCTGCCCGATGGGACCTACATCAGGCCGTCCGATAACGCCGATGCGTTTTCGGTGATCGAATAAGGAGGCGGTATGCTAGGGCGCGCGAAGCTGGCAATTGCAATGGTTGGGCTTCTGTTCACTCACTGCGTCATGGCGGTCGAGCCGCGGATAGTGTGCCCCATCGAGATACCCGAAGCATCCATCCGCATCGCGAATACACCCGCCGGATGGACACCATACGTGACGTCCCCACTTTTTCTGTCCTCGGCCGGCGCCATGGCCGGCCCACCAGAGAAGCGGGCAATCCTTATGGGCGACACGACCTGGAAGAAGGGTAAGACCGAATGGTCAACGACCTACGACATGGACGACGCCGGCTTTGCTGCCGGAAAATGGATGGAGTGTCGCTACGGCGAGTATGGCGAGGTGACTCTGTCGAAGCGACTGGATGACAGCACGAAGTCATGCGTCGTACACTTTAGCAAAGGCGACAAGGCCGGCCAGAGGACGGTAAAGATCAACTGCAAGTAATTGATTCGCCGGTCTCACGATCTTCGACCGCAACCCGTTTCGATGATATAAACTCCCAGCCTCGCCGCTCTCCTTAACGCCTGCCGACCCACCGGCAACGCTCCCCCCGAACCTGTTGCACCTTCATCCAGCCCCTGTGTGAATTTAAGCTGGCAACGTCGTCACCGATGACGTTCCTCCTTGAATCGCACACCAGGACTGCTATGAAAAAATTACCTCGAATGATGGACTGGGTGCTCGCCGCCTTGATCCTGTCGCTGATCATCTTCGCGCTGTCGCCGCAACAACTGCCGGTCAGCCTGTACAAGCTCAACCTGATCGCCATTGCCGGCGTCGTCGGTTACTGGCTCGACCGCAGCCTGTTCCCGTATGCCCGCCCCGACACCTTCCAGGCAAAGGACATCGAGCACGACACCATCGACGACAGCGACGTGCTGCGCTTCGAGCTGGAAGTCTTCCCGCCGAATGACCTGCTGTTCGCCGTGTCGATGTTGCGGCGTGCCCTGATCGTTGCCGCAGCCATGATCGCCGTGGGTTTGGGTGCCTGACATGCGTTTGTTGAAGACCTACAACGTGCGGATCAGCCTTGCCGCGATTGCAGTGATTTGCCTGGCCTTTACGCTGGCCGGTGCCGCGCTCGCCGCCGAGTCCCCATCCCGCCGCGCCCAGGCATATCGTGCGGACTTAACGCGCATCGCGCACAGCACCTGGGGCTTGAACGCTCCAGTCCCGGTCTTCGCCGCGCAGCTCCACCAAGAGAGCGGCTGGGACGTGTCGGCGGTATCACCCGTAGGCGCACTCGGCATGGGACAGTTCATGCCGGCGACCGCACAATGGTGGTGCCAGATCAACAGGCTGTCTGCAGCCGACTGCCAGCCGCGCAACGCGGTATGGGCAATGCGCTCCCTGGTTGGATACGACTTGTGGCTCCTGCAGCGCGTCAACGGCGGGTCGGAGTTCGATCGGATGTGGGCCAGCCTGCGATCGTACAACGGCGGCCTGGGGCATTGGCAGAACGAGGCCAAGCTGGTGCGTCCGCTGCTCGATCA
This sequence comes from uncultured Oxalobacteraceae bacterium, assembly GCA_946480015.1. The sequence continues at coordinate 79,001 of CAMLIL010000001.1, read as the reverse complement.
TGTTTCGGTCGACCGCGTCTGCGGCCGTGCCAGCCGTGCCCCGGTCCACTGCGCCGAGAACCTCGGCTACCCCGACCGTATCCTCAACCGTCTGCAGCGGCTCTATGCGAGCTGGGGCCGTTTGGTGGTGCCGGGATGAAGGCGCTGATCTTTGTCGCCGGCCTGACCCTCGGCTGCGCATTCGCCCACTGGTGGAACGCGGACGAAGCGGCAGATGCCCGCGCCGAGCTGGCCGACCTGAACGTGAAGCACAGCGGCGAGCTGGCGCAAGTGCGCGCCGCAGCATTGACCCGTCTCCAGACGGCCCAGGCACGTTCGGACGCGTTGCAGATTGCCCTGGGCGACACCGAACAACGTCTCTCCGCTACCCAAAAGGATACTCAACGTGAAATCGAACGCAATACGACTGGCCGCGCTTGCCTTAACGGCCGCACTGTCGGCCTGCTCAACCGCGCCGCAGCAGACCGAACTGCCACCTTGCCCGCGCCCGGCAGCGAGCCTGTTGCGGAAGATGCCGCCGCTGCAGCCGATACCGAAGTCGCAACCGACACCGACGTTGCCACCTGGGCCAACCAAGCCATTGAGCAGTACAACGCCTGCCGCGCGCGGCTCGGCGCCCTGATCGACTGGTTCCCCCCAGCGCCGTCCCCGACCATCACCACGACCGAACAAGCCCATGACTGACATCTTTGACCGCGCGTCCGAGCAGGAAGACCGCGACCGCGCCATTGCACTACAAACCCAGCGCAGCCGTGCCAGCCTGGCTGGGAAGGCGGTGGCAGACAGTGCCATCGACTGCAAGGAGTGCGAGGCGCCGATCCCGCACCTGCGTCGGGAAGCCATGCCCGGCTGCCAATTCTGTGTGGAGTGCCAATCGCAGCGCGAGAAGGCGTTCTATGAGCGTTGATATTAGCGGCACGCAGGTCATCGTGGTGGTGTTTAACGGTGTCCTGCTCTGCCTGGCGTTTTTCATCCGGCAGTGGATCAACCGTCTGCAGGCCGACCTGGACAGCGCGAAGAAGAACCACCAGAAGCTCAGCGATGAATTCCATGCGTACCAGTTGCAGAGCGCGCGCGACTTCGCGCCAAAGGCTGACGTTACCAATGGCCGCCTCGAAATGATGGAGGTCATGCACGAACTGAACCGCAAAGTAGACCGCATTTACGACAAACTTGATACGAAAGCCGACAAGCCATGACCGCATTCCCAAACAACGCCGCCGAGGAAATCAGCGAGGAGCTGCGCCTGCTGCGCAAGATCGACCAGAAGGTGGACGGCATCGAGGCCCAGATCGCCGACGTTAAAAAGCAGGCGGTAGTCTACGGCGCCGCAGCCGGCGGCCTGTCGGGGGCCATCGTGGCCGGCGGCATCATGGCCGCCAAGATCAAGCTGGGTCTGTAACCCATGGCACATCCACCGGAAGTCCGCGACAAGGTCCGTCGCGCCTACGTCTTTGATCGCCTGTCCCTGGAAGTGGCCGCGTTAAAGTGCGGCGTGTCATATGGCACGGCGAGCCGCTGGAAGGCGAATGCGGCGCAGATCGGCGACGACTGGGAAAAAGCCCAGGCCGCGCAGTTGATGGCCGGCGGCAGCATCGAGGACATTGGCCGGCAAATGCTGGCCGGCCTGGTCACGCAGTACCAGTCGAGCATGGACGAGATTGCCGGCAACGCAGAGATCAATCCGTCCTCGAAAGTGCAACTGCTCGCCAGCCTGGCCGACGCGTTCAACAAGACTGTTGCCGCGTCCAAACGCATCCTGCCGGAGACATCCGAGTTGGCGACCGCCATGGAAGTTGTGCAAAAGCTGGCCGGCTTCGTACGCCAGCGCTATCCCCAGCACGCCAGCGCTTTCGCCGAGCTGCTGGAGCCGTTCGGCGACGAGCTGGTGAAGTCCTACGGATAACATATGGCAAAGCTTAGTACAAAAGACTTCCTCGCCCAGTTGGCCGACCTGGCCAGCGGCATGCGGATGGCGATTGAGGCCGAGTGCGACGGTTTCGATCCAGACCCGAGCAAGATCCAGGCAAGGCGTCTGGCCGCCTTTGGTTCGTTCCGCAGCTTTGCGCAGACGTATTTCCCGCACTACATCAAGCACACGCCGGCAACAGTCCACGACTATCTGTTCGACCGCTTCCAGGAAGTCGTCGACAACAAGATCGGCGACCATGACGCCGTCGCGGCTCCGCGCGGCCACGCGAAGTCGACCATCATCACGCAGATCGGCACGCTCTGGTGCGTTGTCACCGGCCGCAAGAAGTATCCGCTGATCGTCATGGATGCGCTCGACCAGGCTCTACCCATGCTTGAAGCCATCAAGGCCGAGCTGCAGTTTAACCCCCGCCTGCTGCTCGACTTTCCCGAGGCCACCGGCCAAGGACGTGTTTGGCAAGTGGGCGTCATCGTCACCACCAACGACGTTAAGGTCGAGGTGTTCGGTTCGGGCAAGAAGATCCGTGGCCGGCGCCACGGCCCTCACCGTCCCGATCTGATCATTGGCGACGACCTGGAGAACGACGAGAACGTCCGCAGCCCGGAGCAGCGCGACAAACTGATGTCTTGGGTGACCAAGAGCCTGCTGTCGCTCGGCCCGGCCGACGACAGCATGGACGTGTTCATTATCGGGACCATCCTGCACTATGACTCCGTGCTGGCCCGGCTGATCGCCAACAAGCTCTGGCGCGGTACAAAGTTCCGCGCCGTAGAGCAATGGCCTGGCCGGATGGACCTGTGGGACCGCTGGGGAGAGCTGTTGCTCAACGATGGCGAAGAAGTCGCGTTGGCGTTCTACCAGGCGAAAAAGTCACAGATGGACGATGGCGCGAAAATCTGCTGGCCTGGCGGCACGACCTTCTACAAGCTCATGGTCAAGCGCGCCCGCGATGGCAAGTCGGCGTTCGACTCGGAGCAGCAGAACGACCCGGTCAGCGGCGACGACGCGCCGTTCGCCAACTGTATCCAGTTCTGGGTCAACCGTCTGAACGAGTGGGTGTTCTACGGTGCCTGTGATCCGTCCCTGGGCAAGAAAGGCGCGTCGCGCGATCCGTCGGCGCTTCTGGTCGGTGGCGGCAACCGCGTGACCGGCGTCCTGGACGTGGTCGAGGCCAGGATCGCCAAGCGCGTTCCGGACAAGATCATCGAAGACGTCATCGCCCTGCAGCGGGAATACCGCTGCCTGGTGTGGGTGGTCGAAACCATCCAGTTCCAGGAGTTCCTGCGCACCGAGCTGGTCAAGCGGAGCGCCGCGCGGGGCATCCCGGTCCCGGCCGCCGCCGTCACGCCACACGACGACAAGCTGCTGCGCATCGAATCGCTGCAGCCGCACATGGCCAATGGGCTGATCCGGCTGCACTCAAGCCAAAACACTCTGATCGAGCAGTTGACGCACTTTCCCAAGGCAGACCACGACGATGGCCCCGACGCCTTGCAGATGCTGTGGGCAGCCTTCGTTTCGCGCATGGGCGGACTGGAGCATCGCTCCAGTGGCCAGCGCCGCGTGGGGACAAGCATGTCGGACTACGTCAACGGCTGATGAGCCGCTGACCTTTGCGTTAAATCACCACAGGATCAAGCATGACCAAGATTGACACCGAAGCGCTCAAGACAGTGATCGCGACCGTCCAGCGCGACATTACCCATCCTTTCTTCACCGGCGTGCTGCGCCAGCAGGATGACACGCTGCTGCAGCGCGGGGGCAACAAAGGCATCAAGATTTACGACGAGATCGAGCGCGACGCCAAGGTCTTCTCGTCGCTGCAGAAGCGCAAGCTGGCGGTGATCGGCCGACCGTGGCAGGTCGACCCGGCGACGGACAACGCGCGCGACATGGCGGCGGCCGAAATGGTCAAGCGCAATCTGCTCCGAATCAATTTCGACACTGTCACCCTTAACGCACTCGACGCCATCCTCAAGGGCTACTCCATCGGGGAGGTAATCTGGGGCCAGGACGGCAAGGAATTCGTTATCGAGCGGATCTTGCCGCGCAATGCCAGGCGCTTCACCTTCGACCTCGAATTCAAGCCGCGCATGCTGACCTGGGAAAACCTGATGGTCGGCGAAGCGCTGCCTGAGCGTAAATTCATCGTTCACAGCTACGGCGGCAAGGACGGCAGCCCGTTCGGTCTCGGGCTGGGCACGCGGCTGTTCTGGCCGGCGTTCTTCAAGCGCCAGGACATTTCCAGCTGGCTGGTGTTCCTGGACAAGTTCGCATCCCCGACAGCCGTGGGCAAATACAATCCCGGCGCGCCGGCTTCCGATGTGGACAATCTGATGGCCGCCATGCAGTCAATCGCACAGGAAACGTCCATCGCCATCCCGGAGGGCATGGTGGTCGAGTTCCTGGAGGCGTCGCGCTCCGGAGGCAGCGACGCCTACGAGCGCATGGCGCGCTACATGGACGAGCAGATTGAGGAGATTGTCCTGGGCGACAGCGGCGGCAAAGGCGGCGGTGGCGCGCTTGCGGCGGCAGCTATCACCAAAAAGGAGGTGCGGATCGAACTGGTGAAGGCCGATGCGGACCTGCTCTCCGACACCTTAAACGCCAGCATCGCCCAATGGCTTGTCGATCTGAACATGCCAGGTGCCGGTGTGCCGCGCATTTCGCGCATTGTCGAGGAACCGACCGATCTGCTGGCCAAGTCCGAGCGGGACAAGAACATCCACGCGATAGGATATCGCCCAACGCTGAGGTATGTCCACGAAACCTACGGCGGCGAGTGGGAGGCGGTTCCTGTGCCTGGCGCCAAGTCCGCAACACCTGCAGCAGCGCCGCCGGCCGGCGCCGAGTTCGCCGAGTCGGACGCGACCAGGTTAGCTGGACAGATCGCCCTGGAAGCGGCGCTGGCCGCCACCATCGATGATCGTGCCCAAAAGCTGCAGCCGCTCGCGTCAGCCCTGCTCGTTCCGCTGGTCGATGCCCTGGAAAAGGCCACGTCGTTCGAAGAGGCGTTTAACGTCATTGCCGAGGCATTCCCCTTGATGGACAGCGACAGGCTGACCGAGCTGCTCGGCCAGGCCGAGTTTGTGGCGCAGATCCTCGGCCAGAACGAACCCGTCGACCAGGAAGCCGGCTGATGAAGGCAACCGACTTGCGGATAGCGTTCAACCTGCCGCCGGAGCGCGCAATGGCGTTCCTCGGCGCCAAGGGACTGCAAACCAGCGGCGGCTGGCGGGAAGTGTGGCAGGAGGCGCACGCCAGAACGTTCACGGTGGCGAACTGCGGCAAGCTCAATGTCCTCCAGGACATCCACGATGCCCTGGTCGACGCGCAGAAGAACGGCACCACGTACAGCCAGTTCCAGCAGCGCCTCAAACCTCTGCTGCAGCAAAAGGGATGGTGGGGCAAGGCCGTCGACCCGGAGACCGGCGAAATTACGGCCGCCTACCCGAACTCGCTGCGGCCGGTGCAGTACGGTTCCCCACGTCGGCTGCGGCTGATATTCGACACCAACATCCGCTCGGCCTATATGGCGGGAAAGTTTAACGCGTTCAGTGAATCGGCCTCCACGCATCCATACTGGATGTATACAGCCATCCTGGATGGGCGCACGCGTCCCGCCCACCGCTCGTTGCATGGCCGTGTGTTTCGCCACGACGATCCCATCTGGACGACGATCTGGCCACCCAACGGCTTCCGCTGCCGCTGCACGGTGATCAACATGCGCAAGTCGACCATGGAGGCGCAGGGCTACTCCCTGTCCGATTCGCGCGGGCATACCGAGCAGATCGAAGTGCCGATCTCGGCGCGCGATCCCGCCGCCGGCACCACCACCGTGACCCAGCTGCGCCTGCCGGGCATGAGCAAGGCATTTCGCACCGACCCGGGATGGAATAGCAACAATGCCATGGCGGCCTACCAGCCGAAGCTGGATGAATACAGCTACCCGGTGGCGCGGCAGTATGTTCGAGGTGCGTTAAAGGGGCCAGCCTTTGAGCGCTTCTTTAACGGCAAGTCGCTCGAGGACTTTCCGGTCGGCGTACTCAAACCCGCTGACATGCAAGCCATCGGCGCCCCGAGTCAGACCGTCTACCTGTCGCAGGAGTCTGTGGCCGCTCATATCGACAAACACCCCGAAATCGGCTTGGCCGACTACCAGAAGATTCCGGATATCCTCGACAAGGGCGCTGTGTACAAGCAAGGCGACGACCGCCTGGTGATACTGGCGCTCGATGGCATCCTCTACAGGGCCGGCCTGAAACGCACCAGAAGCGGCAGCAAGAATTACTTTCTGACCTTGTACAAGACGAACGAGAAGGCGGCGGAGAGGTCTGTTTTAAGCAAGCTGGAACGCTTGCGATAGGCGGAAGGGGAAATTGCCAGCCACGAGGCACGCACTCCCCGCTAGATCTCATCAGCTGCACCCCGTGGGGTGCGGAAGGACTCGGAAGCATTCCGACGGCTGGCCCACCGATTATAGGACAAGTTCATGACCTTTGAAATTCGAATCGATCATACCGGCGCCGATGCAATCTTGCGCGATGCAATCGACAAGGTGAGCCAGCCCGCGCCGCTGATGCGGACGGTTGCCACCGAGCTGGGCACTGTCACCGCCTTTAATTTTCTTTCCCAGGGCCGGCCGCAATGGCTCGGCCTGCAGCGCCCGTCCGCCAGGCGCGCCAATGGTGCGATCCTGCAGGACTCTGGCCGGCTGCGCGACTCCATCGTGGCATCGAACACCGACACGACGGCAACGATCGGCACGAACGTCGTCTATGCCGCTATCCACCAGCTCGGCGGCCAAACCCGGCCGCACGTGATCCTGCCACGAGACAAGCAAGCGCTGGCGTTCAATGGGCATGTCGTCAAGAAGGTGAATCATCCAGGGTCGAAGATTCCCGCGCGGCCGTTCCTGCCCATCGCTCCGGACGGGAAACTGCAGGCCGAAGCGGCAAGCGAAGTCGAGTCAGCGGTTCACGACTATCTGAGATCGGTTTTTGGCCAGTAGAACGCCGGCCGCAAATCGGCCTGTTACGGGCGCGCAGGGGCTGCGTCCGCGTCCAACTACCAGAATTCACGGCGCGACGTTCTTAACGGGGGTTTAACGGCCTCCAAATCGATCCCGAAGCGCGGGACGGGACTGCGATTTACACAAAGGCCGTTTCTTGCCACTTTTTAGGCAACTCGGATAGACTAAAAAGGAGCGCCCCGATAGCTCCGCCGGAACGCCGTCCGCCTTAACCGGCCCGCTTCATCCGCCCACAATGGGCGGCATGAAACCAATCCAAATATTCAAACCCGGCAAGCATGTCGCCGCCAGCGGCGACCCCTTCAATATTTCCGAGTCCGATGTCGCGGCCACTGTGGCGGCCTACAACCCTGCGCTGCACGAAGCGCCGGTTGTGGTCGGCCATCCGCGTCACGACCTGCCTGCCTATGGCTGGATCAAGTCGCTGGCGTTCGCCGATGGCGCCCTGGCGGCCGAAACGCAGCAGGTCGATCCAGCCTTCGCCGAACTGGTCGACGCCGGCCGCTACAAGAAGATTTCGGCCAGCTTCTATCACCCCGATTCCCCGAGCAACCCGGTGCCAGGCGTTTATTACCTGCGTCACGTCGGCTTCCTGGGCGCGCAACCTCCCGCCGTCAAGGGCCTGCGCAACCCCGAGTTCAACGAAGCCGACGAACGGATTGTCTCGTTCGACTTCAGCGAACAAGGCTATGCCTGGTCGACGCTGGCCGGCATGTTCCGCGCACTGCGCGAGTACGTCATCGGCCAGGCCGGCACCGACAAGGCAGACCAGTTAATCACCAACTGGCAGATCGACCAGCTGCAGCGCACCGCCGACGAAGCCCACGAGCGCGATGCCGCCGCTGCCGGCACGGCCCAAGACGCAGCCGTCCCCGCATTTTCCGACCCCACCCCCACCAACGAAGGAGATTCCATGCCCCTGACTGCACAGCAAATCGCTGACATGCAGGCCGAAAACGCCCGCCTCAAACAAGAAGCTGACCAGGTAACGGCGCGCGCCGCCGCGCTGGCCACCCAGGAGGCGGAGCAACGCCGCCGCACCAACGTCGCGTTTTGCGAAGCGCTGGTCGCCAATGCCCAACTCCATCCGGGCCAGAAAGACAATGCCGTCGCGCTCCTGACGGGCCTGGCCACTCAGCCGGCAGCAGCGGGCGCGGGAACCGTCGTCGAATTCTCCGAAGGCGGCAAGGCGTCCCAACTGCCCCTGGTCGATGCGTTGAAAGCTTTGCTGACCGCGCAACCCAAGATCGTTGACTTCGGCGAAGCCGGTGCTGGCCGCAAGATCCAGGTCGACCTGGACGATCCGACAGTCCTGGCGCGTGCGGCCGTCGAGTTCCAGGAATCGGAGCGCCTCGCTGGCCGGGTGGTCAACGCCGCCCAGGCTGTCACCCACATCTTGACGAAGAGCTAACAGTCAGTCCGAACGACAGACTGCCATCCCCCTCATATATATACAGGAGCAACGCATGTCCAACCTGCAACTGGCAAAAAACTACGCGGCCGACGTTGCCATCCCGGCGTTCCGCATTGTCAAACCGGGCGCCGCCGACGACCGCGTGACCCTCGCTACTGCGGCCACCGACGCCCTGATCGGCGCCACCATGGAAATCGGCGCCGCCATCGGCGAGCGCTGCGACGTCCAGCTGGCCGGCATCGCCTTTGTCGAAGTAGGCGCGGCGGTCGCGCGTGGTGCGCTCGTTACCTCCGATGCCATCGGTCGCGGCGTCGCGGCGGCGCCTGCCGCTGGCGCCAACAACTCGGTCATCGGCCGCGCGCTGGAGGCGGCGACCGCTGCCGGCGACATCATCCGCGTCATGCAGTCGACCGGCCAGATCCAGGGCTAACCCAACTTTAGCCCGTTTGCTGCACGAACAGAACCGCCCACCCGTCATTTAACAGGAAACTTCATGCCTACCACAGCCTTTCCCATCAACCCCGAACTGTGCGCAGTCGCTATCGCTTACCAGAACAGTGCCGACGCGCTGATCGCTGACTCGGTGCTGCCACGCGTGCCGACCGCGATGAAGTTTAAATACACCAAATACGACGCCGCCCAGGGCTATACCGTGCCGCAGACCAAGGTCGGCCGCAAGTCCGAGCCGAACATGGTTGATTTCGGCGGTACCGATGTCAACGACGAATGCGCGGACTACGGCCTGGACGATCTGATCCCGAACAGCGAGATTCAGGCCTGGGAAGCGATGCCTAAACCCGCAACCGGCGGCCCCATCGATCCGAAACAGATCAGCACGATGATGCTGTCCAACCTGATCCTGCTGGACCGCGAAGTGAGGGTCGCCGGCACCTTATTTAACGCCGCCAACTACGTGGCAGGCCAACAGCAGACGCTGTCGGGCACTTCCCAGTGGAGCGACTACGCCAACAGCAACCCGCTCAACGCGCTGCTGGCGGCGCTGGACGTGCCATTGATGCGTCCAAACAAGATGGTCATTGGCCGCGCCGGCTGGACCTCGCTGCGCCAGCATCCAAAAATCGTCCAGGCAATCTACAAGTCCGCGCAGAGCGCCGGCACCGTCTCGCGTGAGCAACTGGCCGAGCTGCTGGAGCTGGAAGAAATCTGCATCGGCTCGGCCTTTGTCAACACTGCGCGTAAAGGCCAGGCGGCCAGCTTCAATCGCACCTGGGGCAAGCATTGCTCGCTGATTTACTCCAATACCCAGGCGGCCATGACGGGGCAGCCGACCTACGGCTTTACCGCCCAGTTCGGCGGTCGCATTGCCGGCGACATCCCGGAACCAAAGGCTGGCCTGCGTGGCGGCGTTCGTATCCGTACTGGCGAATCGGTCAAGGAAGTGATCTGCGCGCCAGACGTGGGCTACTTCTTCCAGAACATCATCGCGTAACCGGGCACGCAACCGTACGGAGGGGCGGCCACAACCGGCGCCCTCCATGAACCGTTCCCTTAATCTCACATAGGAGCAACAGATGGCCCCCCCTACCAAAGCCGCGTCCGCCAAAGCGGATGCCAAGGCCGACACCAAGACCTACACCGTTAAAGTGGCGATCAATCACGACGGCGAGTTGTACGAGCCAGGCAGCGAAATCACCCTCGGCAAGAAGCAGGCTGACCCGCTGCTGGCCGTTGCAGCGATCGCTGGAGAGTCCTCAACCGCTGACGACGAAGTAGCCTAAACGTCATGTTCGCCACCAAGAACGACATGGTCGGCCGCTTCGGCGCCAAGGAAGTCATCCAGATCACCGACCGCGCGTATAGCGGCGCGATCGATGATCTGGTGCTGCAGCAGGGGCTGGACGACGCCGACGCCGAGATATGCGGCTACCTCGCGGGCCGCTACGCGCTGCCGTTCGCGGTGGTCCCGCGCCTGCTGATCGGCTATGCCTGCGACATCGCCCGTTATCGGATGACCGGGACCGAAGTGACCTGCACCCCGGACATCGAGACCCGTTACCACCAGGCGGTGAAATACCTGACCCTGGTCGGCCGTGGCGAGATATCCCTGGGAATCGATACGGCTGGCGCGGTTGTCGGCAGCCCGGCCGCCACCGGCAACTCGATCCGAGTCAGTAGAGGGAGCCGGAAGTTTAACGATGACTCCATGGCGGGTTACTGATGCTCGCTGAAATCGAGAACGCCATCATCGCCCGGATCAAGGGCGCCGGCTTGAGCTACCTTCGTACGGTCGAGAGCTATGGCGGCCAGTTCGACGACGACACATTTGACGTTATCCGCGTGCTGCCCGCCGTGTGGGTCACTTTCGCCGGCTCCGCAAAGCCGGAACAGAAGGGGGAAAAGCGGTTTTTGACGCCAGCGACATTTGCCGTCATGTGCTGCGCCCGCAGCGTACGCAGCGAGCAGAGCACACGCCATGACGGACCAGCTGGCGAAGTCGGCGTCTACCGCATCATGGAAGACATCAAGCGCCTGCTGCTGATGCAAGACCTCGATCTGGAGATTGACCACTTCCGGCCAGGCGCGGTGCGTACGCTCTACAACACGCGTTTGCGTGCTGGCGGCCTGGCCGTCTTCTCCCAGGAATGGCACACGAAATACGTGGATGTGGTCGCACCGGAGGCCGAAGTGGATCTGCTGCGTGTGGGTTTGAACTACCGCATCAAGCCAGGCGACGACATCACCGACGCTTCCGACCTTGTCACCCTTTGACGCCGCACTGAATCTTTAACACTGCCATCCACCAGGAGATCGCATGAATACCTTGAAAGTGAAAGCCGCCGCCGGCCTGTCCGTGCCGATGGAAGACAAGCCCCGCAGCCACATCAGCGACGCCGAAGTCGTCACCGTCGCCGATTCGACCTACTACCAGCGCCGCCTGGCTGACGGTGACCTGGTGCTGCAGGACGAGCAATCGGACACGACCGCTGACGACCAGGGCGCCGCGCCGGCCGCCGCGCCCAAAAAGCGCCAGTAAGACCGGCACATCCGTTAAACCCACAGGAGAGCAAGCATGTCCAGCCCCAACGTTTCCTTTGCCACGATTCCCGCGTCGATCCGCAAGCCTGGCAAGTATTTTGAATTTAACACCGCCCTTGCTGTTCGCACCCTGGCTGCGAACAGCCAGAAAGTTCTGCTGGTCGGCCAGCGCACCGCCAGCGGCCAGGTTGCGGCCGGCGTGCTGACCGATGTCTTCAACGATGCCGACGCCGGCAAGTTCTTCGGCTTCGGTTCCCAGCTGCACATGATGGCCTCGGCCGCCATCACCACTTATCCAGGTATGGCGCTGCAGGCGATCGCCCTGGACGATGCCGGCGGCGGCCTGGCCGCGACCGGCACCATCACCGCGACCGGCTCGGCGACGGCCGCCGGCACGCTGACCGCATACATCGCCAACGGCGTCGTGACCGTCGCGATTGCGGCGGCCGACACGCCGACGATCATCGCCGCAGCCCTGGTTGCGGCCATCACGGCACGCCCGGACATTCCGGTGAGCGCCGCAGCGGCGGCTGGCGTGGCGACATTGACGGCCAAGAACAAGGGCACCGTGGGCAACCAGATCAAGGTATCCACGGCCATCAGCGGCGCGACCGGCGTGACCGCTCCGGTCGTCGCGATGGCGTCCGGCGCCACCGATCCAACCACGCTGGCCGCCACGCTGGCGACGGTGTTCACCGCTGGCCACACCATTATCGCGACGTCCCTCACCGACACGGCCAACCTGCAGGTGCTGCGCGCGCACCTGGACAACGTGTCCGGCGCGCTGGAGCAGCGTGGCGCCGTCGGCGTCGCTGGCCATGTCGGCACCCTGGCGCAGTCGACCACGCTGGCTGGCACGATCAACAGCGGCCGGATCGCGGTCGGCCTGGTGCCATCGACCCTGTCCATGCCGTTCGAGGTGGCCGCCGCTTACGCGGCCCTGGCGGCCTCGGAGGAAGACCCGGCCCGACCGCTCAATACCCTGGCACTGAAGGGGATCGGCATCATCCCGCTGGCCAACCGCTTGTCGCGCGCCGAGCAGGAAAGCGCGCTGGCCAACGGCGTGACGCCGTTCGAGGTCGGCCCTGGCGACAAGGTGCAAGTGGTCCGCGCGATCTCCACCTACACCCTGGACGCCAACAGCGTGCCGGACATCTCGCTGCTGGACATCACCACGATCCGCACGCTGGACTACGTCCGCAAGACCATGCGCGAGCGCATCGCACTGCGCTTTCCGCGCGACAAGCTGTCCTCGCGCACGCCGGACCGCGTGCGTTCCGAGCTGCTCGACGTGATGTACAAGCTCGAGGAGCTGGAGATCATCGACAACGTGGAGCTGTACAAGCCGGGCCTGATCGTCGAGCGCGACTCCCAGGACCCAAACCGCCTGAACGCGAAGATCCCGACCGACGTGGTCAACGGCCTGCACGTTTTCGGCGGCCGGATCGACCTGATTCTGTAAGCGCAGGCGCGGCGCCAAAAGCCGCGCCATCTTTAACACCACCAGGAGTAAAACATGGCATTGAGGGAATATCAGGGCGCGATCGTTCTGGAAGTCGACGGCACCGAGGTCGAGATTGAATCGCTGGACGTGACCGAAAAGAGCGGCCGCAAGGTGATCAAGACGATGAATCGCACCGGCCGGCCGACCGGCTTCTCCAGGGGGATCTCGGAGATCACGCTGAAGGTATCGGCGGTGGTGCCGGTGACCGGCGACATCGACTGGATGGGCCTGCAGGGCGCGAAGATCACCGTCTATCCGGTCGGCGGCGGCCAGCGCACCAGCTACCTGGATTGCTTCACCCTGGAGCTGGGCAAGAAATACAAGGTTGACGGCGAAGCGATGCAGGATCTGCAGATGAGCGCATTGCGCAAAGTTCTGGAATAAGGTCAGCGGCGTTAATTAATCACCAAACACAATTGAGCGAGGAACAGCAACATGGTAACCACCGTTAAGAAAACCCTGCCTATCGGCTTCGATCATGCCGGCGCCCGGGTGCGCGGCTTCTCCGTTCGCCCGGCCATCGTGCAGGACAGTATCGAGGCGATCGAGGAGCTGGGCAGCGACTGCTCCAAGGCCCGTCTGCGCGTGGCCATTGAGGCGCGCCAGGTAAGCTTCGAGGGCATTGCACCGGAAGACCACGGCACCGAGCTGGTGATGGCCCTGTGCGACAAGGACTATGGGGTATTGACCGATGCAATCGACGAGGTTGAAAAAAAGCACTCGGCGCAGAGCTAGCCCTGAAGTGGGTTCGCCAGGCTCAGATCCTGCTCGGCCGCGCAGGGTTCGATCCTGGGTCGATTTTCACAATGACACAAGCCGAGCTGCTATCGCATATCACCCACCTGACGCCGCCGGAAGCCTCTGGCGCCAGAGATAACGGCTCGGCCACCTATGTCAACCAATCGCGTCTGCGCCGCAAACAGCAGCGGCAAAACGGCTCCTGAGCCATTCTGAAACCCCACGTAAGAAAACCCTACCATGAGCGCAAACCTTGAACTTGCGATGATCCTGCGGTGGCGGGGTGAGGAAACCCGTGCCGGCCTCACCCAGCTGCAGGACGATCTGCGCCGGACTGGCGAGACTGGCCGGGGCACCACCGACCGTCTGATCGACGGTACGCGCCGCCTGGAACAGACCAATAGCTCCCTTGGCCGTCAGCAGGCCCAGACCGCCGACACCATCCAGGCGGCCAATGAGCGCCTGATCGTCGGCTCGCAGCGACTGGAGGTGGCCGGCCGGGCGCTGCAGCGTCAGAATGTCCAGACGGGCGACGCCGGCCGCACCACCACCGAGCGCCTGATAGACCGCACCCGCGACCTGGAGCGTGGCACCACGTCCCTGGGGCGCGCCTATGACGCCCTGTTGCGCCGGATCTGGGATCTGGGACGCCAGCGGCCCGGCGACCAGCTGGCCGACAGCATGCGTCGCGCCCGCGAGGAAGCCGAGCGCACCGCCGGTTCGTTCGAGCGCGTCAAGACCGCCGGCCGGCTTGCCGGCGGCGTGCTGGCCGGCGCTGCGGCGGCCAAGTTCGTGCTGGCCGAGCCGATGAACAAGACGATGGACTACGGCATGCGCCTGGCCGGCATGGCGAACACCGCGTTTGCCGACCGCGATGTGTCGGGCCGCATCGATGGCAAGAAGGAACTTAACGCCTCCATCGAGCAATCGGTGCGATATGGCGGCGGCACCCGCGACCAGGCCGCAAGTACGCTCGACACCCTGATCGCCGCCGGCACGATGAGCGTTAAGGACGCAATGGGCATGCTCCCAGGGATCACCAAGGCGGCGACCGCGTCCGGCGCCGATCCCAACCAGTTGGCCAACATCGCCCTGCGCAGCATGGCCACCTTCAAGATCGACGCCAAGGACATCCCCAAGGTAATGGACATGGCGATTACCGCTGGCCAGGAGGGCGGCTTCGAGCTGAAAGACATGGCCAAGTGGCTGCCGCAGCAGATGGCGGCCGGCCGCATGTCAGGACTGTCGGGCATGGACGGCCTGGCCAAAATCCTCGCTGCCAACCAGGCTGCCGTGATCACCGCCGGCTCCAAGGACGAGGCGGGCAACAACCTGGTCAACTTCCTGGCGAAGATCAACAGCCAGGACACGGCCAGCGACGCCAAAAAGCTGGGTATCGACCTGCCGGGCACGCTGGCGGCCGCGCGCGCCAAGGGCATCGATTCCCTGGATGCCTTTGTCCGCCTGACCGATATGACCGTGGGCAA
Organism: uncultured Oxalobacteraceae bacterium; assembly: GCA_946480015.1. The sequence goes on along the minus strand of CAMLIL010000001.1, from coordinate 63,896 downwards.
GGACCAGAAATACCAAGCGCTCAAGAAGAATGCAGCCGGCACTAAGGGGGCCGATGCGCGCGCCAACCTGGAGGCCCAAGCCGACATCATCGAAGGTTCCGCGATCGGCAAACTGATTCAGGACCGCCAGGCGCTGATGTACCTGGTGGCGGCGTTGAACAACCGCGACTACATCAAGAACGTCGAGAGCAAGGTCAAGCAGGCCAACGGCACCACCGACAAGAACTTCGCTGTCATCGCCAACGAGACGGGTTTCAAGAAGCAGCAGCACGACCAGGAAAGCGAGATCGCCACCTATACCGGTTTCAGCAAACTCGACGGCCCGGTGAAGTCGGTACTGGACCACTTAACGGCCTCGGCACGCGAATACCCGAACTTCACGGCCGGGATGAAAGTGGCCACAACCGCCCTGACCGCGCTGGCCGCCGCAGCCGGCGCCGCAAGCCTGGCCAGCATCCTGACCCGTGGTGGCGGCGCGGCTGGTGCCGCTGGTGCCGCTGGTGCCGCAGGCGCTGCCGCACCAGGTATCCTTGCTCGCATGACGGCTGCCGCCGGCGGTGCGCTGCGCAGTCTGCTGACGACCGGAGCCTTTGCCGCGTCCATGCCAGCCGGCGCATTCGCCGCCTCGGCGCCGATGGCCGCTGCCGGCGGCGTAGGGGCTGCCGGCGCCATGGGTTATGGTATCGGCACCCTGATCAGCAAGGCGATCGAGGGCACGGCCTTTAGCGATGCCATTGGCCGCAGTATCGCCATCGCGATGGCGGCGATGGGCAGCAAGGACGCGCGCGAGGCGTTGGATTCCGAACGCCGCAATGCTCCTGTCGAGGTACATGTTAAGGTGTCGTCCGACAGTGCCCACTTGGCGGCCGAAGTCACCAGCGCGCAGCAACGCCAGGCACTGCGCAAGTAGCCGAAAACGGTTCGGGCGGCCTTGCCCCCGAACGAAATCCGCCTTATCTGTCCCAATGCGCGCGCGTAAGCTGCGTGCATGACTTGGGCCGACAATCTCCTTCCTGCCAGCTTCCGCGCCATCGAATTCGACATCTTGTCGACTGAGGATGAGGCGCGGCGTGCACTCGCCCGGCACTCCTATCCGTACACGGACGGCGCCGACGTTGAGGACATGGGGCTTGAGGAACGCAAGCTGTCCGTCAAGGCCATTTTCTACGGTGACGACTACGAAGCGCGCCTGCGGGCGTTTCTGGCCGCGCTGGACGAACGCGGGGCTGGCGACCTGGTGCATCCTGTCTTTGGCGCGATGGACCGCATGCAGGTCAACACCTACCGGGTTTCTCACGACGAGGACAGGCCAGACCAGTGCATGGTCGGCATTGAATTCGAGCAGTCTGTCACCGCCGCGCCATTCTTTACCCGCGCGCTGGCCAGCCAGGCTGCGGACTCGATCGACGATGCGGCCGACGCCGTTGCAGATGCCAGCGCCGCCGCCTTGAGCGCCGAATGCGGCAAGGTCAACGGCCTGTCCGTTGCCGGCGCGATGGACGCACTCAGCCGCGTGAGCGCCATGCGCCAGCAAGCGGTCACATTCCTGCTGACGTTAAACAGCGAGGTCCACGGCGTGTTGACCTCCGTCACCGATCCGATTGCCAACGTCCTGGGATTTATCTCCGATGTCACCGCATTGACCCAGGCGCTGGTCGACGACGTGCCCAAGCAACTGGAGTATCTGCGGAACCTCGCCAAGGGCACGCGCAATGCGGTCGACCGTCTGCTGCCGGTCGATTCGACTTCTTCGGTGTCGGCGCTGGCCAGCTCCACCGCGAACTGCATCCCATCGGTGGCTAACGCGGCTTTTAGCCGTATCGACCAGTTGCTGTCGACAGCATCCCTGCAGCCTGTGGTGGCCAGCCAGAACAATGCGCCTGGCAGCTATAGCGCGTGGATTGCCGCCGCAACTGCAGGAACAGGTGCGGCCGGAGTCCAGGGAACGGCCATCTCGCTCCCCGCATCCTCCATCTTCCCGGTATCCGCCGCGCAGAGCCTTGCCGACACCCAGGTACTGCTCGTTCACATTGCCGTCACCCGCGCGGTGGTCAAGGCGCGCGTCGCCGCGATGGTCATGGCCTCTGAAGCGGTGACGCCGCTATCGACGCCGCGCCAAGTGGAGCAACTGGTGACGGTGGTCCGCGCCGGCATCAATGACGCTATCGCGCAAACCCGGTCGCGGTACGGCGTTGAGCAGGCGCGCGCCATCACCGAGCCGTTGAAGTCCCTGGCGTTGACGGTGCAGGAGTCTGGCCGCGCCACGATCAACGCGCGTCCGCCGATGATCGTCCGTTCCGTGGATTCGCCCGCGCCGCTGCGTCTGCTGGCGCATCTCTGGTACGGCTCGCACACCCGCGCCCTGGAACTTCAGCGCTTGAACAACCTGCGTCATCCTAACGCCATCAATGCGGGAGACAAGATCCATGCGTATGCCAAGTGATCCGACCACGCTGGAGAACGAGGCCGTGTCGCTGACTATCGGCGGCCTGGCGCATTCCACCTGGGAAGCCTACGAGATCGACTCCGATCTGCTGATTCCGGCCGACGCCTGGCAATTTACGGTATCGGCCAAGGGCCGCGTCTTGCCGGAAAACGTCAAGGCAGGCGCAGAAATTCAGGTGAAAGTGGGACCTGATCTGGCACTGACCGGTCGGATCGATAGCATCAAGCGCACCCTGAAGAAGGGTGCCAACACGTTCCAGCTATCCGGCCGCGATCTGGCGGCGCAGCTGGTGGACTGCTCGGCGCCGATCTTTGTTCGCAAGATGAGCACGCTGCGCGAAATCATCACGTCGATCGTGCGCCCACTGGGGATCAGCAAGATTCGCTTGCAGACGACAGCGCCAGGCGTGGCCCGCGAGAAAGTCAATGTCGAGCCGGGCGACACCGCCTGGGAGGTCTTGCGCAATGCAGCCGAAGCCGAGGGCCTCTGGCCGTGGTTCGATCCTGACGGCACCCTGATCGTCGGCGGTCCGGACTACAGCACACCTCCGGTCGCGGTATTGACCGCAAACGTTGATGGCGGCAACGTGGAGAGCATCTCGTCGGAGGAGAACATCGCAGACCGGTTCTCCGAGATCACGGTGCTGGGCCAGACCCACGCCACCAAGACCGAAGGCGGCAAGCACAACTTGAAGGGGGCAGCCAAGGACACCGGCATCACCTGGGCGCGGCCGAAGATCGTCGTCGACCATGAAACCGACACCACCCAGCTGTGCCAGGAGCGCGCCGCCAAGCTGATGGGCGACTCCCGCCTAAAGGGCTTCGAGTTGCAAATATCAGTCAAGGGGCATCGCATTAATGCGCCGGGCGAGCCTGGGAACGGTCAGCTTTGGCAGCCGGGCCAGCGGGTCCGCGTGATTTCTGATGCACTCGGCGTTGATGCCGTCTTCTTCCTCATGGGGCGCAAGTTCTTGCGCAGCCGCGGCTATGGCACGACGACCGAACTTACCCTCAAAGAAGACGGCGTGTGGGTGGTCGAGGCCCACCCGCACAAGAACAAGCACCGCCGTGGCAAGAACACCGTGACCGGCGAGGTCATCACCTTCGAGGACGTCAAATGAGCCGCGACATGATCCAGCGCGCGATAGACAAGGCAATGGGACGGGTACGGACGGCCTTCCGGGCGGTATTGACCGCCATTGACAGCACCCCGCCAATCCAGCTGGTGCAGGCCGATGGCCTGGCCGGCGAGCAGTTGCAGGACAACGAGCTGATGCAGCACTATGGCTTTACCTCGGTCCCGCTGGCGGGCGCACAGATGATCGTACTGCCGGTCGGCGGCAAGACGGCCCACGGCATCATCATCGCGAGCGAGCATGTCACCTACCGTCTCAAGGCGCTGAAGGACGGCGAAGTGGCGATCTACGACGATCAAGGCCAGTCCGTTTATTTGACGCGCGGAGGCGTCGTCATTAACGGTGCCGGCCTGCCGGTGACCGTGACGAATACGTCCGGCGTCACGATCGACACGCCGACCACTCACATGACGGGCGACCTGGTCGTCGACGGCGATATCTCGAACCAGGGCGATATCAGCACCCAGGGCAACGTGAGCGTGGCACAGGGCGTCACGGCCCAGGGCGACATCAAGGACCAGGGCGGCAAGTCGATGGCGGGGATGCGCACCGCATACAACGCGCACAAGCACGGCAGCAGCCCAACTCCCGACAAGGCGATGTGATGGACATTTACATTGATCCTCTCAGCAGCGACTACAAGCTCAGCCAGGGCGCGCCCGTGCGCGACCCGCTGGCCGGCCTGGCCAACGCCGCATATGTCCGTCTGATGACGCCTCTGGGCAGCTATTGGGCCGATTCGGCACTTGGCAGCCGGCTGCATGAGCTACAGCGCGAAAAGGATGTCGCGCGCGTCACCGTGCTGGCGAAGCAGTATGCCGAGGCCGCGTTAAAGCCGCTCCTGGATGATGGGCGTGCCGAGGAGATCGCTATTACGGTCGAGCGTGTCCAGGACGCGACCAAGGCGGGCCGCTTGCAACTGGCCATCCAACTGACCGCCGTGACCGGCGAGGTCGCCAGCTTCCAGCTGCCCCTCAAAGTCATTTAACTAACGAACGACCATGAGCTACCCAGTACAAACCTACGAACAGATCCGCGACGCAATCCTGCGCGACCTGGTCAACCAGAACCCGCAGACCGTGGTTGGCGCAGACTCGGATTTCCGGCTGCGCGCGAACGCGACCGCAGCGGCCATCGAGGGGCTGTATCAATACCTGGCCTGGACAGTGCGCCAGATATTTCCCGACACGGCCGACGATGACGTGCTGCTGCAGTATGCGTCGCTCTACGGCATGGCCAAGAAGGCGGCGACGGCCGCCACGGGCAGCATCACTTTTAACGGTACCGTCGGCGCACCGATTAATGCCGGCGTCGAGGCCAAGGCGCTCGACGGCAGCGCCTACGTTACCACCGCCGCCGGCACCATCGGCGCTGCCGGCACGGTCACACTGGCCGCCCAGGCATCCACCGCCGGCTTCGCCGGCAACCAGGTGGCCGGCACCTTGCTGACCTTGACCGCTTCGCCGGCCGGAGTGTCGTCGACGGCCGCGATCGCCAGTATGACCACCGGCACCGATATCGAAACCAGCGCGGCGCTGCTGGCGCGCCTGCTGGATCGTCTGCGTCATCCTCCCGCAGGTGGCAATAAGTACGATTACCGGCGCTGGGCGCTTGAGGTGCCTGGTGTCACTTCCGCCTGGTGCTATCCGCTGCGGCGCGGCCTGGGGACCGTTGACGTGGCAATCCTGTCAAACGGCGGTCCCGCTACGCAGGCCCTGCAGAACAGCGTCAAGGCGTATATCGAGGCGGTCAATCCGGCCGGCGGAGACTGCCAGGTGCTGACGGCCACCCTGGTGCCTGTGAACGTCGCCGCGACAGTGGCCGTCTCGGGTGTGTTGCTGGCGGACGTGCAGGCAATCGTCCAGACCGTGCTGCAAGCTTATATCGCCGGGCTGCAGCCAGGCGACTCGGTCATGCGCAGCCGTATCCTTGCAAGCATCACCGACGTGCCGGGGGTGACCGATGTGACGCTGACCAGCCCGGCCGCCAGCGTTGTCACGCTGGTCGACGCCACCCACATCCAGCTGGCGTCCCTGGGCACGGTGGTCCTGTCATGAGCGCCCATGTCGACTACCTGAAGTTGCTGCTGCCTGCGGTGGCCTATGACAAGGCCGCGCCGCAGCTGACAGCCGAATTGAGCGCGGAAGGCAAGCAACTGGACGCGTACCAGGCCAGCGTCGCGGGCCTGCTCCTGGAGCTGGACCCACGCACAGCGGTGCAGCTACTTCCGGACTGGGAGCGGGTCTATGGCCTTCCCGACGAGGGGCTGATCACGGCCAATACCATCGCGCAGCGACAAGCCAGGCTGACCGCCAAGGTCATGCAGACCGGTGGATTGTCCAAGCAGTATTTCCAGACCCTGCTGGAACAGGCGGGTTACACAGTTTTCATTGACGAGCCGCGCGGTTTCTTCGCCGGCACGAACGTCTGCGGTGATCGGCTGTACAACACCACCGCCGTGCAATGGTACTGGCGCGTCCGGATTCGCCAGGGCGGCCAGATCGTATCGGCCGCAGACAAGAGCCAGGTGCGCGCATGGCTCGAAAGCGTTAAAGCAGCCTATTCCTTCGTCGACCTGGAAGACTAACACATGCAACGAATCACAAGCCCCGATCACCAATTTCACGACGGTGACCCGTTCAATGGCATTCAGGGAACGGCCGTCACGGCCGCATTTCTCAACGCGGTCCAGGAGGAAATCGCCACTGTCATCGAGGCGGCCGGCATTCCACTGAGCAGCGCCTCGTCGACGCAGCTCCTCAATGCGCTGACCCAGATATTCGCAGGTCTGAACTCGCCGAACCTTACCGGTGCCCCGAAGGCGCCGACGGCTGCGGCTGGCGACGACAGCTTGCAGATCGTGAACACCGCGTGGGCGCGCGCGTTCGTGGCGTCATACGTACAAACGACACTTCCAAAAGGCAGGCTTTACTTCATGGGGCAAAACTAAATGGCAAACGGACTTCTGGGCAAGGCCGCATTGGGCGCTGCAACATACACCCCGATCTACACGGTGCCCGCCGGTAAAGTCGCATCGGGAAATATCCGGCTGATCAATCGCGATCTGATCAACTCCGTGACCATTCGACTGGCTATCTGTCCGCCCGGTTATGCGGCGCCGGCCCTGCCTACGGATGCGGATTGGTTCGAGCCGCCCGACCTAGTTATCGGTGCTGGCGGTGGAATTGACAATACGGCGGTAACCATGGGGCCTGGCGAGGTACTCGTGGGATTTGCCAGCGCAGCGACTGTAACGGTGCGCGTACACGGTTACGAAGATTAAAGGGGAATCAATGGCACGTACTATATTTGGCGGCAGCAGTTCCGGCGTCGGCGGATCGTCCGCGACGCCGGCAATCACAACGACGGTAACTGCGGGCGAGGCCGTCCAGCAAGGCGACATCTTGGTCCAGGGCGCCGATGGTTCCGCTTATTGGGCTATGGACCCGTCCAAACTCTCGACCGGAGCAGCCCTCCGGCCATTGTCCGCAGTAGCTGCGGCCGTTGGCATGCTGCTGGCACCGACGGCGACCAACGCCCTGGTCTCGTCGCAGTCGGCCTATGTGTTGAACGATGCGCAGAGCGCGCGTCTGTCCAACGGCAACGTGGTGCATACCTGGAGCAACTCTAGCGCACCCTATAACTCGGTCTTCATGATCACGGACCCTGTCGGCGGCGTGATCGCTCCTCCTACCAATGGCCCGGTGAACAGCAGCGGCACAGGGGTCGTTATATGTGCGCTGACTGGCGGCGGCTTTGTCCTTGCCAGCGTCAGCCAGGCAGCCGGGTATAACACGTACTTCACCGTCTACGATAACAATGGCGCGGTGACTGTGGCGACAACGCGCTTTGGCAGCGGGACGCAGGTTGGCACCGGCTCGTACATGGTACTGGCCTTGCTTGCGCTCTCGAACGGTAACTTTGCGATGGCGGCCGATATGGTCTCGGGCGCAACCCAGGTGCCACATTTGGGCGTGTTCACGCCGGCCGGCGCGGTCGTGCGCGCGGTTGCTCAGGTCATTGCACCTACCGCCGGTGCGGGACCAGCCTCCAGCACCACGAGTCTTGTCCAGCTGACCGGCGGTGGCTTCGGCATGGCCTGCTCCACGTCTGACGGCCTCAACACCACAGCCCGCTTCCTGACGTTCAACGCAGCCGGTGTTCAGCAAGGCGCGACCATCAGCGGGCGGACTCGGGTGAGCGGCCTCGGTCAGCTGCGTGCCGTTGCACTTCAGAACGGCGGGTGGATGGTCGCCGAGGTTTCGGCTGCGACCTTCATCCCGTTCGTCTACATCTTTAACGCCGCAGGCGTCCAACAAGGTGCCACCATCATAGATCTGGATACAGGGGGCGCGTATGTTGTCACGCTGGGCAACCCGGTGCTGCTCTCCAGCGGCAACGTTTTCCTTACGTTTGTCGGTGGCACGGTCTCTCACGGCATCTCGGCCTTTGTGTTGACACCGGCCGGCGCGAAGCTCGCCGGTACCGGGACGACGGGCAATGTGATCATGACCGGACAAAGCGGCTTGGCGCCAGTTCTCATCCCCGTTGGCAACGATGCGATTGGCATGTACCCCGGAAACGGCTCAGTGCTGAAAACGTTCAAATATACGGCCTCCGCGATCACGCCATATCTTGCGGATATATCCGTCGCCTGCGTTTCCGGCAACAATGGAACGCGCCTGATACCTACCGTGTTCGCCACTGCGCCGGCCGGCGCGGTGACGTTCATGGTGGTCGGGGTGGCGCCTACAACCGTCACAGTCGAAAGTCGCTGCCTCTACCGTCAAGCCTCTACGCCTATCGGTGTGGCCTCCGCAAGCGCGGCCAGTAGCAGTGCCGTGCCTGTTCAGATCACAGGCAACGCAACACTACGCCAGGGCTTTGCACAACCAGTATCGATAGACGCAACTGGTAGCACGATACCGGGGCAACGCATGTCCGTGGTAGGCAACCAGGCCATCCTGAACGGCATCCAATTGGCCAACACCGGGCGCCGTCAGATCAATTAACGAAAGGAAAGTCATGGCAACAGGAATTCTTGGCACGGTTGCGTCTTCGGGCACGCTGACGTACACCGCGTTGCTGGCCGCAAAGCTGAACGTCAGCTCCGCGAACATTAGCGGGACTTCGGGGACGACCACCATCAATGGAATTGTGGCGATAGCGCTGCCGTCCACTGGCAATGCAAATAGTTCGGTCACCCTTTACGTTGGCTTGGGCCAAACCGTCACGATCACCAACAGTGTTGGCGTGAACTCAATTGTTTCTGTTCTGGAGGAGTTCTAAGATGAAGTCTGTATTTGTGAAGGATGGCGCGGTCATTGGGTACGGAACAGCGCTCGCCGAAGGCGTTTCCGTATCGACCAACGAGACCGGGGCGCTGGAGTACAAGCTACCGCTTGACTCGCCTGTCGAGGTGGGATGGCATTGCACGCTTATTGATGAGAACCCAACGTTTGGGGCGCCACCAGCGGCTGCGCCCAAGGTCTCGCCGGTCCAGTTCAAGCTGCTGTTCACCGTCACCGAGCGCGTGGCGATCAAGGCCAGCGACGACAAGCTGGTGCAGGACTTCTTCGAGATCGTGAACGATCCGCGTCTAACGTTCGTGGACCTCGGGCTGGAGTCGACTCAGCAGGCGCTGCAGTATTTGGCCACAAAGGCGCTGATTGCCCCAGGGCGCCCTGCGCAGATCCTGACCGGCGTCAATCTGTGAAGGCGCATTTGATGCGGCGCCTATCGCTGCTGGGTCTGTTCGTGGTGTGCCAGGCGGCTCACCTGATGGCGTCAGCCTGGATGCTGGCCGAGATCACGGTTGGAAGTGCGCGCGCTTGGCGCATCATCGTTGCCTATGACCGCGTGGGCAACGCCGCCACTGGCGGCGCGGACACCGAGACCATTTCCAGCAGGGCAAACAGAGGGCGTGCCGAAGGGCGCCGCACCTGATGTTTGCTGTGCAGGCTGTTGGACAAACTGGACCCTGATCACTGCACGCGGTCAGCGGGCATTTAACGCATCATCAAAGGAGAAATATAGAAGATGACGAGAAATATGGGGATGGCGGTGGCAATGCTTGACCAGATCATCTACTGGGTCGGCGCGGTCTCATGTGTTGCCGGTGGAGTCTGCATCGTCGCAACCGTGCTGATTAGCTGCGCCTTGCTGAGTAACCGTGCGGCGAACCGTCTGCTTGAGTCATACGGCGGATGGAAAGTGTTCCTCGAATACCGCGATTGGTACAACGCCAATAAGCGTGCTCACCCCACCGCCACCAACCAGAACAAGGGGGACGGCGATGCTGACTGATCGGCAAAAGGTTTCGCGAATAACGGGCGTGCACGAAGTCTCTCAGCATGAAGACGCACCGATTTCCGACAGTGGAAGCGGCAAGTCGTTTTGCCACGTATTCGAGTACCACGATGGGGGCGATGCCAGTGTTGGCGAGCCTGCGCGGCGCTATATGGCGCTGACACGTGGTGTCCCGCAGCCGACCAGCTTCTAAGAACAGAGCGATCGGCATGGTGCGTCAACACCTTGCCGACCGTCCGATTGCAGCCTAAACCTGCGCACAAACCAAGGCTCTGCCACTCTGATCAGAGGGCCGGAATCTTAGCACAGGGCGTTAAATGAAAGAAATCCGCTGTGGTGGCTGCCACAAAAAACTGGCCGAAGGTGAATACACGAAGTTGAATATCAAGTGCCCACGCTGCGGCGTGTTAAATCAAATGAGTGCCGGGAGCACCGAACCAGAGCGCCGTCGAGCGCCAACTGGAGTCCCCAGCAGTGACCAATCCCATCATTCCGTGGCTCGGCGGCAAGCGCCGCTTGGCCGACAAGCTGATCCCGCTGTTCCCTAAGCACGAGTGCTACGTCGAGGTGTTCTGCGGTGGCGCGGCCCTGTACTTCCTGCGGCCGTTCCCGGCCGCGACCGAGGTCATCAACGATATTAACGGCGACCTGATCAACCTGTACCGCGTCGTGCAGCACCACTTGGAGGAATTCGTCCGCCAGTTCAAGTGGGCCATCAGCAGCCGACAGGTGTTCAAGTGGCAACAGTTGACCGATACGCGGACCTTGACCGATATCCAACGCGCCGCGCGCTTCTACTACCTGCAGCAGCATGCCTTCGGCGGCAAGGTGAACGGCCAGACCTTCGGCACTGCGACGACCGGATCGCCGATCAACCTCTGCCGCATTGAGGAGGCGTTAAGCGCCGCGCACCTCCGACTATCAGGCACCTATGTGGAAAACCTGACGTGGCTGGATTGCATGAAGCGCTACGACCGGCCGCACACGTTCTTCTACTGCGATCCGCCATACTGGGAGACCGAGGGCTATGGGGTGGACTTCCCGTTCGATGAGTACGTGCAGATGGCCGAATTCATGCGAACCTGCAAGGGCAAGGTGATGGTGTCGATCAACGATCATCCGGCGATCCGTGAAGCGTACAGCGGCCTGCACATGATGGGGCTGGATATCAAGTACAGCGTCTCCAATGCCCACGGACAGCCGGAAACCAGCAAGGAGTTGGTGATCTGCAACTGGGATGCAGCGGCTGTTGATAGCTTGTTTTGACACCCTAGCAAGGCGTTAGATGAGTGCGCCGCTCAGGCTGCTGCGACATCGGAGTTAAATGTCCGCCTTCGGGCGGATTTTTGACAACTCGGAGGTGCAAATTTACGTGAAAACCAGTGCACCGCTGCGCGGCGCGTTACACGACATGACACCTCCCGAAATAGATGCCAAGCTCGTCGCTAGCGAAGCGAAGGTCGATGCGCGGCTGGCGAATTTTGACAGCTCGGTAAAGACTGGTTTTGCCGACTTGCGCGCTGACCTCGCCAAGTTGCGGAGCGAAATGCACAAGAACACCACCGACCTTATCAAGTGGGGCGTGCTGACTGCTCTTGGATTTGCAACAGTCACAATTGCGATCCTTACGGTTGTCATCAATAACTCGAAGGCGCCGTCTACGGCGCCGGTCGTATCTCCACCGATCATCATCAATGTTCCGGCTAGCGCGCCGGGATTAGCCCCGCCAGCGACGCAAACCAAGTAGACGGCCTTACCGATCTTACAATTCATGGTCTGTGCCGGGCAGGACAAGCCATCCATCTTTTTGCCGTTGCCCACTTTCCAGAAGCGCGCCGTCCCTGTAACACCGCCATTGAGGTAAGTTTTCTGCTGGACATCATGGTCATGCTCTGATAGTGTTATCGATAACAATACACAATTGGCGCAAAGTTTGCACCAATCAAGAAGTAATCATTCGGCACGCTAAAACCCACCCCTGAAAAGCCATGACACGACTGTTCAATCTGCTCGCAGGCATCCTGTTCTTGGTCGCGGGCGCCGCGTCGGCGGCGCCCGGGATCACGTTCAACAACCCGCTCGCGCTCCAGCGCGCCGACCCCTTCGTGGTATTGCACACCGACGGGAATTACTACTTCACCGCCACGGCGCCCGAGTACGACCGCATCGAAGTGCGCCGCACGCGCGACCTGAACGCGCTGGCGACGGCCGAGACAAAGGTGCTGTGGCGCAAGCATGCGTCGGGCCCGATGAGCTATCACATCTGGGCGCCGGAGATCCATCACATCGACGGCGTGTGGTACATCTACTTCACCGCCGGCCGCGCCGATGCGCCGTGGGCGATCCGCCCTTACGTCCTCTCGAACGCGTCAGCCGATCCGTTCAAGGGCGAGTGGAAAGAACTCGGCCGGATCGACACCGGCTGGGACAGTTTCTCGCTCGACGCGACGACCTTCACACACCAGGGGCAGCGCTATTTCGTCTGGGTACAGCAAGGCCGCACGCCGGAAGAGGGCAAGGGGACCAACATCTACATTGTCAAGATGCGTACGCCATCGGCGATCACCGGCAAGGTGACCATGCTGACCATGCCGGAGTATCCCTGGGAAAAGGTCAAATACGCCGTCAACGAGGCGCCGGCGGTGCTCGTCAAGAATGGAAAGGTGTTCCTGACCTACTCGGCCAGCGCGACCGACGCCAACTATGCAATGGGCATGCTGACGGCCGATGCGAAGGCCGATCTGCTCGATCCCAAGGCATGGAAAAAGTCGCCGGAGCAGGTGTTCAAAAGCAGCGCTGCCAACGGCCAGTACGGTCCGGGGCACAACAGCTTCACCACCACGCCCGACGGCAAGACCGATATCCTCGTCTACCACGCGCGCACCTACCGCGACATCGTTGGCGAAGAGCTCAAGGACCCCAACCGCCATACGCGCGCCCAGGTCATCGACTGGAAGGCCGACGGCACGCCCGACTTCGGCGAACCGGTGGCCGACCTCGGCGCGGTCGCGGCCAAGCCCCTGTTCCGCGATCCGGTCTTCGACGGCGCTGCCGATCCGGTGGTGGTGTACAACGGGTCGTTCGGCCGCTGGACCATGCTCTACACAAATCGCCGCGCCAATCTGCCCGGTGCGAGCGGCGTCGCGTGGGTGCACGGCACACGGATCGGGATGGCCGAATCGCTCGACGCAGGCGCGACCTGGCAGTACGTCGGCACGGCCGACATCGAACTGCCGCCCGAGATGGGCGGCGCCAACGTCACGCAGTGGGCGCCTGATGTCGTGCGCGACGACGCCGGCATCTATCACATGTTCCTGACCGTGGTTCCCGGCATCTTCGAAGACTGGGCGCATCCGCGCTACATCGTGCACCTGAGCAGCCGCGATCTGCGCACCTGGCGAGATCCGCGCAAGATCCCGCTGCCGACCGAGCATGCGATCGATGCCTCGGTGGTGCGCCTGCCGTCCGGCGACTGGCGCCTTTTCTACAACAATGAATCGGACAGGAAGTCGATCTGGTATGCGGACAGCAGCGATCTGGAACACTGGACCGACCATGGAAAGCTCATCGGCGACCAGGCCGGCGAGGGACCGAAGGTGTTTCGCTGGCGCGGCAAGTGGTGGATGATCACCGACGTCTGGAAGGGACTGGCCGTGTACCGCTCCGACGATGGCTTGAACTGGAGCCGCCAGCCGGGCAATCTGCTCGAGCAGCCCGGTACGGGCAAGGATGACCAGGTCATCGGTGGCCATGCGGACGTGGTGGTCAGTGGCGATCGTGCGTGGCTGTTCTATTTCACCCATCCCGGCAGGCGTAACACCAAGGCGGACAATTATGCCACCCGGCGCAGTTCGATCCAGGTGGTCGAACTGCGGCAGGACGGCGCCTGGCTCGCGGCCGATCGCGACGCGCCGACGCGGGTTGCGCTTCGGCCGAACTGAGTCGGCTGTCAGCGCATCGAAGCGCTTATTTGGCGGCGTTGACGATCAGGCTGATCATCTCGGGATCGCGCGGCGCTCCCGAATTGCGGTCGATCACGCCGCCGGTGTCCCAATAGACCGGCACCAGGCCGTGCTGGTACGACGAGCGCGTGACGTAGGCGGCCCATTTCTTCGCATAGGCCTGCATCCCGGGGTATTTCGGCTTGGAGTAGGCGCCGTACTCGCCCACCAGCACCGCCACGTTCTGGTCGACGTAGCGCGTCTTCATTTTCTGGAACTGGCCGTCGACCCAGGCTTCGTCGCCCCAGTTATCGGTGGCGGCCGGATCGGTGGCGCTGGCGCCCCACTGCCAGATCTTGCTGTCGCCGTTGATGGTGAAGTGGTAGGGGTCGTAGTAATGCACTTCCATGAACAGGCGGTTGGCGATCGTGTCCTTTGGAATCGTGTTGATGACGGAGCGGTTGATGTCGGTGTAATAGGCTTGCACGACCAGGTGGCGCTTGGCGTTGTTGCCGCCGGTGGCGCGCACCGCGTTCACGAACGTCTGGTTAAAGCTGTTCTGCACAGCGGCCTGCTCCGTGGTCGGCGTCCCCCAGGTGTTCGGTTCCCCCACTTCGTTGGTACCTGCGAACAGCACGGTGTCGTCGTAATTCTTGAAGTTGTTGGCGATCTGGGTCCAGAATTTGCTCAGCTTGGCGTTGATCGCCGCCTGGCGGGCATAGGTGGCATGGTCGATCCAGCCGCCGTCCCAGTGGACGTTGATGATCGCGTACAGGCCGGCCTTGTGGGCATAATCGACCACTTGCGTCACACGCGCCATCCAGGCTGCGCTGATGTTGTTGTTGGCGTCGGCGTACTGGCTCCAGGACACCGGAATGCGTACGGTTTTGAAGCCGGCCGCCCTGTAGCCGTCCAGCAGCTTTTGCGTGATCATCGGGTTGCCCCACGAGGTCTCCGCGGGGAGAGCCTCCAGGGTGTTGCCAATGTTGATGCCGGGCGACATCAGCGCCGACAGCTGCACGCTCGTCAGGTTGCGAATGACGCCGGCGGTGCCGTCGGCGGCAGGTGTGGGGGCGGGTGCGGGTGCAGGCGCGGTCGCCTGCGCGGAGGCGTTGCCGCCCCAGGCCGATAGCGTAACCAGGGCCAGGGCCGCCAACGATGGCGCCATCCAGGAGAGAACAGGCTTCATTTTCATCTTTCATAAAACAGAGGACCGGGCGGCGCGTGTGCACGCTACTCGGCAATTGTACCGCCGCATCAGTTGCTCGCGTTGACGATCAGGCTGATCGCCTCGGGATCGAGCTGCGCTCCCGTGTTGCGGTTGATCCAGCCAGTTGTACCACGTAGCTTCCCCGATAGCATCCATCGACGCTGCTCCCTTTGGCCGTATCCTGCCGCATGCAGATGCGCTTCTCGGTTGCCACTTGAGCAAGCTGCGTCCAGATCGTAGCCTGGGACTTCTGCAACCGCTCACGTGCCGTTGTGCAGGTCTGCCTTTGTTTTTCGAGGTACTGGCGATACACGAGCCGAATAGTTTCGGTTTCGCCGATCGACGCTCCTACAAATGCCATTGCGGCCCGCTCGGCGAGCAGCGCACTGCACACTGCGGGCACCCCGAACGGGCTTTCGAACGTCATGAGTTGCGACCGCGCCGAGGAGAGGCCGGGGAGAATCTCTGCTTTCACCTTTGGCGCCCGTAGCGTGTTGGCTTTCAGGATTCCGTCAGACTTCTTGTCCAGCTCGTATCCTGGTAGCATCTCTAGGAACAGTCGATTGCTGAGCAGCGCCTGCCGGGGACAACTGGCAAAGGCCGGCAAACGGTTGAACCCATAACGAACCGCCATTCCCGCTCGCGCAAAATCCCCGTCATTTTCCACGGCCTTGGTTTTCGGCTCGGTTAAAAAACCTTGCGCAAAATACTGACCTCGGATGCGGCATCAACAGCCGCAATCGACTCAAGCCGCACATCGCATTCTCGAATTTTCCCACCGCTTCATCGATTACCCCGCAGCGCTCTTTCCACCGGCTTTGCCAACAAACCACGCGCGATGACTCCGCCAAAAACGACCAGGGTTTATCCCCGTATGGCTGAGATTGTAACGATGTTCGTTTTTAAGGATTATAACGAAAAATCACGTTGGAAATATTTTCGAATTGACAGTGGACTTCTTAAAAACATGTGGTTAAAATTTGCCGCCAATAGAGACTAACTGACAACATTTCGATGGAATTCTCCGACTACCAGGCTGCAGCGAAAGTTGAAGCGTTCGCCTTATGTCCGCACGAGCGGCTGGCGGATGCGGCGCTAGCCTGGCGTAACGGCGATCTCGTTTTTCCCGGAACGGATGAAGAAGTCGTGGAGCGATTTGCGTGGCATATACCGGTAGTAAAAGCCGGCTCGCGAAATGCGCCGGTCCGCCAACTCCATGTGGAGCGTTATGGAGGCGGCGGTATTCACCGAAATGGTGGCGGTGCACGCGCGTTCTACAGCGACGACTATGTGGTCAAGGGAGCAGGCATTAATTGTCTGACCGGTTATACGCGCAGCGTCCAAAAAGAGCGCCTGTTTGGATATTGCACATTGGCGGCATCGGTCGAGGAAGCGCTGTGGGGGGAATTTTTTCACGCGGCCCTTCCCCATGGCGCCGCAAGGAATCTGGCTGTTATCGAATCAAGGGCCCAGGCGCCCCAAGGTTACGAATTCTTGATGCGCGATACGGCGCGTGGGCTGGCGGTGCGCCAGTTCAAATGGCGGCCGGCCCATTTCATGCGGGCGCCGTATTTCAATCCTGGCGACACGATAGCGCGAAAACTCGTACCTGACGCGGAGCGTGTACGGCGTTTGATCGTGATGCTGCCTTTCCTGCTGCCGACACCCAGGACGCTCAGTGAAACGGATCTCGCCTCGGCAACGCCCGACTATCGGCTCGTCCATGGGCTAGCCGAGGTCGCATATCGATTTGCCGAACAAATGGCCTTTGCTCATGCAAACCGCCTGATGCACGGCACGATCACGTCATCGAATATCTGTCTCGACGGCGCGTGGATCGACTTCAATACCTCTTCCCTGTTGCCCGGATATGGCGATATCGAGGGATTCCGGCCATTCACCCGGGAATATGAACAGTTGAAGCATGAGCTCGATGCGCTGCTGTTCTATGTGAACAAATACTTTCATAACGAGCGTGCCGATAGTGTCCCGCTTCCGAATGGAACATGGTTAAGCAATATTTACCATGAGATGGTTGAAAGTGAATTGACGATCAATTTTGTCATGCTGTGCGGCTTTCCCCGGTCCATGATCGAGGTGGTCGCACGTGACCCGCAAGCCAGGGTGGAGCTGTATGCGCTCAGGCAATGCATGATGAGGCTCTCCAGGCTGGGCCATGATCGTTGGCGTCCGCATGCCCGGTATCCGCGCGATCGCAAGGGCTTCGGGACATTCAATCTGGGTGACATCTGCCTGGAATTACACCGCCAACGGATATCGCCCGACGCATTCCCGTACAGCGATCATCCCATCCTTTTTTCGACGCTGCTGGAGACTTACCGAACCATTGCATCACGCGTGAAAGCAGCGGCAAGGAGCGCCGGGATCAGTGAACCTGCATTTGATCACCTGACCTTATTGAACTGTATTCGGTACAACAAAGAGCGTCCATTGCTCTACAAAGAGAATTTATGTGATCACGTGTATGAGATGGTCGCGCAATGCACGAATGCCGGCGAGGTCCGGGAAGCGGCGACGGGCACGATTGAGGCCATCCGAAGGGAAGCGCACGCGGTGTACGGTGACAGGAATGGATTTTCGGTTCGCCTATGGGTCGACAAAAACGTCGAAGTACGATTCTGCGCCGCGGCCAATCAATACCTTGTAAAACGGGATCGGACCGGCGCCGGGATTGAAAAGGCGGTCGGAGGGCTCGACGGGTTGATGAATATGGCGGCCAATGACAGCGGGCTGAAAGGCTTCTTCACGTTCTGGAATGACACGGTGGAGCAGTTCTCCCATGCGTAAATTAAGCGTTCGCATTCCTCGTACCGGTCGATCTGGCGTCCTGCATGAGATAGGCGCCGTCGCATCCTTGATGTCCAAGCATCCGGAATACTCGACGTTTCCACTTTCGAGCATGACGCACTGGATCGAGCCGGCTCTTCAGGTCGATCAGCTTGCCGTGGTTTATGCCGGCGAAAATCCCGTCGGGTTTATTACCTGGGCATTTCTGGCGCCCGATGTCGAAGCACGCTGGATCAATGATCCATATGTGTTGTTACATTATTCGGAGTGGAATGAAGGTGGAACATGCTGGGTCATGCAATTTTTTGCAAGCGAAAACTACTGCCATGATGTCTTCTATGCTGCCCGCGACCATCTTTTCGCCAAGGTCGACATCGTGATGAGTCTTCGAAGAAACCCGGACGGCTCGACAAAGAAACTGAGCCAGTGGAAAGGCAAGGTTAACACATCACATCATTTACGAAAGGAGGGCGTCACAAAGATTACCTGAAGGACGAAAGCAATATCAATCAAATTATCTGAGAATGGACTTATGAGAAAATTAAGCCTTATCGAATTGCGCACGGTTGCTGGGGGTGACGGTACCGCTCCAACCACCAGCCCTGTGAATGTGTCTATCGGTGGCACCACGACCACCACGAACACGAACACCACGACCAACTGCAACACCACGACGATCGCTTGGGGACTCTTCACCCAGACGACCTGCCCGCCGCCGCCGCCACCGCCGCCTCCACCGCCGCCGCCGCCGCCGCCTCCACCACCACCGCCACCGCCGCCACCACCGCCTCCTCCTCCGTCGGGTGAAGGGCATTAAGCGCAAAGCGTAGCTAAGTAACGGGATCGTGCACTTTAGCCTGGCCAGGCTTCTCGTATCGAATCGCTTATAAAACGAAGGAATGAATTTTGGTTCATGTATCTCAAGCCGGTAATCACTTGCATAAATGGCGCACGTTCGTCATCGGCTGCATATTATGCGCTGGACTAAGTATGGGAATGCCATCAGTGGCGAGTGCTGAGGCAATGCAGCTGCGGCTTCCGTCCGGAGACCGCGTCCAGGTCTGGATTGACGCGCCAACGAACCATGCTGGCGAGCGTACCGTCGCGATTATCGTGCCCGGTACTTTCGTCAACGATCGCCACGGCGGTCCGGACAGGATCTACGATGCGTTGACCAAGGCGCTCAACGAAAACGGCCTGCATGTGGCGCGCTTTGACCCCAAGTTGATCGCAACCGACCATGCCGCACCGTCCGGCACCCCGGGCGCCGTATCCATTGCAACCCAAAAGATAATCTTGGAGGAATTGGTGCATCTGTTACGTCGACGCGACTCCAATTTCTCGAAGATTGTCTTCATCGGGCATTCACAAGGTTCGTTCCTTGCCGCCCAGGTTGTGTCAGGAAATCCTGCCCTGGTCGACGGATTCTTCTCGTATGGCATGTCCATTCGTCCGCTGAGGCAAGCTACCGAGTACTCGGCGCTGTCGCTTCCGTTGGCGATCCTCAGGAACATCGTTGATTCCGGCGCCGGCAACTGCATGCCGAACGACGTCGTTCGCGAACAGGTTATTGCCAGGGGACTGCTGGGTTTTAGGGGACCCGTCGAGTTCTGGCTCTCGTCCAAAGGAAGCTGGTGCAAGAATGACCTGTCGGAGTTCGCATCGAAAATGGCC
The DNA here is from genome assembly GCA_946480015.1 of uncultured Oxalobacteraceae bacterium. The sequence goes on along the minus strand of CAMLIL010000001.1, from coordinate 44,373 downwards.
GATCAGCGGGCCTTTTCAGCCTTGCTTGACGAGTGTAAGCAAGGGCAGGAAAAGCCCAGCACCAATTCGGGCAACTCTTGCGAACAACTGCTGTTCTTTGCCACGAACGAATCATTGCAATCTCTGCTGGGGAATCTCACCGTACCCGTTGGAATCGCAATGGGGAAAAACGATCCGCTCCTGGATTTGCCAACTGAACTGGTCTCCTATTTGAAGCACGTGGCCAAGGGCGGGACGTGGCGCTTCGTCGTGCTCGATGGAGTCGGCCATGGATTTGGCCGAAAGCTGGTGGACGGACCGGCGGAGCCTGCTGCGCTCGACGAACTCGCACGCTTTGTTCACACCACGCTCACCGACCAGCACCGACCATGAGTACCCACGGCGCCGCGCTCAATGCCGCAACAAAGACCGACCACCTGCCACCGCAGGGCAATGAGGCCGCCGGTGACGCCGATGGTCACGAGGATGGTCATGAGGATGGTCATGAGGATGGTCACGAGGACGATCGCGAGGGCTCCACGCCGCTGTTTCGTCCAGAGGTCGCCTCGGCTCTGACTGGCAATGCCTATGGCGCGATCAATATTGCCCAACCTGCTTCATCCTGGCTGATTACATCGTTCGCCGTCACCTTGTCTGCGCTCTTCATCTGCCTGCTCGTGCTCGGTGCGGTGACGCGCAAAACCCGCGTGGCGGGATTGACAGTGCCGGTAGAAGGCAGCGTCTCCGTTGCGGTGCCCATCGCGGGTGTGGTTGGACCGATGCACCTGCAAGAAGGGGCCCAAGTCAAGCAGGGCGATGTGTTGTTCACCATTGCCGGCGCACGGCACGGTAAAAACGGTGATGTGAGCAGCTATGTTTCAAAGCAAGTCGATGCGCGCAGCATGGCGCTGGATGCCGAGAAAAGCATCCTGCGCTTGCAGGCGCGCGACAATCGCGACCATCTGCAGACGCGGGTGAAAACCATGAACGAGGAGCTGGCCTCTCTCGGGCAGCAAATCATCCTGGCCAAACGGCGCGAGGCATTGGCCGCTGCGGCCCTGGCGCGCATTCAGAAACTCCAGGACAGTGGTTTCGTGTCTGGAAGCCAGGTCGAGCAAAAGAACGAGGACCTTCTCGACGCGTCAATGAAAGTGGCGGAGCTCGTGAGGGCAAAATCACAGGCCGAGCAGAATCGCGAGCTCCTGTTGAGCGAGTTGAACGATGTCGAACACAGGGTGTCGACCGATATCGAGCGCCTGGCCGCGGCAAAGGCCGGCCTGGAGCAGGAAAAGGCCCAATCCGTCGCCAGCCTTGAAACCAATGTCGTCGCCCCCGTCAGGGGATTTGTCACCGGGATCAACAACCGGACGGGCCAGTCGGTAGCGGCAGGGCAGCTGATGGCAACGATTATCCCGTCGCAGGCCTGTCAGGACGGTGCGTCGGCCGACAAGAGCTGCCAGAGCAAATTGGAAGTCAATCTCTTCATACCCAGCCGGGCAATGGGTTTCGTCGCAACCGGCCAGGACGTGCGGCTGAGGCTCGATGCCTATCCGTTTCAGAAATTCGGAAGCATCAAGGGTCGGGTTGTAGCGATCAGCGAAACGCCATTCAGTCTTGCGGAGCTGCCTTCGCACCTGCAGGGCACGATCGCGACCATCAGCCAGAACAGTCTTCGGCAAACCGGAAGCGAGTCGCTGTACCGGATCCGCGTCGCTCTCGCCGACCAGACGATCCAGATCTACGGACAGCCCCGACGGATCGGCACCAATATGACACTCCAGGCGGACATCCTGCAGGAGAAGCGCGCCATATGGGAGTGGGTGCTGGAGCCTCTCCTGGCGCAGCTGCGCTGATCCCCGTGCCTTGTTTATTGCGGTCCGAGTCAACCACTTACTGAAACTACCTGTGAAAATTGTCCTGCAAAGTGAATCCGGCGAATGCGGCCTCGCATGCCTGGCGATGATATCGGAACACTACGGTCGGGCCGAAGACCTGGTCGAACTCCGACGCAGATTTTCCACCAGCCTGAAGGGCGCTACTCTTGAGCAGCTGGTCAACAATGCCAGCGCCACGGGCCTTGCCAGTCGTCCCTTGCGGCTTGAATTGTCTGAATTGGACAAGCTGAGTCTGCCGGCGATCCTGCATTGGAACCTGAATCACTTTGTCGTGCTCGAGCGCATCAAACGCACGCTGGGCGGTGAGCCGCTATTGGTGATTTACGACCCTGCGGTCGGGGTATTGACCATCCCCCTGCAGACGGCCTCCAAATCCTTTACGGGCGTCGCCCTCGAGCTGACCCCGGCTGCCGGATTCGAAATGAAGACTGCTGGGCCGTCCTTCTCGATCCGCCAGCTCACGGGCAAGATTGTTGGCCTGCGCCGCGCAGTCGGCCAGGTATTGATCCTTGCGTTCACCCTGGAATTGTTCGCGATTGCCACACCGCTGTTCAATCAATACATCATTGATGAAGTATTACCCGGCGGAGACATCGAACTTCTCAACACATTGTTGCTGGGGTTCCTGCTGCTCACGGTGACGCAATATTGCATTGCGCTTGCCCGCAACTGGTTCATGATGCGCTGGGGCCTGGATATCAACTTCCAGCTCAATACTAGGCTCCTCTCGCATCTGGTAAGGCTCCCGCCCGCGTATTTCGAAAAACGCCACCTGGGCGATATCCTGTCCAGATTCGGAAGCGTCAATCCGATTCAAACCACGCTGACGAGAGTGTTGACCGAGCACGTGCTGGACGCCGTCATCGTGGTTTTTTCACTCGCGATGATGTTGATGTACAGCGCATTTCTGGCGGTGATCGTCGTGGTCGCGCTGCTCTTGTATATTTTCCTGCGCTGGATTTTCTATCAACCTTTCAGGGAAGCGTCCCTTGAGGCCATGGTCTTGAGCGCGAAAGAGGGCACCCACTTCCTGGAAACCGTACGGGCCATCGTACCGATCAAGCAATTTTGTCGGGTAGACGCCCGCATCGCCCGTTGGCAGAACATGCGAATGGACGTGCAAAACCGAAGCGTCAAGACCGAGAAGCTGTCCAATATCTTCCGCTCGACCAATTCGCTCATCTTCGGTGTGGCCGGCCTTTTGATGTTCTATTTTGGCGCCAAGATGATCATGGCCGAGACCTTCACGGTCGGGATGCTCACCGCATTCACAAGTTACTCGGCGACGTTCTCCGCCCGAGTGACCGTGCTCATCGACGCCTTCATTAGCGTCAAGATGCTTTCGCTGCATGTGGAAAGGCTGTCCGATATCGTGATGGAAAAGGCCGAGACCGAGCCGCCGGTGCGAACCGATGTGAGCCGTCTCAAGCCAAGGATCACGCTCAAGGACGTCAAGTTCCGATACGCCGAAGGCGAACCCTGGGTGCTCGACGGCGTCAATCTCGAGATCCAGGCGGGCGAAAACATGGTGCTCGTCGGCGAGAGCGGATGCGGGAAATCGACATTGAGCAAGCTCTTGACTGGCCTGCTCGAGCCAACCGAAGGCGAAGTGCTCATTGATGGCATTCCCGTGCGTCACATCGGTTACGGCGCATACCGGTCGCTGGTCGGTTCAGTTTCGCAGAATGACACCTTGCTTGCGGGATCGATCATTGAAAACATCAGTTTTTTCGATACGACGACCGACGTGAACCGCGTCTATGAATGCGCGAAACTGGCGGCGATTCACGAGGACATCCTGGCCATGCCAATGGGTTACCAAACGCTCGTTGGCGATATGGGAAGCAGTCTTTCTGGCGGACAGAAACAAAGGGTTCTGCTGGCGCGCGCCCTGTACATGCGACCGATCATCCTGATCCTGGACGAGGCGACCAGCCATCTGGACGTGTCCAATGAACGCAAGGTCAACGACGCCCTTAAATCATTGCCCATCACGCGGATCATGGTCGCCCACCGTCCCGAGACGATTCGCGCCGCTGACAGGATTGTCGAGGTGGGAAATGGGAAGGTTCGCTATGTCGAGGGCATGCCGGGCGTGTCCGGCGTTCTGGCCGAGGTGGTATGAGCATGTACGATGAATTAGTCGTTGATATCAGAGCGCAACTCAATTCTGGTATGACGTACACCGAAGCGGTATTCCGCTTGTCTGTCGACTGTGGCTTTGTCCTGACGATCGCTCATCGCATCGTCGAGGAAGCGCTGGCCGAAGACAGTGGCAACACGGACCGTCCCCGTTTAGATGGGCCAGATGAGGGCCTGGTTTCGCCCGATATACGGTCGTCCGAGACCACCATTGACCTTGGCGATTGTGAAGCCGAGGTCGCATTTGAGCAGCTCGCCCCGCGCGTGGTCCTGCTGGACCACTTCCTATCACATGACGAGTGCGACCGCCTGTGTGCCGCGGCGGCCCCGTTTGCACCGTCAGATCTCCTGTTGAACGGCGCGACTGGCTGTTTCGACGGTCTTCGAAACAGCCAGTCGGCCAGCATCTACGCGACAGCCGACATCGTTTCCATCATCGAACGCAGAATCAGCAGATTGACCAACTGGCCCATATCGCACGGCGAGAGCTTGCAAATCCAACGTTATGGCGTAGGCCAGCAGTTCGTGCCCCATCATGATTACTTCCCTCAAGGGACCGAATTCTATCAGCGCCAAATGGCAGACGGCGGCCAACGGATCGCCACCCTTATCATGTATTTGCAGCAACCGGAGAAGGGCGGGGCCACGCACTTGGTCAACCTGGGCCAAAAGTTTATGCCCAGAAAAGGCAGTGCGCTGTTCTTCACTTATCCCGACCCTTCACCGCAGAGTGGCACTTTGCATGCCGGTGAACCGGTTGTCGCAGGCGAGAAATGGATTGCAACGAAATGGTTCCGGCTAGAAGCAACATCGCTATCAAGCCGCGAAACTTAAAGAAAGACAAAAGTATGAATAACTCCGTGCGCCCGAAGGGCGTGTACTTCCTGGCAAACAATACCGTTTTCGACCTTGCGGTAGCGTTTTTGCGAAGCTTTCGCTTGCACAATCCCAGCATACCGCTATGCCTCATTCCCTACAACGCGGACTTTGATTCTATCGCCGCGCTGAAGGACGCCTACAACTTCAGCATCTTCGACAACGATGCATTGTTGCAAGCTTGCGATGAGATCAGTCATCAATTCCACGGCCGGGTACTGGGCGCCTACCGGAAACTGGTCGCCTGGGAAGGGATGTTTGATTCCTTCCTCTACATCGACATAGACACGGTCCTGACTGATTCTGTCGACTTTGCCTTTGACTATTTTTTGCACGGGCAGTATATCGCCTCGCACTCCAACATTGCTCACAACAGGAAATGGGTCTGGACGGATGCGATTTACGAAACCCATCTGCTGACACCTCCCCAGATCGAGTTCTCCGCCAATACGGGTTTTTTTGCGAGCGTACGCGGTTTGCTGCCGATGGAACACTGCTCGGCCAAGGTAAGCCAGGCCCTGGCACTGCGCGATTGCATGGAGTTGCATTGCATGGAACAACCCTACATAAACTATCTTGTAGTCACATCGGGGTACAGGTACAACAGTCTCTCCGTGCTTAGAGAATCGGGGGCCGCACCGGCGGCGCGGCTCGAATGGTGGGGAGGCACGCCGAACGCCCGCGTGGACAACGGACGGCTGTTCTCGCCCCTTGGCGACCCCATTTTTCTGGTGCACTGGGCAGGCATATTCCAGTCGCTTCGAGAAAACCTGATGGACGAATTGCCCTACGAAGAGTTGTGGGAATATTATCGTCGGCGCGATCTGGCGCCCGATATGCTGCTCGACGGGCACGGCGCATTGTCGACGAATGGTGCCCGATAATATGACGACGGAACGAATTCTCGTGACGGGCGGCGCCGGCTTTCTCGGAAGTCACCTATGCGACAGGCTGGTTGCGCTCGGCGCCGAAGTTACGTGCGTCGATAACTTCCTGACTGGCGATCTGGCCAACCTGAATCAGTTAAAGGACAAGTCCACATTTGAAGTCGTACGCCATGATGTGACGGCGCCCTTATTCAGGGACGCCGACAAGATCTTCAATTTGGCATGCCCGGCCAGCCCGATTCATTACCAGGCCGATCCGGTGCACACCATGAAAACCAGTGTTTTCGGCGCCCTCAACATGCTCGGACTGGCAAAACGAACGAATGCCAGGATTCTGCAAGCGTCGACGAGCGAAGTGTACGGTGACCCCGAGGTTCACCCACAAACGGAGCAATATCTCGGTCGGGTGAACCCGATCGGCATCCGGTCATGCTATGACGAGGGCAAGAGGAGCGCGGAGAGCCTCTTTTTCGACTATTGGCGCCAGCACGCGGTACGTATCAAGGTGCTGCGCATCTTCAACACGTATGGGCCACGCATGAGCCTGCAGGACGGGCGCGTGGTCAGCAGTTTTATCGCCCAGGCTTTAAGAGGGGAAGACATCACACTGTATGGGGACGGGCAGCAAACGCGCAGCTTTTGTTATGTCGACGACATGATCGATGCCATGATGCTGATGATGGACACCGGCGATGGTGTAACCGGTCCGTTTAATGTCGGGAACCCCTACGAAGTAACGATGTTGGAGTTGGCGGAAGTGATATTAAACCTGACCAGCTCTCGTTCGAAATTGACGTTCCGGCCGCTTCCCCACGATGATCCGCGCCGGCGTCAGCCGGACATCACCCTGGCCCGCGAAACGCTGGGTTGGCGTCCCAAGGTAGGGTTGAGGGATGGATTGAAAGAGACAATTGCGCACTTCAAGCGCGCAATTGCTACGGCATCGGATCGCGCTAGACGCCGCTGCACATTGGTGAGAAACGAGGAAAAAAAATGCGAGACGGTAACCTAGGTGCAAGCAATACCAAACTGAAAAGCATCGTGATTTTTATCGACTACTTCGGCGCCTGGCCGAAATGGTTCCCGGTCTTCCTGGCCAGCTGCAAGTATAACGACACAGTGAACTGGATCATCCGCACCGACTGTGAAATACCGGCTTCTCATCCGGAGAATGTCAAGTTCGTGCATGCGCCATACCGTGATTATGTACAAAGCGCATCCCGGAAATTGGGGATTGATTTCAATCCAGGCGCGCCCTATAAGATATGTGATTTGCGCCCTGCGTATGGGGAATTGTATTACGACGACCTCGCCGACTACGATTTCTTCGGATTCGGAGACCTTGATGTGATATACGGGGACATCCGCCAATTCTATACGGACGAAGTACTGTCATATGACGTGATCAGTACACATGAAGGCATGTTGTCCGGGCATTTGTCGCTTTTTAGAAATACGCAGCTGTTGCGCGGGGCCTATCGACAGATCCCAAACTGGAAACTGTACCTGGAGCACCCTGAGTCGACCCGGTTTGACGAAGACATCTACTCATGCTTGTTCGTTCAACGAGATCCCATCAGCCTTCGGGAGGCACTGCGGAGGAGCGGAAGCACGCCCGCGCCTGACACGCCGTCCTCGCAGGCTGATGAGGTCCACCATGTTGGCCAGCTACTTCAAGTGAAGTGTTTGTTCAAGGAGCGGTACTCGACCGTCTTTCATCCCATGCAATGGCACGATGGCTCGGATCAACATCCATCCGTGTGGTTTTGGACCCGTGGCCGAGTCACGAATGCCAGCAACGGCAAGCACGAGTATCTCTATCTGCATTTGATGAACTTCCAATCGATGCGGTGGACGAATCCAGAGTGCCGCCAACAGAACATCCCCTGGAAAGACAATCCCAACGTTGAATTCAGCTTTGGCCAGGGTGAAATAGAAGGCGTGCAGATCGACTGGCAGGGGATGCGAACCACCGAGCCCACTCCTCACGTTTCCAGGTTGCGGTAGGGGAGGGTTGCCGTACCTGGTACACAGGCTGTCCGGGCAAGCCCGAACGGCGCCGATTTATTATCGTTAGCATCAATCTTTGGTCGAAACAATGCTCCACCGCCAACGCCCGGTACTACCCGATGAGCGCGAACTTTTTTCGGAAGCCGATACACTGACACTGATGAGCCGTCACACCGCTGCCATCAAGTGCGCGCACCTGCCACGGGCGATCGACGGCGTGGCGATATGCATCACGGTGTATAACGAAGAGGGAAGCGCGCTGTTGGGCTCATTACATAGCCTGGCGGTCTCGATTGGCGAGATCCGCGCCAGCAATGTGCCCAAGTCGATTACCGTAGTCATCCTCGTGGACGGTATTGACCGAGCTTCACGGTCAATGCTACTTGCCCTGGCTGATCTCCTCGGTACTGGGGAATTAAGGAAGTCGCCAAATTGCGACTTGGCATGTCATCCCCGCAGCATTGAGTTATCCGAACTGCTGGCGTTCGCGCGAACTCTCCTTGCGGGTTTGCCAGCCCGAGCCGATCAGCACAATGATGAAATTGGCTCCGCCGTATTGCTGCGCGGACCGAATGCAGCCACGGCGTCGCCAATCCAGCTTATCGTCGGGATCAAGAACGAAAACGCCGGGAAGCTCGACTCGCACTGGTGGTTTTATCGAATCCTGTGCCCACACCTGTCCCCCCGGGTTTGCATTCAAATGGACGTCGGCACTGTCCCGTCAACGAATGCGCTCAACGACATGATCAATGAGTTCCGCATCAATGCAAGCGTGGGCGCGGTCGCGGCGAGCATCGTGCCGACCCAGCCGGCCAGCCTGATCAGCGCATTGCACGCTTGGCAGTTTGCTTCTTTTACCAGTGCGGTGTTGCTGGAATGGCCCGCGGAGCGTGCATCGGGATTCTTGAGCGTGGTCCCCGGCCAGCTGAGCGCTTTCAGATGGGATGCGATCAAGGACGGAACTGGCACTGAGGCTGAGTGTACCAACGGCGGTCCGCTCGAAGTGTATTTCCGGGGGCTTGATGAGTTGAGTCCAGGTGAAGCATTGCTGTACTTGGCTGAAGACCGCGTGCTGTGCCGCGAAATGGTTGCCAGGCCCAATGCCGAGTGGACGATTTCGCATGTTGATCGAGCCACGGCCGTCACCGATGCCTGCGATTCGTGGCCAGAACTATTGCGCCAAAGGCGGCGATGGTGCAACGGCTACGTAGCGTGCCGGACCAGTTTCATCCAGATGCTCCCTTCGCTCCTGTTTCGCAACGGCATTTCCGCGAAGCGGAAAGTACGGTCGTGTGTGGCCGGCTTTTACCATTCGCTGATGTTGGCGAACGACTGGTTCACGCCTGCGATCTCATACCTGTTGATGTTTTTCCTCGCAACTGGCGCCATCGAGCTACTGGAGGCTCATCCCCTAGCTCGGGCGGCCGCGATATTCCTTGCCCTTGCGACTTCCGCCAGCATCGTTTTGCAGGTACCGCTTTGCTTAACCGGAAATATAAATCCGGGCAAAGTGTTGCTTCTTCGCATCTCGATCGCTCTTCAAATTGCACTCATCGCAGGCACGCTCCTGGTGATTGTCTTTCTTGCCAGCTCGCCGCTAGCTGCTTACCTGTTCCTTTTTATCTTTCTGGCGAGCACAGTTGCAGCGATGGTCGGCCAGCGACAGCTCGTCAGGAGCGTCCTCCTCAACGCGCCAATGGCAGTGCTCACCACTTACGTGGTGCCTCCGTTGCTCTGGGCCTACGCGATCTGTAACGCCCATGACAGTAGCTGGGGTACGAAGGGACTCACGGTTTGCTCAAGAACCGACTCCAAGGCTCAGCTCCGCAAACAGTGGCTGCCGGAACATTTTTCGAACTTCAGGAATCGTTACCTGGCCATGTGGCTAGCTTCGAACCTCATGGCAGCGCTTGCGTTCGTGCGGATGTATTCAGTCGATTGGATCTCGGCCATCACCGTACTGCTTTCGATCACCGCCTCCCATAAGCTTTTCGGATTGTTATGCACTGTCGGAAGGAGGGCAGGCTTGTCCGGACAGACGCTTGGGGCGCAGTAAGGCATGAAATGAACTTGGGCTTGTAGCGCTTCAATGGTAAGCGTCCGACCCACCCACCTTTAATTTCCCCCGCAATCTGATCAGACTTGGCGTTTTCATCTTCAAGGAGAACCAGGTCATGGCATCACAGCGCATACCGGCATCGGTGTGGCGCGAGCGCGTGGGGCAATTGCAGGCCAGCGGCCTGTCCCTGACGGCTTACGCTGAGCAGTTCAACTATCCTGTTGAACGATTGCGTTACTGGTTGCAGCGGCTGTGCGATGCACCTGTTCGATGCAACCTATAACAGCGGATGGTGAAATTTCTTCAAGCTGTCGCCAGGCGGGATCGGCGCCAGCGTCGAGCCGCAGGAACCAGCCGGACGGCCCGCGCACTTCGATGGCTGCGGAAGGCGCCATGCGCGCCGGGGGCTGCACGGGCGCATTCGCCTACAGCAATCTCTCGTTCGAGCCGAATGGCGAGGCGTCAACGGGCGAACTTGCCGCTCCGGCGCGCGCGAATCCCGGCCTCGGCGAGTGGCGGTCCCACATAGCCGGGGCTTGAGGTGTTCGCAAACGCTTAACACGGCTATAGTGAGGGTGCGCGCTTGCGCAGAGCCGATCGCCAATGGAGACCACATGCGGGACATCGCGAAAGCAGCTTACGAAGGTGTACAGACAGGAGGGACTGGATTCATGAGGCCCGATGACGGAGATGGCCAGCTGGAGCAGTTCCAGTCAGTGCTTGTGGTCGCGCTGGCGATGCAGCAGGATGGATTGATTCTGGTTCAAAGAGTGCACCGTGAAAGTTCCTCCGGCCGCCAGCTGATCGACAGCATCCAGTTCATACGCGTTAAATAGAACCGCCAAATGAAGCGACGCGAACACAACACCTTGGTGGGGACGACCGGCGCGATATTTTCCGACTGCGAGGTTTACCGCTATCTTCTCTGGCGGGTGTGGGACGAGTCGCTACCCCGGGCATTGCTGCTCATGATGAATCCGAGTACCGCGAACGAGGTCGACAATGATCCAACCGTCGAGCGGCAGATTCGCCGCGTGATGATGTGGCCCCTCGAAGGATTCAATTTTAAGGTCGGCGGCTTGGAGGTGGCAAACGCCTTCGCATACCGTGAAACGGATTCGGACAAGCTGGCCGGATTGTACGTCTCGGGCTTTGATCTCGTCGGCCCCGACAATGATGCAATGATCCTCGACGCGGCGCGACGCGCGGCCGTTGTTGTGTGCGGCTGGGGGTGAGCCTGGCGCGCTGGGAGGGCGCGACAAAGCGATCCTGAACATGCTGCGCGGCGCCGGTATCAAGGTGTACGCGCTGCACATCAACCTCGATGGCACTCCACGTCACCCGCTTTACGTCCGGTACAAGGCCGTTCCGAGAGAGCTTCCGATCTGACTGGTACCGGCATCCTCCCCGGGAGCATTCACGCCCAGCATCGCCGCGTCGCGATACGGTCGATGCACAAGGACAGTGAGCCAAGCCATGACCGGCGAATTTCCCGCGCGACCCGCAGCGCCCTTACCGGATAAACAACTTGTGCCAGCCGGATCAATTGCACCTTGCCCGGACGCGGTGGTGGACGTCGCCCAGGCACTTTCGCGCGCGAAAGTCCCGCTACCCGGACCGCCAAGGGGCCGACTACCTCGGGCCCGAATCGTAGGTGTTGCAAAGGGAAAGGCCGGACCAGCGCGGCCAATGGCTGTGCGCCGGCCACGGGGAATTGCAATTGCGCTCGGCGGTAGGTATGCTGCGGATACGGCGTCCGCCGAGCTCCACCGGCTCAAACCAGAGAGGCTGTCCCCCACATTTCTTTTCCGGCCCTACATGTGCGATTTCCGCCGGCGCGTGGAACAAGTTAAGCGCTGGTTGTTCCATGCCATAACTGGAGAACTCGTCAGCAAAGCTTCTGCATGGCTCAAGTTGTCGCGGTCGAAGGGATCGATTGGATTCATCCGGACATTGTACTGAGAGCAGACGGCGTCTGATCGGGAAAACAACGGGCGAAATTTCCGCCCGGGCGCGCGCGGAGCCCGGACGCAGGCGAGAGGCGCCTCCCATTCGGGCGCGTCATGCACCGGTATCCCAATAGATGGGCACCAGCCCGTGCAGGGCCAAGCTATGGAGCCAGTGTCCAAGCTATGCGTTGGACGCGCAATTGCGAAAAGCGTCAATCCGGTAGACAAATTTTTTGGAAATGGCCGACCGTGCCGCTTCGATTGGTCCGTCGGCGGCGCTTCACGCGCGCCGACGTGCCCGTGCCGGACCGAGCGTGAAGCTATCATTTATGGCACGCGGGGCTTCGACCTGGAGGCGCCGGGCTTTTTCAAAATGCTGGAAGCCGCATGCGCGTGAACGGACGGGCGCACCACGCATTCCTGCGCACCATTGAGCGCACTCAATTTAATGACCAACGAGGAACCTACGATGACGACACATCAACCAGGCCGCCAGGCGGCAAGGACGGATTCTATGAGTAAAGCGATCGCAAGAGTTGTAAAGCCCTTGGCGATCTGCGCTGGTCTGCTGATGCAATTTGCAGTGGCATCAGCGGCACACGCAGCGTCGCCAGACGCGGTCGCCGATGTCATCCGGTCCGCACCTACGACCACCTCTGCCGAGGTTTATATCGTGCCGACTTATGTCTCCCCTCCGATACCGATCGGTCAGGACGACGTGCCGAAATACGGGTGCCGCTATGCGGTTGACCCGAGCAATATGAGCCGGCTTTTGGCAATCATTGACGAGGCTGCAATCGAGAAAAGCGACATGCACGTCAGGCAGCCAGACCTGCGCATCCTGATCGAGTTACACAACAGCGACGGTGTTATTGCCACACTGGCGTTCAAGAAATTCACATCGTCCGACGGCAGGGTGCATGGCGTTGTAAACGGAGTTGAAACATCTGCTGCGGCCGATCTTCCCGAACGCCTACGAGCTTGGGTTACTGGCCTCGCACCCCCGACCCATTCTGAATACACCAGGTGCCCCTAGCGGGGCTATATTGGAGATTAACAAATGCCCGTTACTTCCGACGATTTGTGGCTCATTAATGCTGACCATTCCGATCGCGCCAAGCTCGATCAAGCTCTCGATTATCTTCAGACGGCGATGCCGATGGGTGGCAGCGCTTCGATTCAAGAATTTGTCTTGGAAGACGTGCAGATCGTGTTCAACCACATCGGGAACGTAAAATATGACCCCGACTCCAAGACCATCTACTGGGACCCGGACAAGGGGGGGAAATACGTGACAGTGAGGGCAACTTCCTCGGCGTAAATTCCGCCGCGTCTACATTACTTCACGAAATCAATCATTCATTGGACCCAAATAACGCTGAGAACGTTAGAACACCGAATGAACAATGGGGCAACGATGCAGAACGCTACGCTACTCAGCGCACCAATGATGCGGTTAAGGAAGCTGGCGAAGTTGAACGAAGGGATCATTACGGAAGCTTTGTCAACGCCCCCAATCCCACGGAGCACACGGAGCACTGGGACAACTTCGACCGTTCTGCCGATGCTGGCTCTACCGCTCTCGTTTGGACGCAGATGGACTCTGTCGTGGGCGAGGTCTTCGGTGAGCTGTTCGAGATGAGTGACCTACTTTACGGCATGCCGGACATCGGCGGGAGCCCGTGGGGGCCACTCTGGCCCGAAGCCGGTACCGACAGCGTCAAGTTGCCGGCAGCCGAGATGATGGCCAACGATGCCGGCATAACGCTGATCGGCAATGCCTCTGGCGTGATGTTCACTGCGCCTTCATGTACACGTGAGATGCATCGGGTGCAAAGCCATGCGGGCGCTCGAAACGTGCTTGGCGCTCAACGGTAGCAACTCAGCCGCCAATCGAGGATGCGCACGCCGTGACATGCACCATCAGCGCCAAGGCTTCCGCCGATACCGGCCGGCTGAACAAAAAACCCTGCATCTGGTCGCAGTGGTGCTCGCACAGGAAGCGTTCGGCGGCGGCATCTTCCACCCCCTCGGCGATTACCTTCAAGTGCAGATGCTTGGCCATGGCGATGATGGTGCTGGTGATGGCCGAGTCGTTCGGGTCGTGGGCAATGTCGCGCACGAAGGACTGGTCGATCTTGAGCTTGTCCACCGGTAGCTGCTTCAGGTAGCTCAGGCTCGAATAGCCGGTGCCGAAATCGTCGATGGCCAGGCCGACCCCCAGGCCCTTGAGCTCGCGCAGCTTGCTGATCGAGGCTTCGACATCGCGCATCAGTATCCCTTCCGTCATCTCCAGTTCCAGCAGTTCGCCATCGAGCCCGTGAATGAGCAGCGCGGCGGCCAGGTTGTCGCACAGCGTGTTGTGCATCAGGCACAGCGCCGAGATGTTGATCGCCAGCGACAGCCGCGGCAAGCCCTGGCGCTGCCAGCTGCGCAGCTGCGCGCAGGCCTGGTCGATCACCCAGCACGTGATTTCGCCGATCAGTCCACAGTCTTCGGCGATCGGGATGAATTTCGACGGCGGCACCATGCCGAATTGCGGATGCTGCCAGCGCAGCAGGGCTTCGGCGCCGACGATGCGGCGGTCGTGCAGGTCGACCTGCGGCTGGTATTCCAGATACAGCTCGTGGTTGGCCAGCGCCGTGCGCAGCTGGTTCTCCAGCATCAGGCGCTCCTGCGCGCGCTGGTTCATGGCGGTGTCGAAGAACTGGTATTTTTCGCGGCCCACCGGCTTGGCGTGGTACATCGCCATGTCGGCATGCTTGAGCAGGGTTTCGGGGTCTGGCGCGTCCTGCGGGAACAGGCTGATCCCGATACTGACGCCGATGCTGACCTGGTGGCCTTGCATGTGCATGGGATGGGACAGCGCGTCGATGACTTTGCGCGCGCTCTGGCGGGCATTGTCGGGGTTGTCCAGATTGCTGACGACGACGATGAATTCGTCGCCGGCCAGCCGGGCCACGGTGTCGGCCTCGCGCACGCAGGCGCGCAGGCGCGTGGCCACTTCCTTGAGCACCAGGTCGCCGGCCCAGTGGCCGAGCGAATCGTTGATCGCCTTGAAGCGGTCCAGGTCGAGGAACAGCAGGGCGACCGACTGTCCGGCGCGGCGCGCATTGGCGATGGCGATGTCGAGATAGTCGATCAGCAGGGTGCGGTTGGGCAGGCCGGTGAGGGCATCGTAGCGGGCCAGGTATTCGACCCGCTCGCGCGCTTCACGCTGTTCGCTGACGTCGGTGCTGATGCCGCACAGGCCCTGCACCTTGCCGTCGCGGACCAGCGGCGCCTTGACCGTCAGGAACGTGCGGACCTCGCCGGTGGGCATGCGCACGCTTTCCTCGTAGGTGCGCGAGCGCCCCTGCTGTATGACCAGCAGGTCGGCATCGCGCAGCCTGGCGGCGCAGGCGGGATCGGCGGCGAACAGTTCGCGGTCGGTCTTGCCGAGGATGTCGGCCAGGGCGATGCCGAGGCTGGTTTCAGTCTCGCGGTTGATGAACAGGTAGCGCCCGTCCAGGTCCTTGACGTAGACTCCGGCCGGCACATTGTCCATCACCGCGGACAGGCGTGCCTGGCTTTCCTGCAGGTGCTCGTACAGCGAGGCGTTTTCCAGCGAGATGGCGGCCTGGGAGATCAGCAGTTCGAGCACGTCCAGATTGATGGCGCGGAAGGCATCGGGCAGGATGCGGTTTTCGGCGTACAGGATGCCGGTCAGGGTTTGATGGCGCTGGATCGGCAGGCACAGCACCGCGCAGCAGCGTTTGCGGTCCAGGTAGCTGTCCTGGGCGAAGCGCGCGTCCGTGCGGGCATCGTCGATCACCAGCGGCTGGCGGGTGCGGGCCACGTGCTCGATCACGCTGCGCGGCACGCTGCCGGAGGCGAGCGGCACCGATTGCAGGCTGCGTGCACGGTAACCCTCGGTCTTGAATTCGCCCACCGCTTCGATGTGCAGCTGGCCGGAACGCATCAGCAGCAGGTGGCCCGACTGGGCGCCGGCGTGTTCGAGTACGATGCGCAGCAGCGTCTCGTGCAGGCGCGCCGCGGCGACCTCGCCGGACATGCTCTGGGCCGCCTTGGCGACGGCGAGCAGGTCGACATCGGGCGACAGGTTGGTGCCGGCCAGCGCCGGCTCGTGCGCACGCAGCAGGTCGGGAAAGCGCCGCTGCAGCTCGGCCACCTTGGCGCCGGCACCCCAGCGCCGGTAGTCGCCCAGCGCCTCCTTCAGGCAGCTGTCGGCCTGGCGGCGCAGGCCCTGTTCGCGGTAGAAGCCTGCGGCCAGCTCGTGCGTCAGCGCGCACAGGTGCACATAGCCGTCGCGGTCGGCGCTGTCGATGGCGCGCGCGTAGGCGTCCATGGCAGGCGCGACGTGGCCGTCGATGCGCGCCAGTTCTGCGCTGACGAGCAGATGGCGCGCGCTGAAATTGCCTGGCGCGTGGCCGGCGCGCTGCTGCAGGTGGGCGCAGGCCTCGGCCACCGTCTGGCGCAAGGCCGGGCGGCGCGCGGCGGCGGTGGCGCTGTCGCGATACAGCGCGGCGGCGGCCAGGGCATGGAACATCACCAGCTCGGCCTCCTGCATGCCGTTGCTGGCATGCAGGAAGGCGCGCGCCTGTTCGGCGTCCTCGACCGCGCCGCGGTAGTCGCCCAGCAGGTAGCGTGCCTGCAGGCGCAGGCCGTGATAGACCAGGTGGGTTGGATTGTCGGGCTTGGCGCGCAGCGCCATTTCGATGGCCTGCTCGGAAAAGCCGTCGCCGTCGAAGGAGGGCGGCTGGCGGGTTTCGCCGCGCAGGCAGCGCAGGAACTGGCGCCAGACGAGCAGCCGGGTGTGCACGTCCTTGAGCGCGGTGCGCTGCACATAGTCGAGCCGCACGGCGGCGTCCTGCAGCAGGTCGGGCAGCGCGTCGCCCAGGCTGCTGCGGCGCTCGATGATGCCGTAGCAGCAGTAGGCGGCGTAGGGCTGGTCGCCGCGCCCCCTGGCGTCCTCGAAGGCCAGCTGCAGGCTGGCCAGGCCGGCGCGCATGGGACGGGTGTCGGGACTGACAAAGCCGCCGGCGACGAAGTGCACTTCGGCGCGGTACGGCGCCGCCCAGTCCTGCTCGGCCAGGTTGAGGGCGAGCGTTTCGAAGCGGCCGGCCAGCTCGATCCAGCCACGCTGGCAGCATAGTTTGGCAAAGCCGATGTAGCCGACCGCGGATGCCGGGCCATTGCCGTGGTGCAGACTGAGCGAGACCATGGCCAGCACCACCGTGGCGTACAGGTCGGCGCTGGTCAGGAAGGCCGGGCGCAGCGCGCTGCGCAGCGCATCGAGCAGGCTGCGGCAATTCGGATCGGTCATCGGCGCCAGCGCGTCCAGGCTGTCGGGCGGTCGCTCGCGCAGCAGTGCGCAGACGCTTTGCATGGCGCGTTCGACATCGCCGTGCGAGGGGGCGGTGTCGATATGCGTGCCCAGCAGCTGCCCGCACTGCGCCAGCGATGCGATCGCGTCGGCATATCTGCCGGTGGCGCCGGCGATCTCGATCTTCAGGCGCAGGACGCGCATGCGTTCCTCGTCGCTTCGCGCCTGGCGCAGCAGCGTGTTGGCCAGCTGCCCGGCCTGGGCGGCGCGCGCAATCATGAATTCGCAGGTGGCCAGCTCGATGTGCACGGAGAAGGCGGTGGCATAGTCCGTCTGGTAGCCGCCCGGCCCCAGATGGCGGCTGGCGCTGGCGAGATAGTGCGTGGCCGACGCGTAGGCGCCGGCCGCTTTGGCCTTGCGGCCGGCGCGCAGATTGGCGTCGACCAGGATGCGGCACTCGTCGTCGCTGCGCGCGTGCACGGCCCCCAGATTGAAATGGTCGGCCATTTCGAACAGGCTTTCGTCGCCGCAGTCTTCCCGCAGCAGCCGCGCGATGCGCAGGTGCAGGGCGGTGCGCTCGACCATCGGCACCATGGAGTAGGCGGCCTGCTGGAAACGGTCGTGGCTGAAACGATAGCCGTCCTCGCCGGTCAGTTCGACGATGCCGGCGCCGACCGCCTCGCGCAGGGCGGCGCGCGCGCCATCGCCGTTCAGCCGGGCTAACAGCGCCAGGCTGCCGGCCTGGCCGATACAGGCGGCGCAGCGCAGCGCTTCCAGGGTGGGGCCGGACAGCAAGTGCTTGATGCTGTCGACGATCAGGTCGACCACGTTGTCGGTGTAACCCTGCTGCCCGATGCGCGCAAGGTCCCAGGTCCAGCTCAGCTTCACGGTGTCGAGCCGCAGCAAACCTTCCTGTTCGAGACGGCGCAGGAACTGCAGGGCGAACAGCGGATTGCCGGCAGTCTTGCGCTGCACCAGCGCGGCCAGCGGCTGAACGCGCCGTAGCGGCATGCCCAGCACGTCGGCGGTCAGGCGTGCGGTCAGGGTGCCGGGCAGGGGGCCGAGGACCACGCTGGTGACAGGCAGTTCGGCCCGGCCCAGGTGGCGGATCGCCTGGGCCAGCGGATGGGCGGGACGCACTTCGTTGTCGCGAAAGGTGCCCACCACCAGTACGTTGGGCGCGGGGGCCTCGACCAGCAGGTAATCGAGGAAGGCCAGGCTGCCGGGGTCGGCCCAGTGCAGGTCGTCGAGCACGATGGTGAGCGGATGGGCGGCGCTGGCGAGCGCGCCGATCAGCGCGCGCAGGGTGTGGTAGAAGCGGTGCAGGGCCTCTTTGGGCGGCAGTTCCGGCACCGGCGGCAGGTCGCCGATCAGGGTGCGCAGCGGCGCGATCAGATCGAACAGCAGCGCCGCATTGCCTTGCAGGCTGGCGCGCAGCCTGGCGCCCCAGCCGGCGGTGCTGCGCGCTTCGCCCGTCAGCAGGGTCTGGACCAGCTGGCGCAAGGCTTCGCCCAGGGTGGCATATGGCGTGTGGCGCTTGTACTGGTCGAATTTGCCGGCGATGAAAATGCCGCCACGGGTGAGCACGGCCTTTTCCATTTCGGCCACCAGGGCCGATTTGCCGACCCCCGCGTAGCCCGACACCAGCAGCAGCGCGGGGCCGCCGTCGGTGACGACCCGGTTGAAGCAGCCGAGCATGCTGGCCAGTTCGGCTTCGCGCCCGAGCAGGCGCTGTGGCGCCGACAGGCGCGCGGCCACGTCGAAGCTGCCGATCAGGAAGCGCTCGATACTGCCGCGCGCCTGCCACTGCCTGGCGCAGCGGTTCAGGTCGGCCTGCAGGGAGGCGATGCCCTGGTAGCGCAGTTCGGGCGGCTTTTCGAGCATCTTCATGATAATGTCCGACAGCACCACCGGGATCCCGGCCCGGGCACGGTGCGGCGGCAGCGGCACGCGCGCCACGTGCGCATGAATCCATTCGAGCGGGTCGCCAGCCTGGAACGGCAGGTGGCCGGTGAGCAGCTGGTAGAACACGATGCCCAGCGCGTAGCAGTCCGAGCGCGGGTCCAGGCGGCGGTTGATGCGCCCGCTCTGTTCGGGCGCGAGATAGGGCAGCGCCAGCCCGGCCGGGGCGGGTGCGGGGGCGGCCAGCCGCACCTCCCAGCGGCGCTTGCATACCAGCAGCGTGTACGGGGTCAGGCCGCCGTGCGCGATCCGTTCGCGCTGCCAATGGGCCAGGGCGGCGCTGGCGTTTTCCGCAAACTGCAAAAACGCGGCCACCGGCATGGCGCCCTGGCATACCTCGGGCAAGGGGCGAAAGGCGTCCTCGGCAAGGCCGGTGCGCGCATCTGGATTGCCTTGGTCCACAATCAAAACTCCGTGGGATTGCTCACAGGCTTAATCTTACTCCGTATGCGCTTCGCATAGGTTTGCAGCTCAACAGCAGCGCCCGCTGCCATGAGCGCGTCCAACAATAAAAAAAGCCGGGTTGCCCCGGCTTTTTTCATGTGCACTATCCGCTTACCACCAGACAGTGTAGACCGTTGCCAGTGCCACGCAGATGATGGCGGTGCCGATGGCGAAGCCGGTGTCGACGCGGAACAGTTTCGTGTCGACGATGATTTCCTTGCGGTTGGCATCGGTGTGCGGCTTGACCAGGCTGATGATGATCATGCCCAGGACGACGAAGCAGAAATCGATGCCCATGCGGTCGAGGAATGGAATCTCGTACACGCCGTCGACGGCCTTGGCGAAGCCGATCGGGGCCAGGAAGCTCAGATCCATCATGCCTGGCAGGAACTTGAGCACCAGCGACATCACGAAGCCGCCGATGGTGGCGAACATCGCGGCGCCAGCCGTGGTCTTGCGCCAGAAGAAGCCCATCAGGAACATGGCGAAAATGCCTGGCGAGACGAAGCCGGTGTATTCCTGGATGTACTGGAAGCCACCCTTCTTGTCGATGCCCATGAACGGAGCGATTACCACGGCCAGGATCATCGCGACGATGACGGTGATGCGGCCGACGGCGACCATCTTGTTCTCGCTCGCTTCGGGGTTGAAGCGCTTTTTATACAGGTCGAGCGTGAAAATGGTGGCAATACTGTTGGCTTTACCAGCCAGCGAGGCCACGACGGCGGCGGTCAGGGCGGCAAAGGCGATGCCTTTCAGGCCGCTTGGCAGCAGGTTCAACAGCACAGGATAGGCGCGGTCGGGATTGATTTCACCGGCGACGGCCATGCCTTCCAGGCCACCTTGCTGGTGCAGCACGTAGGCGGCGATACCTGGCAGCACGACGATGACGGGCATCATCAGCTTGAGGAATGCGGCGAACAGCAGACCCTTGCGTGCGGTCGGCAGGTCGGCGCCCAGGGCGCGCTGGGTGATGTACTGGTTGCAGCCCCAGTAGTTCAAATTAACGATCCACATGCCGCCGATCAGGATGGTCAGGCCGGGCAAGTCCATGTAGTTCGGGCTGGAACGGTCCAGCACCATGTCGAAGTGGTCGGCTGCCTTGGTGGTCAGCACGCTGAAGCCGTGCGAGATGGAGTTGCCGCCGTTGAGGGTGGAGACCATGTCGAGCGCCAGCCAGGTGGTGACGAGGCCGCCGAGCACCAGGAAGAACACCTGGATCACGTCGGTGTAGCCGATCACTTTCATGCCGCCCAGGGTGATGATCACGGCGAACACGGCCAGTGCGATCATGCAGGGGAACACGCCCACGCCACCAATGCTGCTGATGGCCAGCGCGCCGAGGTAGAGGATGGAAGTGAGGTTGACGACGACGTAGAGCAGCAGCCAGAACACGGCCATGATGGTGGCCACTTGCTTGTTATAACGCTGTTCGAGGAACTGGGGCATCGTGTAGATGTGGTTCTTCAGGTAGACGGGCATGAAGAACACGGCCACGATCACCAGGGTCAGCGCAGCCATCAGTTCGTAGGTGGCAATCGCCATACCCATTTTGAAGCCGGAACCGCTCATGCCGATGAACTGCTCGGCCGAGATGTTCGAGGCGATCAGCGAAGCGCCGATGGCCCACCAGGTCAGCGAGCCTTCTGCCAGAAAATAGTCGTGGGATGCGGAACCGGAACTACGCTGCTTGCGTTTGTAGACCCAGAAACCGTAGCCGGCGACGACCACGAAATAGAATAGAAAGACGATTAAGTCGAGTGTTGTGATTTTGTTCATGTCATCTGCTTATGAATCTAATTGGGGGAAAGCCTTGCAGCCGCGCCGCGCCGTAATTCTTCTGGGCATCTCCATTAGGCGGGCATAGTGTAATCCAGACCGTGGATTGTTAGGACATGTTTTCCCGCTAACATCGCCAAATCCTTCAAATTACGGCAAAATTTTTGTAACCAACGCGCTTTTCATAACTTTCCTGTCAATAGCTATACGAGCGCTAACATTAGCTATGCCGAAATGTTATTGCTTAACATTAAGAGTGTGCGCCTGCCACTGTTGCCGGAAACTGAGGGGGGCGGAGATGCCGAAGGAGTGATGGCGGTGTCAGCAAGCCGCCGACGCCGGCCAGCGCTTTGGCTGCAGCGGATAGTCGGGGCCGAGCGTGCCGTCGGCCAGCATCGACTGGTAACGCAGGCACGACACCCGCAGGAAGGAGGTGAAATTGTCGACCTGGCCGCGGTATTGCACGATTTCGTCGTACAGCCTGGTGATGAGTTGGTTGGTTGTCATGCCGTCGCGCTTGGCGATCTCGGCCAGCACCTGCCAGTACAGGTTTTCCAGCCGGATCGAGGTAACCGCGCCGTGCAGGCGGATCGAGTGGGCGCGCGACTGGTACAGGGCAGGGTCGGCCTTGACGAACACTTCACACATGGGCGCTCCGCTTGGATGGCAGCGCTCTTTATAGCATGATTTGCGTCCCCAGAAGCGCCAGGAACTGGCGCAGCCAGGCCGGATGGGCGGGCCAGGCCGGCGCGGTGACGAAATTGCGGTCGGTGACGGCTTCGGGAATGCCGATCTCGGCATAGCGCCCGCCGGCCAGCTCCACTTCCGGGCGGCAGGCCGGGTAGGCCGAGCAGTGCACGCCTTCGAGCACTTTGGCGGCGGCCAGGATCTGGGCGCCATGGCAGATCGCGGCAATCGGCTTGTTGCTTGTTGCGAAATGGCGCACGAGCTCCAGCACGGTCTTGTTCAGGCGCAGGTATTCGGGGGCGCGTCCGCCGGGCAGCAAGAGCGCGTCGTAGGCGGCGGCCTCGACCTGGCTGAAGTCGTGGGTCAGGGTGAAGCGGTGGCCGGGCTTTTCGGTGTAGGTCTGGTGGCCTTCGAAATCGTGAATGGCGGTGACGATGAAGTCGCCCGCCGCTTTGTCGGGACAGACCGCGTGCACCTGGTGGCCGACCGCCAGCAGGGTCTGGTAGGGCACCATGATTTCATAGTCTTCGCCAAAATCGCCGACGATCATCAAAATCTTTTTCGCTGCCATTGCGCTCTCCGGTGTGGGTGAATGAATCATTATTTGCGGCTTTGGCTAGCTGCGGGTAGTTGCCAATTACTACATGGCGCAGGCTCTGGGGAAGCGGGCGCGGCTGTATTTGTGTCCGCTATACAATTGTCGCCAACTCAAACAACAGGAGGGCGACATGCGGATTTCTCAGAGGATCGGCACGGCGCGGCCGCTGGCCACCACGGCCATGCACGGGCGGGTCGAAGCCCTCAGGGCCGAAGGGGCCGAGCTGATCGATTTTTCCATCGCGATTTCGCACTTTCAGGCGCCAGCCGTGGTGCGCGAGCGGGTCGCCGCCGTGCTGGCCGGACCGGCTTTGCCGTACACCTCGGTCGGAGGCGCGCCCGGTGTGCGCGCTCGCATGGCGCGCAAGGTGGCCGGCGAGAACCGCATCGATGCGCGCGCGGAAGAAATCATCATTACCAATGGCGCCAAGCAGGCGCTGTTCGAAGCGCTGTATGTTCTGACCGATCCGGGCGATACCGTGCTGGTGATGCGCCCGCACTGGCCGGCCTACGTGGCCACGGCCGAGCTGCTCGGTTTGAAGGTGGTGCTGGCCGACCTGCCGGCGCGGATCGACGAGGCGTTCCTGCAGGGTTTGCCGGCCGCGAAGCTTATCATCATCAACAATCCGCACAATCCGACCGGCCAGGTCCATACGCGCGCCGAGCTGGCCCGGCTGGCGGCCTGGATGGGGGCGCGCGGCTGCCATGCGATCGTCGACGAAAGCTATGAAAAGCTGATTTTCGATGGCGAGCATGTCAGCCTGGCGGCCTGCGCCGACTGGCGCGCGCTCGGCATCGTGACCCTGTTTTCGGCCTCGCAAAGCTATGCCATGATGGGCTGGCGCTGCGGGTTCGCGGTGGCGCCGGCGGCGGTGGTGCAAGCCATGGAAACCCTGCAGGGGCCGATCACGGCGGCAACTTCGGCGCTGGCGCAGGCGGCCACCGAAGCGGCATTCCAATCGGGTGAGCCGACCGCCATGCTGGACGACTACCGCAAGCGGCGCGACCTGGTCCTGGCCCTGGTGGCGCCGGTGCCGTGGATGCGCATGCGCTCGCCGGCCTCCGGGCCGTATTTGTGGGGCGACGTATCGGCACTGGCGTGCGACACGGTGGCGTTCGCCGAGCGGCTGCTGGCCGAGCGGCGCGTGGCGATCATGCCGGGGGACGCGCTGGGCATGCCCGGATGGATCCGCATCGGCTACATTTCCGACGATGTCGCGACCCTCGAGCGCGGCGTGCGCGCGATTATCGATTTCGGCAATGCAATGGCTCGGCGCGCGTGAAAAGTCAAGAAAAACCGTGGCGACGCCGGCTGTAACATGCGCGTAAGGCGCGATTGTTTTTAAATCGCAACTCGACATGTGCCGGTTCTGCCTGCCCGGCACCCAGGGCACCTTACTATCGTAAGATAGCGCCTTAGTCTGAATAAAGAAGGTTCCGCTTGATGATCGCTTCCAACCCGCCGCCCGGGCCCAGGAAAGCCGTGTTTCAGCTTAACAGCCTGCGCGCGCGCCTGCTGCTGCTCGTTGCGCTGGCGATGGCGCCGATGGTGGCCATGACGGTCGCTACCGGCATGCGCGAGCGTGCCCATGCGATCGACGCGGCGCGCGAGAATTTGCAGCGGCTGGCCAATCTGGCGGCGGCCAACGAAGCCAAGTCGATCGATGGCGCCATGCAGATCCTGCGCGACCTGTCGAGCGTGCCCACGGTGCTCAAGGACCGCCACGGCTGCGGCCAGTTGATGGCGGACATCCTGTCGAAAAATTCCGATTACGTGAATTTCGGCGTGATCGAGATGGACGGCAATGTCAGCTGCAGCGCCATCCCCATGCCCAAGGCGGTGAACCTGGCCGACCGTCCGCATTTCAAGCGGGCGGTGGCCGAACGCCGTTTCATCGCGGGCAACTATGTGTTCGGGCGGGTGGCGCGCAAGCACACCATCAACCTGACCTATCCGGTCACCAGCGGCACCCAGGTGGTGGCGGTGCTGTTTGCCGCCATCGACCTGTCGGAACTGGACAAGTTTGTGGCCGACATTCAATTGCCGGCCGGTTCGGTGTTATGGACGGCCGATGCCGAAGGCACGGTCATTTCGCGCCGCCCGGACTCCGGCCCGTGGTTCGGCAAAGCCATTCCCGTCGACCTGTGGCAGATTGGCCGGGAGCATCCGCGTCCGACCTCGCTGGTCGACAGCGACGGCACCGAACGCATCTACGCGTTCGCGCGCGTGGGCGGACCGATGCTGTCCGATTACACGGTGATGATCGGCGTGCCGCAGGAACACATCGTGGCGCGCGCGCGCAGCGACCAGCTGCTGGCCGCGGTGGGGCTGTGCGCCACGGTGATGTTCGCGCTGGTGGCGGCCTGGTTCGGCGGCGACGCGCTGATCGCGCGGCGGGTGCGCACCCTGGCGGCCACGGCCAACCGGATCGCCACGGGAAGCTTGGGCACGCGCACCGGGATGCGCTACGGGAACGAGGAAATCAGCGAACTGGCGCGTTCGCTCGACGACATGGCGGCCGCGCTGGAAAAGAAAGATAGCGAACGCGACGCCGCCGAAGCGCTGCTGGTGGCGGCGGATCAGCGCAAGGACGAGTTCCTGGCCATGCTGGCGCACGAATTGCGCAATCCGCTGGCGCCGATCAGCGCCGGCGCCCACATCCTGCGCCAGGTGCACGCCCAGGATCCGGTGGTGGCGCGCACGGCCAATATCATCGTGCGCCAGACCGCCCACATGACGCGCCTGATCGACGACTTGCTCGACGTGTCGCGCGTGACGCGCGGGCTGGTGGAACTGAAGAAGGAGACGCTGGAGTTCGGCCGCATCGTGCACGACGCGGTGGAGCAGGTCGGGCCGCTGATGACGAGCCGCCAACAGCAACTGGAGATGGACCTGCCGGCCAGGCCGCTGCACGTGGAAGGCGACCACAAGCGGCTGGTGCAGGTGGTGGCCAACCTGCTGAACAACGCTGCCAAGTATACCCCGGACGGCGGCCATATTCGCATCCGCCTGGCAGCGCAGGGCGAGCACCTGCTGCTGACGGTGGCCGACAACGGCATCGGCATGCAGCCGGAATTGATCGCGCGGGTGTTCGATCTGTTTACCCAGGGCGAGCGCACGTCGGACCGGTCCCAGGGCGGGCTGGGGCTGGGCCTGGCACTGGTCAGGACTCTGGTGCAACTGCACGGCGGCAGTGTGCAGGCCAGCAGCGCGGGGCCGGGGCAGGGCAGTGAGTTCCATGTCGAGCTTCCCTGCGTGCCGCCACGCGTGGCCGACGCGCCCGAACGCCTGCTGGAGGCGGCCGGGGCCGGAATGCGTCTGCGCTGCCTGGTCGTGGACGACAACGAGGATGCGGCGCAGATGCTGTCGATGTTCCTGGAAGCGGCCGGCCATTACGTGGTCGTGGCCCACAGCGGCGCCGAAGGGCTGGTCATGGCGCATGCGCTGGCGCCGCAGCTGTGCCTGCTCGATATCGGCTTGCCTGACTTCGACGGCAACGAACTGGTGGCGCGCCTGCGCCGGGCCCCGGAAACGGCCGGCGCGACCATGGTCGCGGTCAGCGGCTATGGGCGCCAGGACGACAAGGCGGCGTCTTTGACCGCAGGCTTCGACGAGTATTTCGTCAAGCCCTTCGATACCGCCGTGCTGCTGACGCTGGTCAACCGGCTCGCGCGCGAGCGCGCGCTGGCGGCAACCCCGGCGGACCAGGACACCTCGGCGGTATAAGCGCGCAAGGCGGGCCGGGCGACAGCGCTCACTTTCAGCCGGGGGCGCGCATGCGGTATGCTTTCGGCCGGAAACAGGCTGTTCGTACACTAAGGGAGACATTTCTTTGAATTTCAGCATTTCGGATTTTTCCGGCAGCCGCTGGCGGCGCACGCTCGGCACCGCCCTGCTTGCGGGGTGCATGGCTGTGGCGGGCGTCGCCAGCGCGGGCGCGCCGGCGTACTGGGCCGGTACCTGGGGAAGCGCTCCGGCACCGGCACCGCAGGGCGACGGCCAGGAGGCCTTCAATAACCAGACCGTGCGCCTGATCGTGCATTCCAGCATAGGCGGCAAGCAGGTGCGGGTGCGGCTGTCGAATGAACTTGGCAGCGCGCCGCTGGCGCTCGGCGCCGTGCACGTGGCAGTGCGCGCGAGCGGTTCGGGCATCGTGCCCGGAACGGACCGGGTGCTGAGCTTCGGCGGGCAGGGCGCGGTCACGCTGGCGCCCGGCGCGCCGGCCCTGAGCGACCCGGTCGACCTGGACGTGCCGGCCATGGCGGACCTGGCGGTGAGCATTTTTGTGCCGGGGCAGGTCAAGGTGGCCACGCTGCATCAGGCGGCCTACCAGACCAGCTATGTCTCGCCGGCGGGCGACCATACCGCCGCGGCCGAGCTGCCGGCCGAGCGCTCGACGGGGAGCTGGCCCTTCCTGACCGAGGTCGACGTTGGCGCAGCGGTCCAGGATCCGGTGCTGGTGACATTCGGCGATTCGATTACCGACGGATTCGGGAGCACGGCCGACACCAACCGGCGCTGGCCGGATTTGCTGATGCGCCGCCTGCACGGGCAGGGCGCGCCGGGTCTCGGCATCGTCAATCGGGGCATCAGCGGCAACCGCTTGCTGCGCGATGCGGCCGGCTGGCCGCCGTTCGGCAAGGCGGCTCTGGCGCGCTTCGACCGCGATGTGCTGGCCACGGCGGGCGTCAAGTATGTGACCGTGCTGCTCGGAATTAACGATATCGGCCAGCCGGGCAGCGGCGCGGCGGCTGCCGAGGCGGTGAGTGCACAGGATTTGATCGGCGGCTACCGCCAGCTGATCGCGCGTGCGCATGCCAAGGGCGTCGCCATTTATGGCGCCACGCTGACGCCGTTCGAAGGTACGGTGTTCCCGGGCTATTACACCACCGCCAAGGACAGCGTGCGCCAGGAAGTGAACCAGTGGATCCGGACCAGCGGCGAGTTCGATGCGGTCATCGACTTCGACCAGGCCGTGCGCGATCCGTCGCATCCGGCGCGCCTGCTGCCGGCCTACGACAGCGGCGACCATTTGCACCCGAACGACCGGGGCATGCAGGCGCTGGCCGATGCGGTGCCGCTGGCGCTGCTGGGCAGCGCGTCCGCGGCCGGCGCCAAGGCCAAGGCGAAGGCGAAGGCGAAGGCGAAGGCGAAGGCGAAGGCGCGCCGCCGGTAGGGCCTAGGCCAGCAGGCTGGCGATGGCGTCGGTCACGCGCTGCGGCGACAGTTCGGTCAGGCAGGCGTGATGGCCTTCGGGGCACACGCTTTTGTAGCAAAAGCGGCAGGGCACGTCGTGGTACAGGACGCGGCTCTTGACGTGCCATGGCGCGTGCTGGGGGTTGGTCAGCGCGTAAAGATCGACCAGCGGGGTGCCGATGGCGGCCGCCAGATGGGCCGGGCCACTGTTGTTGGTCACGGCCAGGGTGGCCAGGCTGATGGCCGCGCCCAGCTGGCCCAGGTCGAGCAGGCCGGCCAGCGTGGTGACGGGGGCCGTGCAGGCGCGGCGTATCTGTTCGATCAGGCCGGTTTCGTGGTCCTGGCCAGTCAGGACCGCGGCAATGCCATGGCTGCGCGCCAGCAGGTCGATGACCTGCGCCCACTGGCGCGGCGGATAGCGGCGCGAGGGTGCGCTGGCGCCGGGATGCAGCAGGATGAACGGCTGGCCGGCATCGATGCCGTGCTCTTGCAGCAGCGCGCGCACGTGGCCGACGTCGTGCGGGCGCACGCTGAACGATAGCCTGGGGCTGTCGGTGGCACAGCCGATGCTGGCCACCAGGTCGAGCTGGCGCTGGACTTCATGGCGCAGCAGCGGCGCCGGTTCGGGGTCGGGGATCCAGTCGGTCAGCAACTGGTAAGGATTTTCGCGGCAATGCGCCAGCCGCAGCGGGATGCCGGCAAGCTGGCACAGCAGCGCTGCCGGCAGCGCGCTCTGGCTGAATGAGGTAAAAATGACGGCGGCGTCGAACTGGCGCGCCGCCAGCATGGCCGACACGGTCGCCGCGGTTTGACCGGCGGCGGGCGCATGCTTGACCCACGGGGCGGCATAGGCGATCACCGCATCGACTTCGGCGATATGGGGGGCGGCTGCGGCGCCGCTGGCCGAGGTCAGCAGGGTGAGGCGGCGCTCCGGCCGCGCCGTACGCAGCGCGCGCAGGGCCGGTGTGCACATCAGGACATCGCCGAGCGAATCGAGGCGTACGCACAGCACGCTGCGGGCGCGTTCCCAGTCGTCGCGCGTCATGAGCGCACGCCGTCGGCCGCGGCGATGATCCTGGCGGCCGCGACCAGGTCGGTGACGATCCTGGTCGGCACACGGTAGGGGCCCAGGCGCCATTCGGTTTCGTTGCCGCGGTCGACCAGCAAGGTGCGGCAGCCGGCCCGGCTGCCGGCTTCGACGTCGTGCAGGATGTCGCCGATCATCCACGACGCGCCCAGGTCGATATCGTGCTCGCGCGCCGCCTTCAGCAGCATGCCGGGTTGCGGCTTGCGGCAAGTGCACGGACGGGCGAACGGCGCGATGCTGCCGTCGGGATGGTGCGGGCAGAAATAGAAGCCGTCGAGCTGCACCTGTTCGCGAAACAGCAGGTCGGCCAGGCGGTCGCGTACCGGTTTCATGGCCGCGGCGGGAAAGCGTCCGCGCGCGATGCCGTCCTGGTTGGTGACGATGAACAGGCGATAGTCGAGCTGGGCCAGCAGGCGCACGGCCGCGCCGGCGCCGCCGCACAGGGTGATCAGGCGCGGCTCGGTGTTGTAGGGGAGGTTGTCGACCAGGGTGCCGTCCTTGTCGAAGAACACGGCGCGCTTGCTCATGGCCACGAGGACTCCCGCAGCGGCAGCACGGTGATTTCGGCCACCACGCTGTCGCCGGGCATGAGCAGCACGGCGCGTATCGCCTGCGCCACATTGGCCGGCTCCTGCAGTACGGCCGGATCGAGCTCGGGAAAGCGGTCGAGCAGGAAGGGCGTGCGCATGCCGCCGGCGATCACGGCGCTGACCTTGATGCCGTGCGCGCGCAGTTCGGCGTGCAGGGCGTGCGACAGGCCGAGCAGCCCCCATTTGCTGGCGTGGTAGGCGCAGGCGTTGGGCCAGGCGCGCTTGGCGGCGGTGGACGCCACGTTGACGATGTGGCCGCCGCCGGCGCGCCGCATCAGTGGCACGGCTGCCTTGCACAGGAAGAATGGCCCGTTCAGATTGGTGTCGATGACGCGTGTCCACTGAGGTGCGGACAGTTCGCCGATGGGGGCGGTGACGTCGGTGCCGGCATTGTTGATGAGCACGTCCAGGCGGCCGCAGCTGCCATCGATGTGCGCCATCGCCGCCGCGACGGCCGCCGCATCGCCCACGTCCAGCGCCAGTGCGTGTGCGGGCTGGTCGCCGCAAGCAAGGCCTTCGGCGACCTGGCGGGCGCGCGCGCCATCGATATCGGCCAGCACCAGCCGGGCGCCATCGCGCGCCAGCAGGGCGGCCAGCGCGGCGCCCAGGCCGCTGCCCGCGCCGGTGATGAGGATGGTCTTGCCGCGCAGGGTGGGCGCCGGCATGGCTGCGGCATCGGCGGGGGCTGAGCGGAGGGTTTGGTCTGGCATCGCGGGTTTCCTTGGTTTGATCGGGTTGAGGGACAGGCTGGTTCAGCGTGCCGCCATGCCTGACGCTGGCTGGGGCGCCTGGGCCACCTTGGCGTAGACGGCGGCGGTCTGCTGGGCCACGGTGCGCCAGGTGTAGTAATGGTAGGCGCGCCGCAAGCCTTCATCGCCCATGCTGCGCGCGAGGGCGGGGTTGGCGCGCAAGGTCGCGAGGCGCTCGCACAGGGCGTCGGGGTCGCGCGGCGGAACCAGAAAGCCGGTGTCGCCGTCGACCACGGTCGATTTGATGCCGCCCACTTCGGCCCCGATCACGGGGCGCGCGCAGGCCATCGCTTCAACCGGGGTGATGCCGAAGGGCTCGTACCACGGCGTGGTGACGAACACGTCGGCGGCGCTGTAGTAGTAGCGCAGCTGGCCACGCTCCTTGCGCCCGGCAAACAATACGTGGCCGGACACATCGCGCTGGGCGGCCAGGGCGCGCAGGCGCAGCATTTCCGCGCTCTCGGCCTGCCCGGGCGGCTCGCCGCCCACCACCACGCATTGCGCGTCGATGTCGTAGCGCGCGCGTAGCAGGGCCAGGCTGTCGACGACCGTGGCAATGCCCTTGCGCGGGATGATGCGGCCCAGTTGCAGCACGACGAACTTGCCCTGGGCGATGCCGAGTTTCTGGCGCGCCAGCCGCATCGGCACCGGCCACAGTTCCTGCGGATCGAAGCCGCAGGGAATGACGGCGATGCGCTCGGGGGCGGCGCCGTACAGCTGCTGCATGTCGGCGCGGTCCTGCGGGCACTCGGCGATGATGGCATCGGCAGAGCGCATCAGCGTATGTTCGATGCTCAGGCGCGCCGGGGGGAACGCGTCGTCCTGCCCCTGCGCCAGGCGGCGCACATGGCCGAGGGCGTGGAAAGTGATCACGAAGGGAATGCCGAGAACTTGCTTGAGGTGTTGCGCGACCATGCCGGACATGAAGAAATTGGCATGCACGAGGTCGTAGACGATGCCGTTGCGGCGGATGAAGCGGGTGACGAAGCGGGCGAATTCGTCGATGTAGGGCAGCAGATGCTCTTTCTGGACGAAGTGGGCCGGCCCGACCGGCACCTGGATGACGCGGACATTGTCGCGCCATTGGACGCGCTGGCGCTGGCCGATGGCGTCGCGGCGGGTGTACACGTCGACCATGCAGCCGCGCGCGGCCAGCTCGCGCGCCAGATTGGCTACGTAGACATTCTGCCCGCCGCAATCGACGCTGCCCGGCTGCGCCAGTGGCGAGGCGTGGTCACTGATCAGGGCGATGCGGCGCACGCGCTCGTGCGCGGTGGCCGGCTCCAGCACGTGCTTGTCGTCGAACAGCATGGGTGCTCCTTTGGGGGATTCTGTTGTAGCAATTGGCCTGATGGGCGAAGGCGGGGCGGGACAGGGCTAGCTCGCAAGCAGCGGTGGCGGACGCGCCGGGATGCCGGTGACCTGGCGCAGCAGCGCATCCCACTCGGCGCTGAAGCGCCGGATGCTGAAGCGTTCGCGCGCCTGGGCGCGCGCGTTGGCGCCCAGTTCCTGCGCCAGCGCGCGGTCGCCGGCCAGGCGCTGCATGTGCGCATGCAGCCTCGCCACATCGGTATCGATGAAGCCGGAAAAGCCGTTGTCGATGACCGTGGGCATTTCGGCCGTGGCAAGCGCGACGACCGGCAAGCCGACCATCATCGCTTCAATCACGGACAGCCCCAGGCTGGTGTAGCGCACCGGGTGGAACAGATAGCGATAACGGGCGGCAAAGCGCGGCAGCAGCGCGTGCTCGATCTCGCCCAGCCCGCCCGATTCCTCGGCCGCCATGCCGATCAGGTCGAGCGGCGTGGCGCGCCGTGCCTCCATGAACACGTCGGCGCCCAGCCGGCGTCCGCGCCGCGCCAGATGGTTGATGATGACCAGGCCGCGCGCCAGCTCGCCGCTGTACTGCACCTGCTCGGGAACCAGCACGCCGTGTTCGATCACCCGCGTGGGGGTGCGGCCGTTATCCCACATCAGCGCGTTGAAGTGCGTCACGTGCACCAGCACCACGTTGGGGTCGTCGACCGGATGGCGGGTGTCGGTGGGATGCGCGCGCGGCGGATCGTGTTCGATATAGATGCGCGGCAGCGCGCGCTGCGTGGGCGTGAGCAGTTCGTACTGGTCGCGCTCGTACTGGGCGTCGTCCTGGAAGACGATGCAGTCGAACTGCTGCTGCCTGACCTGCGCCGCCGGCTGGTCGTGCACGTTCGGCCCCCACGGAAAATGGCCGTGCCGGCCCGCGTAGCCGGGCGGGCGGCCGGGCTTGCTCAAGACGTGGAAATGATGCGGTACCTGGCTCAGGTAATACAGGTAGCTGCCATGGGTATGCCAGGTCAGGATGTTCAGCGGTCTCATGAGCTCTCCCTGAGCGGTTCGCGTTCAAGCTGTTGTTGCCGGTCCATGCGCTGCTGGAGCAGCCACAGGCGGGCGTACAGGCCTTTGCTGCGCAGCAGGTCGGTATGGCTGCCGCGTTCGGCGATACGGCCACGCTCCATGACGAGGATCTGGTGGGCGCCGACCACGCTGGCCAGCCGGTGCGCGATGACCAGCGTGGTGCGGTTGCGCGAGAGCCGGTTGAGTTCTTCCTGGATGGCGTGCTCGGAATCGGCATCCAGCGCCGACGTCGCTTCATCGAAAATCAGGATGGGCGGATCCTTGAGAATGGCGCGGGCGATGGCGATGCGCTGCTTTTCGCCGCCCGACAGGGCCACGCCGCGCTCGCCCACGCGCGTGTCGTAGCCGAGCGGCAGGGCTTCGATGACCTCGTGCAAATGGGCTGCGCGGGCGGCGGCGACGATGTCGGCGCGGCTGCAGCCGACCTTGCCATAGCCGATGTTGTAGCCGATGGTGTCGTTGAACAGGGCGGTGTCCTGCGGCACCACGCCGATGGCCATGCGCACGCTGGCGGCGCTGACGCCGCCGGTGTCCTGGCCGTCGATCAGGATGCGGCCTTCGACAGGATCGTAAAAGCGCAGCAGCAGGCGCGCCAGGGTGGACTTGCCGGAGCCGCTGCGCCCCACCACGGCCACGGTGCGACCGGCCGGCACGTCGAAACTGACGTTGTGCAGGATGGGGCGCGCGGGGTCGTAGTGGAAGCTGACGTTGTCGAACCGCACTTCGCCGCGCTGCGCGTTCAGCCACGGCAAGCCCGGCAGGTCCGCGACCTCGGGCCGTTCGCGCAGCAGCTGGATCAGGCGTTCGGCGTTGACCAGCGCATCGCGCGCTTCGCGGTAGACGAAGCCGAGCGCGTTGAGCGGCAGGCAGACCTGCAGCGCGTAAGCGTTGATCAGCACCAGGTCGCCTACGCGCATGTCGCCTACGCGCATGGTGCCGCGCCACACGGCATGCCCGGCCAGCAGCATGATGGCAGCCACGCCGATCGCAATGGTGGCGCTTTGGCCCACGTGCAGCGTGAACAGGGCGCGCTGGTTGCCCATGCCGGCCTGCTCCCAGCTGCGCATGCGCGCGCGGAAGCGCTGGGCCTCCAGCGCTTCGTTGGAAAAGTATTTGATGGTGTCGTAGTTGAGCAGGCTGTCGGCCAGGTGGCCTTTGGCGCGGGCATCGAGTTTGTTGACACGGCGCTGGTACAGTACCCGCCGGCTGGTGAAGGTGAGCGTGAAGCCGGCATAGCCAAGGAAGGTCAGGGCGATGATGAGCGAGAACCAGGCGCTGTAGCGGTCCAGCATGACCGCCAGCACCAGGCCGATTTCGATCAGCGTGGGGACGATGGTAAAGAGCGCCACGCCGAGCAGGAAGGCGATGCCGGTGGTGCCGCGGTCGATGTCCGACAGCAGGGCGCCGATCTGGCGCCTGGCGTGAAAGCCCGGCGTGAGCGTGTGCAGGTGGACGAAGGTCTTGTGCGCGTAGGTGGCCACCGTGCGCAGGGTGACGCGGGCAAACAGCAGGTCGCGCAGTTCGTTGAACAGCGTGGCGAGAAAGCGCACCAGGGCGTAGCCTGCCAGCAGGTAGATCGGCAGCTGCGCCAGCGTGGCCGGCTGGGCAAACGCGTCGATGATGCGCTTGAGCAGGAGCGGCACGGTCACCGTGGCGATCTTGGCGACGATCAGGCACAGCACGGCTGCGGCGATGCGCCCGGCGTACCCCGCAAGGAGTTGCCGCATTTCGCTGAGCAGGAGGCTGGCGCTGTCCGCAGTGTGCTGGTTCGTCGTCATACCAGCTTGGACACCGCGGCAGCTGGCTATGTGCTGAACAGTTTCATGTGCGGGGTCAAACAGCCGTCGCGCGATTGCGGGAACTCGCGGGCGCTTGCGCGAACGGCTTCAGGTAGCCTGCCCTTGCGCACGCGGGGGACGACAACTAGTCCGGGGTCATGTCGCTACGCCGGCCGACATTGCTCTGGCGTTCCTGGCGGCTGCCTTCGTCGATCTCGGCCGACTGGCGATTGCCGCGTGAAAAGCCGGTGTCGTCGTCCATCTTCTCGTCGGCATCGAGCTGGTTGGCACCGCCCGGACTGCGCGGGTAGCCGCCGGCGGCATCGTTCGATTCATGCACCGCCGGCTCGGCCTTCTGCCGGCTGCCCGTTTGCGAGCCGCTGCGGTCGAAGCTGTCCTGGCCGCCGTTCAAGGTGCCCGAACGCTGCATG
Source organism: uncultured Oxalobacteraceae bacterium (assembly GCA_946480015.1). The sequence continues at coordinate 9,555 of CAMLIL010000001.1, read as the reverse complement.
TCCGGATTGAGGTTGTCCTTCTCCACGGTGCCGCCGCGCGAGGACGAGACCGGTTTCTCGTTGCCGCCGTTGCTGGACTGGTTGTTTCCCTGGCTGCGCTGGTTCGAATTCATGATTGCTCCCCCTTCTAAAATGAAATGCTTCAATCATCATGCCCCTGCGCGCATCAGTGCGTCATCGGAGCAGGGAGCGTGAGGCTGTAGGACTGTTTGCCAGCGCATCGCTCAAGTTATAGCTATAGGCAATAATGTCGGTGTTTGTCCTACATATTGCTCTGGCCCTGTCCTATAGCCGAGTAGCGCAGCCCTGCCTAAGATGGATTTTCTTGGCCGCTCATCGGCGCAACGGCGGTGGGCTTGGCGGGAGAGGAATCATTCAAGGAGATGACCATGGCTAACCAGGGTAACAAGCAAGGTGGCAGTAAGCAGGGCGGCAATAAGCAGAGCGGTTCGGGCACCAGCAACCGCGGTTTCGCATCGATGGACCCGGAGCGTCAGCGCGCCATCGCCAGCGAGGGCGGCAAAGCCGCTCATGAGAAAGGTACCGCTCACGAGTTCACGTCGGAAGAGGCGCGCCGTGCCGGCAGCATGAGCCACGGCAATCGCCAGTCGGAATCCAGCTCCACCGGCAGCAAGCAGGGCGGGGGGCGTTCCGGTTCCGACAAGTCGCGCTAAGCGCGCAGCGCCCACGCCGCCTGGTTGCGGCCAGCCGGCACCGCTTACTTTGACGGGGAGCGCGCTCCCCGTTTTGTCGTATGTTGCGCCATGGCACAAGGGGGATGCGGTAGAATCGATGCGCCGTTCTTTTTCATAGGAAAGCCGTCGTGAAACCAGCCGTCGTCCGCGAAGTGCGTTCGCTGCATATGCAGTGCGATCGCGTAGGCAATTTATTGCTCGCGAAGTTCGCCTGCAAGGCGGCCCGCGATTGCGTTGTGCTGTTTCCAGGCGCCGTGGTGTTCCGGCTGCTCGAGCTTGTGCCGCCCACCACGCACACTCTGACGGCGCCGCCGTCCGGCATGCCGGCCATCACCCGGAATGACTGGCGCCCGGACACGCCGCGTGTGCTCGGCGTCCGCCTCAAGCTGTCCAACGAGGGCATGCGCATGATCATGAAGCTCGATGCGCGTACCGACCTCACATTACTGCTCAGCCCACACAACATCGAACTGATGCGCCAGATGATGCTGGCCTACCGCACCGATCTGCTCGATGTTGGGGACTGAGCCGCTTCCCCAGGAGGAACACCATGCCCGTCAAAATCAGCCAGCAGTTCGATTCCGGCGCCATCGAGGTGGTGCAGGCCGGCAGCGCGCGCCAGATCGAGCTGAAACTGCGCAAGGATTCGCACGCCGACATTTACCAGTGGTTCCATTTTCGCCTGCAGGGCGCGCGCGGCCAGGCGTGCACGATTCGTTTCTTGAACGCCGGCCAGGCCACGTACCCGGCGGGTTTCCGCAACTACCAGGCGGTGGCCAGCTACGACACGGAAAACTGGTTCCGGGTGCCGACCAGCTTCGACGGCCAGGTCATGACGATCAACCACACGCCCGAACTCGATAGCGTGTATTACGCTTATTTCGAACCGTATTCGTTCGAACGCCATCTGCGCCTGCTTGGCGAAGTAGCGGAAAATCCACTGGCGCGCGTGCATGACATCGGCAGCTCGGTCGATGGGCGCGACATGAATCTGGTGGTGGTCGGCCATCCGGCCGCCGAAAAGAAAATCTGGTTTATCGCGCGCCAGCATCCGGGCGAGACCATGGCTGAATGGTTCATCGAAGGTTTGCTCGACGCGCTGCTCGACGGCGCCAATCCGGTCGCGCGCAAGCTGTTGCAGCGCGCCGCGTTCTATATCGTGCCGAACATGAATCCCGATGGCGGCGTGCGCGGCAATCTGCGCACCAATGCGGCCGGCGCCAATCTGAATCGCGAATGGATGACGCCCAGCGCCGAGCGCAGTCCCGAGGTGCTGTGCGTGAAAAATAAAATCCATGAAGCGGGTTGCGACATGTTCTTCGACATCCATGGCGACGAGGAAAAGCCGTACAACTTCGTGGCCGGCAACGAGATGCTCGACACCTTCTCGCCGGAGCAGGCCGCGCTGCAGCAATCGTTCGTGGCGCAGTACATGGCCGCCAGTCCCGATTTTCAAAACGTGCACGGCTATCCGGCCAGCAAATACAGCGCGGACGTGCTGACCCTGGCGTCGAAATACATCGGCCACACCTTCGGCTGCCTGTCGCTGACCTTGGAAATGCCGTTCAAGGACAATGCCGATTTGCCCGATTCCTATACCGGCTGGAACGGCGCGCGCAGCCGCGAGCTGGGCGCCGCCATCCTGCAGCCTGTCCTGCATGCACTGGGCTGAGCATGGGGATCGAAATCGAACGCAAGTTCTTGCTCAAGGGCGATGCCTGGCGCAGCCTGGGCGAACCGGTGCTGCTGCGCCAGGGTTATTTATCGTCGCAGGCGGACCGGGTCGTGCGCGTGCGCATCGAAGGCGGGGGCGCGGTCTTGACCATCAAGGGACGCAGTGCGGGAGCCACGCGCGGCGAGTGGGAGTATCCGATTCCGCTTGCCGATGCAGCTGAGTTGCTGGACCGCTTGTGTGAACAGCCGCTGATCGAAAAATACCGGCGCCGCATCCGCTTTGCCGGCAATGTGTGGGAAGTCGATGAGTTCCTGGGAGCGAACCAGGGCTTGGCCGTTGCGGAAATCGAGCTGGCCTCGGAAGGCCAGCAGTTCGACAAGCCCGGGTGGATCGGCGAGGAAGTCACGTACGATGCGCGCTATTACAATTCCAGCCTGATCCGCCTGCCATTCTCGCAATGGTAGGTTCCCGGTAGAGGGGGCCGCGCCTGCGCGGCCCGCAGCATCACCAAAACTTAGTGGAAGTGCTCGTTTCCGGTGGGGGCATCGTCCGGCATTTCAGCATGCACCAGTTCGCCGGTAGGGTCGGCAAACAGCGGTGCGCCGCAGTCGTCGCAATACTCGGCCACGAAACGTTCGTTGTGGCGCTTGATGTGGGCGATGCCGGCTTCGTTGAGGCAGGCGACAATCTCGTCCAGCGGAGTTTTCTGCTCACCCAGATCCAGTTCCGTCCCGGCGAAGCCTTCCACCGGCGTGCCGTTTTCATCTTCCTGCCCGTACAGCGGCCACACGATGCCGTAGACCACGTCGGTTTCCTGGCGCATGGTGAACGCCACGCGGTATTCGTCCACCTGGCCGTCGGCCGATTCTTCGCCGAAGCCGGCGATGACGGCGCGCAGGTCGGACGCTTCCACGCCCAGGGTGTTGGTCAGATAATGCACGGCGGCGCGAATCGATACCGGACGGATTTGCTTGTCGGCTTCGCGGCAGGCCACGTAATACGCTTCCGGCAGCAGGATATCGACGCCGCAGCCCGGCAGCAGCCGTGCGATGGTCGGCTCGGCCTGGCTGCGCCACTGGGCCAGCGCAGCGCTGCGTTCGGCAACGAAATTGGTCAGGTGCTGCGGCTCTTGCCAGCGGAACAGCGGCGCGCCCTGCGGGGCCACTAGGGCGATCAGCAGGTAGCGGGTGTCGGCCAGGAAGGGCGCAGTCTCGGGCGCCTTGCCCATTGGCTTGAGCTGCGTGCCCTTGTGCGCCGCCTGTGCCAGCTTGTGGGTGGTGGCGTAGGTTTCGGCGTGGGTACGCGGCAACTGGTCGATGGCGAACAGGGTTGGCGCCATGGCCATTTGCACGCCTTCGGCCAGCAGATGGGCGGAGAAGTGCGCCGACAGGGTCGACAGCGCCTCGGCCGGGATCGTGCCCGAGGCAATCGAAAAGCGCGTCCAGGCAAGGATGGGCGCGGCCACCAGCAGCGCCTGGTAGGTGGTCTCGACGCCGTCCTGCTGCTCGATCATGTAGGACGATTCGCTGACCGCTTCCACGCCTTCCATCAGCACGTCGTAGGCGTTCAGGTCTTCCTTGAACAGCACATTGAGGGTGTTGTCGACCGTGTCTTGATGATTGGTCTTGAGCAGTTTCTGCAGTTGCGTATCCAGCTGGCGCTCCCAGGCTCGCTCCTCGATGCGGCTGGCCGCCTGGACGATGGCCTGACTGAGGCTCACCAGGCGCTGGCTTTCTGCCGACAGTTTGTGGGATGAATCTTTGGATGGACGACGCATGGCGTGATAGGAGTCTTTAAGTGAGTGAGTGGATATATATGGATGAGAACAATGATAACCCTGATAGCTCCCTATTGTAGTGGATTCGGGCCGGGACCATGAATACCGGGTGATTGCCGTCCCCGGCCTCGGCGGCCCCCGGCGGGATCCACGCCACGCATGCTCAGCATGTGGCCGCGCCAAGGGGGGCGCCGAGGCCGGGGACGACGAAAAAAAACGCCGGACGAGTCCGGCGTTTTTGCTTGGGCCAAGGAGCGATTACGCGGCCAGCAGCTGACGCAGCACGAATGGCAGAATACCGCCGTGCTTGTAGTAGTCGACTTCGATCGGGGTGTCGATACGCAGCAGTACCGTCACTTCCTGGGTCTCGCCGTTGGCGCGGTGAATCACCAGCGTGGCCAGCTGTTGCGGCTTGATCTCGCCTTCCAGGCCCTTCAGATCGAAGGTCTCGTTGCCGGTGATGCCCAGGGTCTGCACGCTGTCGTCGCCGATGAATTGCAGCGGCAGCACGCCCATGCCGACCAGGTTGGAACGGTGGATACGCTCGAAGGAACGGGTGATCACGGCCTTCACGCCCAGCAGCTGGGTGCCCTTGGCCGCCCAGTCGCGCGACGAGCCGGTGCCGTACTCTTCGCCGCCGAAGATCATGGTCGGCACGCCGTCGGCCACATACTTCATGGCCGCGTCGTAAATCGACATCTGCTGGCTCGATGGCTGGTGAATCGTGATGCCGCCTTCGACCGCCGAACCGTCTGCCTTGGCAGGAATCATGCGGTTCTTGATGCGCACGTTGGCGAAGGTGCCGCGCATCATGATCTCGTGATTGCCGCGGCGCGAGCCGTAGGAGTTGAAGTCGGCTTTTTGCACGCCGTTGGCCAGCAGCCACTTGCCTGCAGGACCGCTTTCCTGGATCGAGCCGGCCGGGGAGATGTGGTCGGTGGTGATCGAGTCGCCGAACACGCCCAGTGCGCGCGCGCCGCTGATGCCGGTGGCGGCCGCTTTCGGGGTCATCTCGAAGCCTTCGAAGAATGGCGGCTCGGCGATGTAGGTCGAGGCAGGCCAGTTGTAGACCTGGCCCTTGACGGTCGACACGTTCTCCCACAGCTTGCCGGGAGCGCCCTTGACGTCGGCGTAGTTGGCCTTGAAGGTGTCGGCATTCATGGCGAACTTCATCAGGGCGGCGACTTCTTTCGACGATGGCCAGATGTCGCCCAGATACACGTCACGGCCGCCCGTGCCCTTGCCGACCGGCTCGGTCATCAGGTCGCGCGTCATGTTGCCCGCGATGGCGTAGGCCACGACCAGCGGTGGCGAGGCCAGGAAGTTCGAACGGATGTTCGGGTGGATGCGCGCTTCAAAGTTACGGTTGCCCGACAGCACAGCCGAGGCGACGATATCGTGCTCGGCGATGGCGGCGTTCATTTCCGGGGTCAGGTCGCCGGCGTTACCGATGCAGGTGGTGCAGCCGTAGGCGGTCACGCCGAAGCCCAGTTGCTCCAGGTAAGGCAGCAGGCCGGCCGCTTTCAGGTACTCGGTCACCACGCGCGAGCCGGGCGCCAGCGAGGTCTTGATGTGCGGTGCCACGGTCAGGCCGGCTTCCACGGCCTTCTTGGCCAGCAGGCCGGCGGCCAGGATCACGCTCGGGTTCGAGGTGTTGGTGCAGGATGTGATCGCGGCGATCAGCACGTCGCCGTTCTTGACGTGCACGCCATTGCTGGTCTGGTACACATTGGTCAGGTCGGCCGGGTTCTTGTTGAAGCCGTTTTCGGTGGTTGGCTTCGAGAACAGCTCGGTGAAGTTCGACTTCACATAGCCCAGTTCGATACGGTCTTGCGGACGCTTTGGACCGGCCAGCGATGGCGACACGGTCGACAGGTCGAGCGATACCACGCGGGTGTAGTCGATCTCGCCGGCTTTCGGCACGCCGTACAGGTTTTGCGCCTTGTAGTAGTTCTGGAAGGCGGTGATTTCGTCCTTGGTGCGGCCGGTGCCTTCGAAGTAGTCGACGGTGGCGTCGTCGATCGGGAAAAAGCCCATGGTGGCGCCGTATTCCGGGGCCATGTTGGCGATGGTGGCGCGGTCCGGCAGCGACAGCGACTCGGTGCCTTCGCCGAAGAATTCGACGAACTTGCCGACGACTTTTTCCTTGCGCAGCATTTCGGTGATGGTCAGCACCAGGTCGGTGGCGGTGCAGCCTTCGCGCAGGGCGCCGGTCAGGTTGACGCCGATCACGTCCGGAGTCAGGAAGTAGACCGGCTGGCCCAGCATGCCGGCTTCGGCTTCGATGCCGCCCACGCCCCAGCCGACCACGCCGATGCCGTTGATCATGGTGGTGTGCGAGTCGGTACCGACCAGGGTGTCAGGGTAGTAGGTGTCGCCGGCCTTGTGCACGCCGCGTGCCAGGTATTCCAGGTTGACCTGGTGCACGATGCCGAAGCCCGGTGGCACCACGCCGAAGGTGTCGAAGGCTTGCATGCCCCATTTCATGAACTGGTAGCGCTCGTTGTTGCGCGAGAATTCCAGCTTCATGTTCAGGTCCAGCGCCTTCGGCTCGCGGAAGTGGTCGATGGTGACCGAGTGGTCGACCACCAGGTCGACCGGCACCAGCGGCTCGATGTTCTTGGGATTGAGGCCCATCTTGTTGGCCACGTTGCGCATCGCGGCCAGGTCGGCCAGCAGGGGCACGCCGGTGAAGTCCTGCAGCACCACGCGCGCGACGACGAACGGAATCTCGTCGGTGCGTTCGCCGGTCGGGTTCCAGTTCGCCAATTGCTTGACGTGTTCTTCGGTGACCTTCTTGCCGTCGCAATTGCGCAGCACGGACTCCAGAACGATACGGATCGACACCGGCAGGCGCGATACATTCACGCCCAGGCTTTTCTCCAGTGCGGGCAGCGAGTAGAACTTGCCTTTCTGGCCAGCCGACAGTTTGAAATCCTTGAGCGTGTTTAAGGTGTTGCGGGACATGACCTCTCCTTCAGTGGGGTATTTATTGGCTAACGGCTGGTGTGACGGGCGATGCTGCCGCCTTGGACTGGGCGGCGTTCTGGCATTCGTTGGCAAGCTGGCGGTTCTGTTTGGAGTCGAGCAGCATGGCCTTGGACGGGATGCCGATCCAGACCAGGCCGAACAGCGGGTTTTCGAAGCGCTGGGCGCCGGTGGTGGTGCCGACGCGGGTCAGGCGGTGCAGGCGTTTCTTCCAGCGCAGCGCGATGTGCGCATGGTCGTTATCGTTCTGATAGATGGTGACGTTGTTGCCCAGCTCGCAGTGGTATTCGGTGGTGACGGTGTCGGTGATGTCCGGCTCGTCGGCGTCGGGATTGGGCGCCGCGGGAGCCACGGCGGTCGCCTTCGGGTGCACGGCGGACTTGGCCTTGGCTTTGGTCTTCTCGGCGGCCAGGGCCGGGGCGGCGCACAGGGCGCTTGCGGCCAGGGCGACAGCCCCGGCGGCCAGGATTTGCTTGAGCAAGTTAGGCATTAATTGGATTCCGGTTGGGGAGCGGGGTTGAGCAGGGCAACGGCCGCATCCGGCAGGCTCAGGCCGGCCAGCTTGGCGCGTTGCAGTACGGTCCAGTAATAACGGTAGCTGGCGCGGTCGTGCAGGCGGCCGTTCTGGCTGGTCGGTCCCCAGCTGGCCGCTTTTGCGTCAGACAGAATATTGGTCGCTTCGTTCACTTCCGACAGGCGCGGCGTGAAGGCCTTGATGATCGGCTTGATCTGGTCGGGGTGGATGCTCCACATGCGCGTAAAGCCGAACTCGGCGGCGGCGCGCTGGGCATCGTTGGCCACCACGGCGCTATCCTTGATGTCGGTAGTGACATTGTGCGACGGCACCTTGCCGTGCGCGTGGCAGGCCGCCACCATTTCCAGCTTGGCGCGCACCACCAGCGGGTGGGTGAACTGGCCGGGCGTGCGCATGGCGCTGGCCGGCACCGCGCCGTAATGGGCCGAGACGAAATCCATGATGCCGAACGACAGGCACTCGACCTGGGGCAGGGCGGCGATGGCATCGGCCTCGCGCAGGGCGCCATGGGTTTCGATCAGCACGTGCACCGGCAGCGGCGTGACGCGCCCGGCGCGGGTGGCGTGCTGGTTGATTTTTTCGATCGCGCGCGCCACCTCGATGCTCGAGTCGGCCTTGGGCAGGACGATATACGCCATGCGCTGGGCGGCGCCGCCGACGATCACGGCCACATCGCCGTCGAAAAAGGCGCTGCCGACGTCGTGCACGCGCACGCCGATGCGGTTGAAGCGGTTGCCTTCGTCGTTGAGCAGCGTGACCACCAGTTTGGCGTGCTCGGGCTCGGCGCCGGCGGAGGCGCCATCTTCGCAGTCGAAGGTGATGTCGAACAGGGGACCAAGCTCTTGTTGCAGGGCCATCGATTTGCGCATGAGCTTCTCCGAGCCGGCGTAGTGATCGCAGGCGGGAAGCAGCAGCGGCTGGCGCGTGCCCTGGAATAAAACCTCGGAAGGATGCATGCTGGTAGGCTCGAAGACAGGCGCCGTGCCGCTGGGGGCGGCACGGCGGGAACGGCGAACGGGGGGCTTTATCGGCTCCACGGTGTCCGCCGCGGATGGGCCTTAGGCCAGCAGGTGGGCAACGCCTTCACGCTCTTCGGTCAGTTCCTTGAGCGTCAGGTTGATGCGCTCTTGCGAGAACGCGTCGATCGGCAGGCCTTGCACGATGGTGTATTCGCCGTTGGCGACCGTGACCGGGAAGCCGAACATGGTGCCTTCAGGAATGCCGTAGGAGCCGTCCGATGGGATGCCCATGGTGGTCCACTTGCCGTTGGTGCCGTGGTGCCAGTCGTGCATGTGGTCGATGGCGGCGTTGGCGGCCGAGGCAGCCGAGGACAGGCCGCGCGCTTCGATGATGGCGGCGCCGCGCTTGCCCACGGTCGGCAGGAACACGTCGCGGTTCCAGACGTCGTCGTTGATGGCGTCCTTGACCGACTTGCCGGCAAATTCGGCAAAGCGGTAGTCGGCGTACATGGTCGGCGAGTGGTTGCCCCACACGCACAGTTTTTCGATCGAAGCGACCGGTGCGCCAACCTTGGCGGCTACCTGCGACAGGGCGCGGTTGTGGTCCAGGCGCAGCATGGCGGTGAAGTTCTTGCTTGGCAGCGAAGGCGCCGATTTCATGGCGATGTAGGCGTTGGTGTTGGCAGGGTTGCCGACCACCAGCACGCGCACATTGCGCGAAGCGACCTGGTCCAGAGCCTTGCCCTGCACGGTGAAGATCTGGGCGTTGGCTTCCAGCAGGTCCTTGCGTTCCATGCCAGGGCCGCGTGGACGGGCGCCAACCAGCAGGGCGTAGTCGACATCCTTGAACGCGGTCAGCGGATCGCTGTGGGCGCTCATGCCGGCCAGCAGCGGGAAGGCGCAGTCGTCGATTTCCATCATCACGC